>JANLRK010000231.1:0-19670 GCA_031361585.1 Pirellula sp. | reverse complement strand
ATCCGCACGTATTCCCAGGAAGGCTTTGAAGTCTTTGATTTTGCTGGCGGAGGCTGGGAAGGTGAGTATTTTGGCCCAGGTAGATTTAAAGCAAAGTTTGGAGGCCATCCAACTAACTTCGGTCGGTATCGAAAAATCTATGCGCCATGGATGATGAAAGCCGCCGAGTCCGTCTACGAGCAGGTGCGGAACTTCATAGCTCCTCGCGTACAGCTATAGTTGCCGTAGCCTTTGTCGCCTTGAATTGCGCTCTCCCTCAAAGCTTTGTCGCTAGATACAATCCTTAGTAACCATGCATTCAATCCGCCAATTTCGAATACTGATGTTGCTTGAGAACGAGTCCTATCCCGCGGACTGTCGTGTGTTGCTGCAGGCGGAATCGCTGGTAGCTGCTGGCTACCGTGTCTCAGTCATTTGTCCAACGGATTCGAAGAGCGCTCGCAAGGCGGAAACAGTTGGTGATGTACGCGTCTATCGCTATCCACATCCACCCGTTTTTAGCGGACTGTTGGGCTATGTACTGGAGTATGGCTATTCGATCTTGATGCAGTTTTTAATCAGCTTATACGTGTTCCTGAGACATGGCTTTGATGCAATCCACATGCATACGCCCCCCGACATGAATGCGGTGATCCCTGCTTTTTACAAGGTATTCGGCATCAAATTCATTTACGATCTGCACGACCTGTCTCCGGAACTCTATCTGGCTCAACGCGATGGTGAAGGCAGTAAACTGATTCATGGTTTGTTGCTTAGGTTCGAGCGATTTGCCTCGCGCATAGCCAATCTTCTAATCGCGACCAACGAAACTCAACAAAATGTTCAGATCCATCGCTGTTGCGCGAATCCGTCGAAGTGCTTCGTAGTTCGTAACGGCCCTAATGAGGCCTTCATGAAAACGGTCGTACCAAAGCAAGAACTGCGCAAGCCAGGTTGCTTGAATATCGGTTATGTTGGTGTTATCGGTATTCAAGATGGCGTCGACTACTTGATTCGCGCAGTGCATGTATTAGTGACTGAATGCAGACGAACCGATCTGCAAGTCATCATCGTTGGAAGTGGCCCTGCGCTGGCAGATCTTAAGTCGCTCGTAGAGAAGCTGAAACTATCCCAGTACTTTCTATTTACAGGCATGATTCCATTCGTTGAAGTTCCACAGCACATTGCGGCTTTCGATATCTGCAGTACCCCCGACCCCAGCAACCCGTACAACGACAGTTGCACGACGATAAAGACCATGGAATACATGGCGATGGGAAAACCTGTTGTGTGTTTCGAAACCTCAGAGAATGTGAAAACGGCCGGAGAGGCGGCCCTGTACGCGAGTAACAATGACGTTTTGGAGTATGCTTCGCTGCTCGAAAAGTTAATGAATGACGCTGAATTGCGAACTCAAATGGGGAAGCAAGGGCGAAAGCGCGTCGAGAATGGACTCACCTGGAATCATCAAGCCGCTCAGCTCATCAAAGCTTATGACGGACTATTTGGAATCTCTCGGCACGTAGATCTGCCGTGCAGTTCGGCAGATAGCTCACAGGTTCGGCAGCAGCCCTCCAAAACAGATTGGGTACGCGGTTGAGTACTGCAGTTGAGCGTGGAGTTTTGTTGATCGGAGCGGACTTTCAAACAGTCGGAGTGATGCGAGCTCTCGCTGTTGAAAGCATCCCCTGTTTTTTGCTTGCATCAGAACGCGGAATCGCCGTGCACTCAAGGCTCGCTCGCCGTCGAGCCCGCAAGTTTGACCTGCTGGATGATCCCCAGGCTGTGGCCTACCTAAAGCAGCTAGCGGAATCCGAAGGGCTTAAGGGCTGGGTTGTCTTCTGCGTCAACGATGAAACGATCGAGTTTTTGGCAAAGAACCACGCTGAACTGTCGGAGTCTTTTGTATTAGCCGTCCCGCCATGGGAGATCGCTCAAAACTTCTACGAAAAAGATAAGGCCTATGCGCTGGCAGCGTCATGTGGTGTTCCTGTCCCGCTTCAATACTCAACGGAATCGCTGGATCAACTGCTCAACGCCCACCCGGATTATCCGTTGGTCTTAAAACCAGCCTTCAAGAAAAACTACTACGACAAGACCAAGAACAAAGCGATTCTAGTTAAAAACGAAGCCGAACTAAGTCGCGAGTATTCCACGATGCGTACCTTGATCCCTGCCAGCCAGATTGTTGCTCAAGAAATGATTGAAGGCGGTACTCGCAACCTTTTCTCGTATGCCGCACTTTTTGATGGCGAGCGAATCGTCTCCGGTTTAGCTGCCGCCAGATTGCGTCAGCATCCGATGGATTTCGGACACGCGACAACCTATGCGGAGCGTCGCGATAACGAGGAGCTTGAGCAATTGGCGACCAAATTCTTGCAGGCACTAAAGTACAAGGGGGTCGCTGAAGTTGAGTTCATGCTGGATGAAAAAACGGGCCAGTACAAGTTCATCGAGATGAATGGGCGGTTCTGGGGCTGGCATGTTTTGACTCAAGTTGCTGGGCTGAATTTCCCAGCAGACCTCTATCGCCTGATGTTGGGCCAGCAGGTCAAGTGGTCGAAACCAACAATTCGTGATGCCCGTTGGATGCGAATGATAACAGATGTACCTACCGTTATTAAGGAAGTCATTCGAGGACGAATGTCATTGCGCCGCGATTATTTGCCGACATTAGCTGCCAAAAAAGGCTTTGCAGTTTGGTCTTGGACCGATCCGCTACCTTCGCTAATAGAAATCGCGATGGCCCCGTACTTGTGGTTAAAAAAAGGTTTTTAGGGCATAGAGTATACTGCCCAACCTACTTATTCTTTTAAGGTTCTTGTTTCCATGATCGTTTCAACTGTCGCCGGATTTTTTACATTCGCCCTACTTTCTGCCGCAGGCAAGAAGTGGGAGCTTAAGATTCGCCACTATTTGCCCTGGTCGGTTTTCATTGCTGCGATAGTTGTCGGAGTAACCTATTGGCTTTCGGAACGCTTTCCTGATTTCCCGTCGCTGGTCATGGCTGCGGCGGTTCTGGCTACAGCGCTGGCCGTTTCCATCGGAACAATGTTGTATTTTTTCTTTCGTGATCCCAATCGCAACCCGCCACGTCGGGACGATTGGATCATGTCACCAGCGGATGGCACGGTTATTTACGTCAAAGAGATTCGCAACGGGCAGTTTCCATTCGCAACTAAGAAAGGAAATACGATTCCGTTAAGCGAGTTTGCGACGGAGAATCTGATACCTGATCGAGGCATCCAAATTGGCATTGCCATGAACTACTTAAATGTCCACGTCAATCGCAGTCCAATAGCCGGAACAGTAACCATGCTCAAGCCGGTACCAGGACTGTTTGCTTCACTTAAGCACATCGAGTCCTTGCTGGAAAACGAACGTGTATTGATGGTTTTTGAAAATTCAACCCTGAAAATTGGCATTGTGCAGATTGCCTCGCGACTTGTCCGCCGAATTGTACCGTTTGTAAAAGCTGGACAAGAGGTCGAACAAGGTGATCGAGTGGGACGGATTACGTTTGGTTCGCAGGTGGACTTGCTAGTACCGTACCGAGACAATCTGAAGATCTGCGTAAAAGAGGGGGACGAAGTGTTCGCCGGGATGTCGTTAATCGTCGAAATATTGTCCAAGAACTGAATTACCGATTGTCGAGTCTCACGCGCGCGGGCTTGATTCACCTCAAATAGAATACCGGGACAACTAACAGTGGAACAACTTCAATTCGCCTTTGACGGTGCTCTCGAGCGTGTGTTGTCTAAGCACTTTCAGCGCGACATGAAAAACGCCACTCTGAGCGCTAAGTTCAAGCTGTATTATCTACTGCGGCCATTCATTCCTATTCCGCTTCGACAATTCTTGCAGCGATCGCGAAATCGTTCTTTAGAGTTAGGCAACGATTGGTACATTCCAAGCGAGTTTCTAAGCGAGTTTCGAAAGGCGGTAAGCTCTCTTGAGGCGACAACGAATGTGATCCACCCATGGCCCAACGGTCAACAGTTTGCGGTGACACTGACGCATGACATCGAAACCGCAGTTGGCCAGAGCTTGGTATCGGGTATCGCCGCTATGGAGGAAAGACTCGGCTTGCGGTCAGCTTGGTATTTTATTCCCTATAAATACAAATTGGACCACGGGCTCATCAACGACTTAAAGGCTCGTGGCCACGAGGTCGGTATCCACGGCTATAACCATGATGGAAGACTGTTTACATCGAAAGCTATCTTCAACTATCGCACCACTTATATCAATCGTGCGGCTAAGGAGCTAGGTTCAAGCGGCTTTCGAGCACCTATGGTACATCGGAATTTAGATTGGATGCAGCAGTTGGAGTTTGATTATGACGCCTCGTGCTTTGACATCGATCCATTCCAGGCAATGCCTGGAGGTGTGGGGGGGGTTTGGCCATTCCTAGCTGGTCGGTTCGTGGAGTTGCCTTACACGCTGCCCCAAGACCACACATTGTTCGTCACTTTAGGAGAAGCCACGCCGCGTGTCTGGATTCGTAAGCTCGACTTGCTCAAGAGTTTGAGCGGAATGGCAATGCTGGTAACGCACCCGGACTATTTGGATGAGGCTAGCCGCCTGAATATCTATCAGCAGTTTTGCGAACATGTGGCGCAGCAGTCAGACAGTTGGCAGTGCTTGCCTTGCGAAGTATCTGTCTGGTGGCGACAAAGATCTGCTTCGAGAATTGTCGCTGGTGCGACAGCTGGCGATTTCTCCATCGAAGGGCCTGCAGCCACCAAAGGGCGTATCGTCGAACTAGCGAGTCTTTTCAGTAATTTGGAAGCACCCACTCCTCTCCCAATTTGAACTACCTTCACTAACCCGAATTGAAACTAAGGCATGACGCGAACGATATTGGTCACCGGCGCGGCCGGATTCATTGGGTTTCATACGGCAAGTCGATTCTTGGCCCAGGAGGATCGTGTCGTCGGCATCGATAACTTGAACGACTACTATGATGTTCGATTGAAACAATCTCGGTTGGATATACTACTTCAAAATCCGAATTTCGCATTCCATCGCGTCGACTTGCAAGATCGCATTTCGATAGAACTGATTTTCGCTGAGAACGCATTCGATCGAGTTGTTCATTTGGGCGCGCAAGCCGGTGTTCGATACTCGCTCATCAATCCCTACAGTTATGTCGAATCCAACATCTTGGGGACGTTGACCATTTTAGAGGGTTGCCGTCATCATCAAGTGCCTCATCTGGTCTACGCAAGTAGTTCAAGTGTTTATGGCAACAATGCCAAGCAACCGTTCTCGGCAAACGATGCGGTCGATCATCCGGTCAGTTTGTATGCTGCGACGAAGAAGGCTAACGAGTTGATGGCCCATTCTTATTCTCATTTGTACGGTATTCCAACGACGGGGCTTCGTTTCTTTACGGTGTATGGCCCGTGGGGGCGTCCCGACATGGCGCTGTTCAAATTTACGGAAGCCATCTTTGCTGGTCGTCCGATCGATGTTTACAACGGCGGCGAAATGAAGCGAGACTTTACCTACATAGACGACATCGTAACGGCCTGCGTCCGAGTGACTGACCGCATCGCTGAACCTGCAAGCGATTTTAACACTTACTACCCCGACCCCGCCACGAGTTCGGCTCCGTATCGTGTCTACAATATTGGAAACAATCAACCGACGAATCTGGTGGATTTCATCGCAGTGCTAGAGCGGGCCATAGGAAAACCAGCGATCAAGAATCTATTGCCAATGCAACCTGGCGATGTTGTGTCAACTTATGCCGATGTGGAATCGCTCCAAGAAGCAGTCGATTTTTCACCATCCACACCGCTCGAACTTGGCATCGAGAAATTCGTGCATTGGTACCGCGAGTATTATCGTATTAGGTGAGTTCCGCTTTTTCTTGGACGCATCATTTGTACATGACGTCTCAACATCTCGTCGCGTCCTTTCGCGTCAAGACACACACCTCGCCCGAGCGGCCGCCGCGGAAGAACCTTGCGTAGTACCACAATAGCCGCCGTCCTGGTCAATAAATTTCCTGGTCCACATCTCAACGCTCATCAGTCCCCAGAGCTTGGTCGAATGGTCGGAATATCCAGTGACGTGTTCGCGAACGAGTCTTTCAACGAACGGGATATTGAAAATACCACGGCGTTTCAGTGTCTCGGTCGACAACAAGTCCTGCATCATTGGCCTCGCTTCTTTTCGAAGCCAGCGTTCAATTGGAATTGGAAAGCCTTGCTTCTTTCGATCGATGATTTCGGCCGGTAAGAGACGGCGAGCAACTTGCTTCAAGAGGTACTTTCGCTGCGAACCGCGAAGTTTCATAGAGGCTGGAAGTCGGGCTGCAAACTCAACCAATTTGTGATCGAGCAGCGGTACTCGAGCTTCTAGCGAGTTGGCCATCGTCAATTTGTCACCGCGTAGCAACAGGTAGTCGGGCAACCAAAGCTTGCTGTCTACATATAGCATTCGATCCAAAGGTGAGCGAGCATCACAGTTGGCCAATTGATTCGAAAAAACGGAGGCAGCACCAGCTTGAACAGATTCCGATTGCCCCTCTAGCAACTGTTGCTTTGCGTCATCGCCAAACATCGGAAACCAGTTAGCGAATCGCGTGGCTTCGTCCTTGATGGTCAATGCACCCATCGCTATCTTACCGCGCCTCAAACCTGGCAGGGTAGCAGTCGCAGTTCTCAGTCCTTTTGCAATGCTGGACGGCAATCGCGAGAACCATTTCGAATAGCGTTCGCCGGAATACCGAGCATACCCTGCGAACAGCTCATCGCCTCCTTCTCCAGTCAACACCATCTTGACGTGTTGTCTCGCGAGCTTCGCGAGCATGTGCGTGGCGACCGTTGCTTGATCGGCGATCGGTTGATCGAGATGCCAAAGCACGTCTTCTGCATAGCGAAGAAAGTCATCGGAGGTAATCTTCAGCGTGTGATGCTCACAACCGAACTTGTCGGCGACTTGCTGAGCGTAGGGTAACTCATCTTGAACGCCTTCCCCACCGAAGCCAACAGAGAATGTCTTAACGGGCGATCGGAGTTCCTCGGACATGAGAGCTACAATCGTGCTCGAGTCTACGCCCCCGCTTAAAAAGGCTCCGAAGGGAACGTCGCTGCGCAAATGGAGCCGCGTTGATTCTCGCAGCAATTCGAGCAACTGATCCGCATAGTCCTGTTCTCTCAAAACGCGATCAGGTTTCAAAAACGAGATATCCCAATAGCGTTTGATCTCGATTCGACCTTTCGAAACTCGTAAAAAATGTCCAGGCGGTAGCGAATGAATACCTGCGAACAAGGTGCGAGGAGCCGGCACATACCTGAGCGACAGGTACAGACTAAGGGACTCAAGGTCCATTGTCGGTTTCAACGAAGGATGTTCGAGCAACGCTTTGATCTCCGATCCAAAGACGAAATCGCCATCGCATTCGGTGTAGTACAGCGGCTTGATTCCCATTCGGTCGCGAGCGATAAACAATTCGCGACGAACGTTATCCCAAATTGCAAAACAGAACATTCCTCGAAGATGCTCAAGACAAGCTGGGCCGCATTCTTCATAGAGGTGAACGATGACTTCGGTATCGCTGTGGGTCCGGAGTGTATGACCACGCGCAATCAGATCCTTTCGTAGCTCGCGGTAATTGTAAATCTCGCCATTGAAAACAACGGCGTATCGTCCGGACTCATTGAAAATAGGCTGCTTACCATCCACTAGGTCGATAATGCTCAGTAGCCTCATGCCCATGGCTAATTCACGGTCAACTAGTCGGCCCGCTTGATCGGGCCCGCGATGAAAGATCGAGGCAAGCATTCTCTCGAGTCGCTCGGCGGAAGCATCTTTTGGGGGACTCAAACTGAGAATTCCTGCAATGCCACACATGCTGTTAGTTGCGTTTCTCTATAGCATGACAAATCGACCCTCGAGCAATCATGTTCGCGAAACCTCATGCAGGCTGAATGAACGGATCGAATCCCCAATGCGATTCACCTGCTGTCGAGTCAATTCTGGGTACATTGGCAGCGAAACAATTTCGTTCGCGAACTTCGTACAGTTCGGCAGATCCAGGGGATGTGTCACCGAATCCAGGAACGGCTGTGCAGTATGCAACGGATTCGGATAGTGAATGCCACACGAAATATTGTTTTGCGCTAAGTGATTGATTAGACGATCCCGTTGCGGATGTCGAACAACATACAAGTGATAAACGTGACGAACTCCGTCCCTCTCTTGTGGAAGTATCAATTCCGTATCCGCAAGTTCGTCTTGATACCACTTGGCAACTTGCCTTCTCTGCTCGGTCCAATTTTCTATGTGTTTCATCTTCGTCAAAAGGACACAAGCTTGAAGCGTATCGAGACGGCAATTGAACCCCAACATGTCATGCCGATTCTTGATCCGTTGCCCATAGTTCCTCAGCAACCTCAGTTTCTCTGCGAGCTTGAGATCTCGGGTCGTATTCGCGCCGCCATCGCCAAAGGCTCCCAGATTTTTGCCAGGATAAAAACTGAAACAACCTATGTCGCTGAACGAACCACACCGTTGACCATCAATCTCCGCGCCGTGCGATTGGGCACAATCTTCCACGATACGCAATCCATACCGATCTGCAATCTCTCGAAGCTCCAACATCCGCGCGGGCTGTCCATAAAGATGGACTGGAATAATTGCCTTGGTTCGTTTCGTAACTGCATCTTCGACGAGGTTCACATCGATATTAAAGTCGGTGGGGTCGATGTCGACAAAAACTGCCTCAGCGCCCGTATATGCAATTGCAAATGCGGTCGCGACGTAGGAGTTACCTACCGTGATCACCTCGTCACCCTCGCCGATATCCAACGCCCTTAGCGCCAAATGCAGTGCGTCCGTACCGTTGGCAACCCCTACGCAGTGTGGCACTTGACAGTATTCAGCGAACTGGTTTTCAAACTGCTCAACTTCTTCACCGAGGATGTAGCGACCCGCGTCTATGACGGCAGCCATACGCGATAATACCTCGTCCCGAATGGAACGCGATTGAGTAGCAAGGTCGACAAGAGGAATGGCAGCTGAATTGGATTGCATCGCGAGAACCTAAAACATCCAACGGGATGGGATTAAAGAAGGAAAGAGGGCGAGGGGACAAAGCAACAAATCGATGGCCAGTTAGTCAATAGTAATCAGCGGTTCAGGATTACTAGGATTTTGACATGAAACTTCTATTTTGCTCATCCGATTTGCCCCGGTTTCTCCGCAAAACCTGCAGAATACTAAGTCGTAGGCTCCGTCCAATGGTTGACCACAGGTGCAGACGACACCGGCTTGGCGAGCAGGCGATCCAAGCATCAAAGCAAAGGCTGGAACGTCATGTGTTACTACGGCACCAGCCCCGATCACACTATAGGCCCCAAGTTCAAGACCTGGGCAAATCGTGGCGGCTGCACCGATCGAACAACCCTTTCGCACGACCGTCGTCGCAAGCCAATTCTCTTTGCTGGAGTAACGCGAATGGGCTTCTGCCATCCGAGGCGATCGAGGGTAACGATCATTGGTAAAGGTAACTCGCGGTCCGACGAAAACGTCATCCTCGATCGTAACCCCCTCCCAAACACATACCTGATTCTTTACGGTGACGTTGTTTCCAATCAGCGCTCCGCTTTCCACAAACGCATGATCGCCAATATTGACATTGCATCCAATCTTCGCACCCTTCATCACATGGGCAAAAGCCCAAATGCTTGTTCCACTGCCAATTTGATCCGATTCAACGAGTGCCTGCGGGTGAATTTTCATTATTTGCAAAATCGAAATGGAGAACTGTTCTAACGAACGCTTTTGGATCTCGTCTTGCGTTTTGGACGATTAAGCGACGCCAATTCTACTGGCTGTCCCATGTTGATTAATGATTCATGTGCGGCCTCCAAAACTTCGACCACTGCCAAACCGTTTTCACCGCCAGTCAGTGGTGGCGTTTCCTCACGAATACAGCGTAAAAAATCGGCGCACTCGGCTTTCAATGGCTCTCGCTCTTTCACAAAAGGACAATAGCTACCACCATATCGATACGAAATTTGGAACTCCGCGAAGTCGCCTGACAACGCAGGGGCTTCAATGCCTTTGTCATGGATCTTGATCTTCTCGTGCTCTAAATCATCATAAACGGCCATCTTCTTGTCACCGACCACCGTCAGCACCCGTTCCTTTCGCGGATCAAGCCAACTGACGTGGATCATTCCCATCGTCCTATCCCCAAAGCTCATCGAAAGATTGCAAACATCGTGAATGCCAGGTTTGAGAAGATCGATGCCGGTGCAGCTAACGCGATCTGGCCTCGCGTCCAAAAGGTACATCATCATGGATATGTCATGCGGGGCGAGATCGTACAAAGCACTAACGTCCTTTCGAACAGGTCCTAGATTAAGCCGACGACTACTTATGTAGTTGATCTTGCCTAACTCCCCTGAGTCAATGATTTTCTTCAGTGTCTGCACTGGCGACGAGTGTAGAAATACGTGACCAACGAAAAGTGTGCAGTTATTTCGTTCCGCCAAAACAATCAGATCTTTGCATTGCTGAGAAGTCTTCGCCAATGGCTTTTCAATAAAGACATGAATCCCTTTAGCTAGCGCCTTGGCCGCAAGCTCAAAGTGCGTGTTTGTCGGAGTTGCAATGACCAGCGCATCCACGATATTGCGATGCAAAAGCGCATCGTAGTCTTCGATCGGATATACACTGGGATACCGATCTTTGATCCGAAACAATTGGTCGTAACTTTGGTCACAGACCGCAGTCACTTTGCAATCGGGCAATTCCGAAAAGCACCGAACTAAGTTCGGACCCCAATAACCTAAGCCAACTACGCCGATACGAATCATGATGCAAGTTTCTTTGAAATAAATGTATCTAAACGCCAATTTCTATTCGTCAAACAAAAGGATACGCTTATTGATTTCCCTTCTGCAAAACCAACGTGAATGTTTTGGCCAAAATCCATACATCCAACCGGATCGATCGACTCTCAATATACCGAACATCCAACTCCACCATCTGGCGAAACGTCAACCGGTTTTTGCCGCTTACTTGCCACAACCCGGTAATCCCTGGAGTTGCCTCGAATCGTCTTAACTGCCACGCAGGATAATCTTGCCAATCGAGCACGTCCGGTCGAGGGCCGACTAAACTCATCTCGCCTTTAAGTACATTGATCAATTGAGGCAACTCGTCTAGGGACGTGCTTCGCAAAAATCCACCCCACGGAATCAGCCTCGAGCTAATGTCAGGCTTCGCAGCGACAGAATCACTCTTGGCCAAATCAGCCACAAACCTTCGATGCTCTTCGGTCGCAGTATAGGGGTTGACCTGTTCCAACGTCCGAAACTTATAGATTACAAAGTACCTGCCCATCTCCCCTAAGCGTCTTTGCTTAAAAAGCACCGGCCCTCGGGAAACACACTTGATGAAGAGGGCAATTCCACCTAGAAGTGGAACTAAAACAATTAGCAATGCGATCGCCGCAAAAACGTCACACAATCGTTTCCAGCGAGGCATTGGACGATGCCTTAACTTCGAAAACGCGAATGCTCGTGAGGCAACTTCATCAACCGCGTTCTCTACGCGAGAACTCGCCGATTTATGATCGAAAATTATCGACTTAGCGACTGAATCAATTGGAATTTGTTAATCTCCGGCGAATTGCAAAACTTTTGGATTTGACCGTGTTATGAAAAAATACGAGTAGCATGGACTATCCTAATCCCTGGAATTCGGTTTTCCAAAGGTGTTTCGGAAAACTCCTCCATCACCATCTAAATCTAGAATGCCCGGCAATGGTAACGACCTTGCCAGCCAAAGTCGCGCCGGCCGCCCCCAAAAACCCTTGCGATTGATACGATTCGACATAATTTTCTCGTGTTGCAACATCAATGCATAAAAGCGGCGAGGAAAAAAACAGAAACCGCGCGGCATGCCTTCAGACTATATACCAAGAAAGCTCGACCATGGTATTCGCAAAAAAAAAGTAATGCAACGCTTGGCCAGAAAAACGGATAGAGAAATTCCGGAAACCCAACACCTACACAACATTGGGAGGATTTTCATTGCTGCACCCAACACCCCGAATGGGGAAATACAAGAATCGTTTCGCGTATTATCCACACGCAGAACAATCCAGCAGGAAAAGCCTGCGGTATTTCTGAACCCCACCGGCATAAGCGTTGGATCGTGAGGGCTTTTTGGCCACCCGATAGCGAAGCAGGGCTAAGATCGCCCTCTCCACTTCGTGGTCACACCGAGTTGTTTTCGCACTATCGCTAACCACTGAAGCGAAATGAACCATGCTACGCCCAATGGATGCAGCACTGCACCCTGGAACGATTGATGGAATCGCCTGCACGCGATCATTCGTGGAATGAAAGAAACTGCAAATGCTACCGCAAGGATTATTAATGCATTCGAAGAGGCGCTAGCCAAGTATCCCAAAATTAGCGATGGGCCAGGCAAAACGGATCCTCCTAGCAATAGTATTGTAAATGGGATGATCAAGCGTGCGTTGGCAATGCCTTCGGTCGCGTTCTTCAGCAAACCGTCGCAAACTTGAGCTGTCGATGTATACATGCGACAACAGGCCACGTCGGTCGCATCGAAAATATCCGTTCTATGCCCAGCCCTGCGAAACGCGCGAGGCAATTGAATGCCGTCATGACGAGAGCCTCGTATCGACGAATGTCCATTCATTGACATGTACACCAGTTTGTCTGCAAGAAAGAGCTGTCCGCAGCCTGCCGCAAGTCCAACCCCTAGAGACGATCGCATTCGATCGATTGGAAGATAGCCGAGCAGTACATAATGCATCAATGGAATGAGGATCTTTTCTGCGAGCGTCCCGGTCTCTTGCATTGGAAAGCCGCTGATCAGTGGTACCTGCCGTCGCAACTGTTCCGCCACGCAGCGCGAGACAGCATCCTTGGACAGCCTGACATCGGCATCCAAGAAGAGTAGCCATTCGTGTTGTGATTGATTTGCCAATTGCCAACAGGCATGTTGTTTCCCATTCCAGCCCGATGGCAAATCGTTCGAGGCCAATAGGCGAACCCTGGAGTCGCGGGCGGCATACCTTTGCACCACGCTGGCTGTCTCATCTTCCGAGTGATCGTCCATCACCAGCACTTCAAAACTGGAGTGGTCATTCGATAAGATAGCTTCCAACGCGGGGCCAATGCTGCCAGCCTCGTTTCTGGCTGGTATCAGAATGCTGACCCGTTTCAAACCCGCCAATTCCAATAGCTCTGGGTCCGAAGACGCAGGCAAAAAATCCCGCCGGTTTTTAACGATCATCGCAACAGGCAAAATCGCCAGCAGCAAAACTACCAAGGAGTAAAGGATCATGGACGGCAGCTATTGCGTTCAATTTTTAATGCACTAACCATTCGAAACTCATGCCGCAATTTTGTGTAGCATTTTCGTCGACAAAAACATTGTATTTGCGATGCTTTGCATTCCAAAGTCGCACCCGGCAGGCCCGGCAGGTGCGACCTACCTAGTGTGCAAATTCGCCAACGATGGACCGGTAATAGGCGATGGTCCTTTTGATACCTTCTTCTAGGCGAACCTGTGGTTCGTATCCTAGCAGCTTTCGAGCAAGCGAAATGTCCGCAAGGCTATCGCGTACATCTCCCACTCGAGCCGGCTGAAAATCAGGCTCAATGGATCTGCCGAGCATAGTCCCCAATATTTTCAGCAACTGCAACAACGAGGTCTGACCACCATCGGCCACATTGATAGTCCGTCCACCGATGTTGGGGCGTTCCGAAGCCAGGAGATTCCCGTGAACGACATTAGCAACATAGGTAAAGTCACGAGACTGCAATCCATCGCCAAAAATGAGTGGACGCTGTCCATTCAATATGCGGCTTACAAACAGTGGAATCACTGCGGAATAAGGGCTGTCGGGGTCTTGGCGGGGACCGAACACGTTGAAATAGCGGATACCTACCGTTTCCAAGCCAAAGCTATGGTAGAAGGCTTGGCAATAGTATTCTCCACTTAGCTTGGCCACGGCGTAGGGCGAAAGCGGCATTGGCAAATCCGATTCGCGTTTCGACGATGTAAGCTGGTCGCCATAGGCGCTGCTGCTTGCGGCGTAGACAAAACGCTTCACGCCCGCCTGAACGCTATGATGAAGCATGTTCAAGGTACCGGTCGCGCAAGCCTGGTGCGTGTCTAATGGACGCTCTAAGGATAGAGGAACCGATGCCAAAGCGGCTTGATGGAACACCCGTTCAACGCCAGAAAGCGATTCTCGGACCGCGATGGAATCGCAGATATCCCCCTCGATGAAATCGATCCGGTCAGAAACCTCATCGAGGTTCGCTCTCTTGCCCGTGGCTAAATTGTCGAGGACTCGCACCTTGTGCCCCGCATCCAATAGTCCACGAACAATATGCGACCCTATGAACCCGGCTCCACCTGTTACCAAACAACGGACCATGTGCAATCCTCAAACGTAGAAGGTTAATTGGGACTAGTGATCGCAATAAAGCTGTCCATTGTTAAGCAGCGAAGTGCTGCAAGCACAAGTCGACCGACCAAGCTCCGAGAATCGTGAGGCGATCTCTCTGAAGTCGTTTTAGCGCCTGAATCGTTTCTCGCGAATTCGATGGATCGAGCAACTGGACTACGATTCCGTCGCATAGTCTACCAATTCGAGGCATTAATGGGAAACCGACATCCCCCAAATCAAAAACGATCAGCCCAAATTCTTGCTTCCAACGCGGCAATTCGGATAGCTGTGCATGCCACGCCCTGGTCTCGGTTTTCGTCTGGTCAAAATAGGACCATCGAACTTCTCGATACAAACCGCAACTTGGAAAATCTGAGGAAGTGACATCATTGGGTGTTCGCACAGTGACGAGAATGGCGTTTCGATTCGTCTTGCCGCAACAGCGCGTGACTATTTCGCTAACAATAGAACGTGCCAATAAAGGGTCGGAATCACCAACAGCCCCAACGCCTAACACGAACGACTTCGACCTCTGGATGCGTTTCAAAATCCCATCAATCGGCAAATGAACAATTTGCGACACTGGCGGTGCCACAGGGCTAGCGATGCGTTTATCTGCTGAAATCGTTTCAGCGTATAGTGTTTCAAGAGCTGAGGATGCTGTCGTATCCATCGCGTTGCGATACGCGTTTAACTGCGGGAGCCATTTTGCAAGTTGCGAATCATGTTCGGAAGAACTCATGAGTTTCTCAGCTTGGAGAACAGTTTAGCATAAGGATGTAGCACCGCGCGCTGTGTTCCATCTGTGGCTTGCGTGACCCCACTTCGAACGCACTCTAGATCGTCTTCGATCACCAGCAGATCACGATCGTCGCTCATCGCTTGTCGATCGCTTACTCGCTCCGATTCCGCAGTGTTGGAATAGCCGTGCATTCCCGAGAAAGCGATTACGTCCGTGTGAGCCTGTTGCGCTAGCCGACGATCATCCGCTAGGCTCTGTTCCCTAGTTTCCGTGAAGGCAAACGGACTTTCGTTCGCAACGACATTGACAGAGGTCGCTGGATCGAATGTCATCGCACTCATGTTGAGACCGGAGACCAGCTCGCGCATTTCCTCTTCGATCTGTCGTTCTAAATTTGCAGCTTGTTCGGGGGAGATATTCGAAACCGTTTCGACATAGGGAACCTCCGCAAATTCAAACGCCTCGTAGGAAGCCCCAGATGCCGGATGGATAGCAATGCGGTCGGCATAGACTTCGGGTACCGATGGCGTTGATGCCGTAAAAAAATCATTTGCTTCGTCGAAGGCCATTGGTCCCTCGTCAATAGGGTTCTGATTCGCCACACCGAAGCTCGATAGATCGTAATTCAGGTTTCCGTAGGACGCACCCGAATAGGCTTGGTAGCTATCCGACGATTGAACAGGAATTGAAAACTCCTCGTCAAAATCGCCAGCAAACACGTCTAGCAAATTCTTCGTGGGCGCCGACGAAGAAATTGGCAAGCTCACGGCATCCTCAAAATCGTTTGAAGGTTGAGATTGCTGGCTGTCGGAGTGTGTCTCCAAATCATCTTGAAAACCATCGTCAAGTTGCCCGAATTCAATATTCGAATGCGATGCGACATGAACTTGGGTGGCCGATGAACCCTTCATCATTATTTCAAAGCTTGTAGCCATAGGAGATTGGCTTACTGATATCGTTGGGCTTGTCTGCGGTGGTAGAAAACTTGCTGGCGCTATACTGGAATGGGAGCGAGCGGGGCTCTTCGCCAATGATTCGGGTTCGCTCCAGGGATTTGGGAGTTGTTGCAACATGCACCAAGCTCGGCCCACCATCGCCGCCGAAACGGGGCGTTCGCGTTCATTGCATGCTATCAACAACGATTGGTCCGCGAGTTGGTCTATCAATCGCGGGATTCCATCCGATCCTCGAAAAATCGCATCCAGCGCGTCGCGGGTCATCACCGTTGATCCCTCAACCCCGCTCAGTTCTATTTTATGGATGACATACTGGCTGGTTTCTTGATTGCTAAGAGGAGTCAAATAACAACGGGCTGCGAGCCGTTGGTTAAGCGAGTCCATTTGAGGATGCGAGAGACAGTCTTCCAATCGCATCGTGCCACACAGAACCAGTCGAACGCGGGGAATCCCATTGCGAACTACGTTAGTGAGCAGGCGAATTTCATCCAGTAATTTCATGGAAAGCGTCTGGGCCTCGTCAATCACCAAGACCAAGCCATCGGTTGGGTTTTCGGTTGAGGGTTGAAGCCGGCTCATCAGGGTGAGACGAAGTTCACCTTCGGTCATATCCCGGTATGGCATCCGCAATTCAAATAGAAGGCTTTGCAATAAAGCGCGGCGCGTTATGAGTTGGGAACTCGACAACATCACCACCTCAAAATTGCGGCGGAAACTTTCGGCAATCCGCAAGCAGCACATGGTTTTTCCTAAACCAGTACCACCGAAGATTGCAACCGGCCCTTCGCCCCGTTGAATAGCCCGCGACGCAGTTTGAAAGGTCTGTTCAACGCATGTCGCAGGGAAATAGCGGTCGAGGGTAGATGCAGCGAGGAATGGTCTTTTGACAAATCCAAAGAAAGATTCGTACATCCGTTCGGTTCCGTTGTGAAAATGGCTTTACGAGCTTAGTCTGTAGTCCTTTAATCGGTAGCTCGCAAACGGAAACATTAGGCTGATCGTTACAATCCGGAAGAATTACCAAATCATTTAAGTCGTTCTACTTTGCCACCCTTGAGGCGAACCAGGGCGTCGCATTGTTGCGCGATATTCTCGTCGTGCGTGACCATCACGATAGTGAGTCCGGTATTTCGGTTCAGGTCCCTCATCAACTGCAATATGGATTGCCCAGATTCTTGATCGAGGTTCCCGGTCGGTTCATCTGCCAAAAGCAACTTGGGATCGGTAATCAAAGCTCTAGCGATCGCGGTTCGTTGCATTTCGCCCCCGGATAGTTCACACGGTTTGTGATGTAACCGATGAGACAGTCCGACCAAATGGGTGAGGTCCTTGGCTCGATTCATGATTGCCGAGCGGTTGCGAAAATAGGAAAAAACGCTTTGGCCAATCATGGCAGGAGCGATAACGTTTTCTAGTAAGGTGAGTTCAGGGAGCAAATGATAAAACTGAAAGATCATCCCCAATTTCTGGTTTCGGAACGCATCGCGTTTGCGAGCTGGAAGATTGTCCGTGCGTTGGCCATCGAACTCAATTTCGCCTGAGTCTGGCCGATCGAGAGTTCCAAGCAAGTGAAGCAAAGTGCTTTTGCCTGAACCGCTTTGGCCAACAATCGCCGTTATCTTGCCCTGTTCCGCGCTGAAATCGACCCCCTTGAGCACAGGCACGATCGTCTTGCTGCGGCGATAGGATTTCGTGACCTCCCGAGCTACCACCATCGATTTAGGTTCGACAGCGGATGGCAAATGTGTCTTTGTCAAGGCGTTCTCGATGGAATCGAGGTCGCGTTCGGGCCTGACCACTCGATAGGTTCCAGCGGCAGGTTTGGAAGACGCTGTCAATATTTTCGCAGGTGTGGAATTATTCATAACGCAAGGCCTCTACGGGATGCATTCGAGCCGCACGTATGGATGGCAAGACGCTCGCCATAATCGCGATGAAGACCGCGCCGATGCTGACCCAGACGATAGTAAATGGATGTATGATGGTTGGGATAGAGTCAAAGTAGTAGACAGTTGGATCAAAGACTTCTCGCCCCGTGAACCACTCAAGGATTCTAGCGATTTCGTTTATCTTCCAAACGAAGAGCAGTCCACATATAACTCCGGCGCCTGACCCAACCGAGCCAAGCAATACGCCATAGCCCAAAAAGATCGAAGCGATACCGCTGCCTGGCGCGCCAAGTGATTTGAGTACCCCAATGTCTCGCGTCTTTTCGACCACGATCATGAAGAATGTGGCCAATATCCCGAAGCCAGCCACCGCGATAATCATGAACAAGAGAACGTTGAGGATGGTCGTCTCCATTTGCACGGCGGCCAACAAGGGGCCTTGTGTGTCGCGCCATGAGTTGACTTGGACATAGGATTCGGACGGCGGGAATTCGTCTCTCAATGCATCGCGGGCAGCCGATAGATCTGAGCCCGACTTGAGTTTGATTTGTATCGATGTGACAGCTCCGACCTTAGACATCGGGTCGATCATGCCGCGAGCGCGCTGCAACGCTTCGATGGGAACAAATGCAAAAGTCGCGTCGTATTCGCTCATCTTGCTCTCGTAAAAATCAACAACCGTGAACATCTCGTCAATGGCTCGCGGAGGAGTACCAGCATTTGGAAATGCAACGCTCACATCATCGCCCGGTCGGATGAAGAAATAGTCTTTGACTTTGCCTGCCGTATCGCGTCCGCGAACACTTCCAATCCCAATTCCAAGAACAATACCCGTTCGTTGCTCCTTGGATGGGTCAAATACCCTGCCATGACCACCCGATGAAACCGGCGATATGCTGGGGCCAGCAAGCATCGATTGGAGTGTTATTTCCTGGGCGTCCGAAGGCGGCCCACTCGGATTGGTTTCCGAAGCCGAACCAACGTTGTCAACGATCAATTGATTGGAGAGTTGGTTTCGTTGGTCTTCCAATATCTTTGCTTGAAGCCGATCGTAACGTTCGAGTTCCGATTGACGATCCTTTTTGAGCTGTTCGACCCGATTTCTATATTCCCAACCCGACGGTTGCAACGCTTCTCGTTCAGGCGCGTAACCCGATTGCTTTAAGTTGAAATCCAACTGCGATCGGTTGTCGGGATGTATCAAATACTTGCTAAAGTCGCTTACGCTTGCAAAGGTTTGCTTAACTATACCGAGGAGATTGATCTGATGAGTGTGTGACGAACCGCCGCGATGAAAGGTCATCATGGCAGGAAGAGTCACGACGGTCGTAATCCCTTCGACTGAACTTCCGATCCTGGCTCGAATCCGATCTATGTAAAAATTGGGTTCGGAAATGCCGTTGGTGCCTCGCGTTTCAACAACCAGGTCGCTCAGAATTCCATGCATTCGGTCTTGCATTTGTGATGTAAAACCGTCCATGACGCTGTTGACAACGATCAAAGTCGCAACGCCCAGTGTCACAGAAACAATCGATGCCAACGCGATCCATCTGGTCTTCAAATAGCGCCAACACAACAATAACTTGTACATTTCGCACTCCTTTGCTCGCACCGCCGACAAATCTGACTTTCGTATCCAAAAC
>JANLRK010000226.1:0-2845 GCA_031361585.1 Pirellula sp. | reverse complement strand
GATTACCTGCTTGCGATGCTTTTTGCATTGGGCGCTGAATTGGGCCGACAGGTCAATGTCTTGGAATCGACCCCAGCGACTAACATCTAGGCACAAGATGTAGGCGAAGTCGGTGCGTTTGGTAACCCATTCTTCCATCATCTCCGTGAAGGCAGGACGGTCTTCGCTGTTAAGACCCGACTTGCCCGCATCGGAGAATTCGTGAATTATTTCAACGCCATTTTTATCGGCCCATTCTCGCACCTGGTCCCGTTGTATGGGAATGGAATTCTCTTGTCTGTCTTGCGCAGAATGCCGGTAGTACGCAATTGCTCGCACTCGCTTGGGCGTATCGGGATTTTCAACCTCATCTGATTCCCACCACTGTTTCATGTTATGCTTCCTTGGGTCGTTGCTCGGACGCTAGGATCGTCACTGGTCGTCGACTACGACCACACAGTTACCTCGTGTGGGAGGGAAGCTCAAGCGATGGGGTGGGAATTATCTCGCGGATTTCACAACCAGGAAAATCGCCGTAAGGGGCTAGTCCGTTCGATCTTGCTCTTCTCGAATTCCAAATTTAGGGATCGATCATGATTAAAGTGAAACCGAAGTGCAGTTACCTAATTGCTTCCTTCGCGACAAAATCCTGTCTGCTTTTAATGATACGAATCCACTCATGAAGTTTTTCTGCGATGCGTTGCAACAACCTTAGTAGACTGTCTATTCGTGTCCATTGCGTCGTTTTGGCCGCCATCGTTTTGGTAACATTTACATTGGTCTGGTCCACACAGGTAGTTGATGGCCGAATTTGGTCTGGATGGTCTGAGAGCAGTGAACTTCGCCGTCCAGCGTATGCTGAGCGGATACAAGTTGAGGCGCTTTTTCGGACATGTGCTAACGTATGGTCCAATTTGGCCTACGTCTTGGTCGGCTTTTATGCGTTCGCGTTAGGCTGGCAAGACTGGCGTTCCTCTGGTTCAAATGGCGATTCCTATCTGCGAAAAACGCCAGCTCTAAGCCTGTCTTTTGGTTTAGCTTGTTGTTACCTAGGGTTGGGAAGCGGATTGTTCCATGCGTCGCTCACGCGATTTGGACAGCAGTTAGACGTGGCCGCAATGTATTCACCGCTTTTGGTTCTGATCGCAATTAGCTGCGGTCGCTGGGTTCCAAGCCTAGCCATCTCTCGTCAGAATCGGGTGCCGTCCTGGCCGGCATTGGTCGTGCTCGTAGGTTTCGCAAGTTGGCTCCTATTCTTCTACAAATGGTCTATGTCTTCGACGATTGTACTTGGAACGCTTATCGCAACCGTTACACTGTCCTGTGCGCTAGATCAATTGCGCCGTGACCCGAAACTGAACGAACGATGGCTGATAGCGAGTTTTGCGGCGCTCGTTACCGGAGTGGCTTGTCGGCAACTCGATATTGCCGGACGATTCAGCGGACCAGACGCCTGGATACAAGGTCACGCGTTGTGGCATGTGCTAACTAGCATGAGCCTAGCCTGCATGTTGTTCTATTTCCGGTCGGAAACGCGCGCCATTGCTGGTGTAGATGACTAGTTTGTGATGCTCTTTACAATGAGCCTCAAATTGAACCGAACGATCGTCTTGCAACCTCCCCAAACGACTCACGTCTAAACAAAGGATGTAAGAGAAGTCTGTCCGTTTCTTTACCCATTCGTCTATCATCTCTGTGAAGGCAGGTCGATCCTCGCAGGCGTTTCCAGGCTTCCCCACATCCGAGAATTCGCGGATAATTTCGACCGCGTTTTTATTCGCCAATTCTCTCACCTGATCTTGCTGAGTGGGAATGGAATCCCTTTGTGGGCGCTCGAATGAATCTCTGTAATATGCGATTGCCCGCATTCGCTTGGGCGCATCGGCTTTCTCAATCGCTTCTGATTTTGACGGTTCCATGTTATGCTTCCTTGGGTCGTTGCCCGGACGCCAGGATCACCGCTGGCCGTCGACTACGACGACACAGTTACCTCCGGTGGGAGGGAAGCTCAAGCGATGGTGTGGGAATTTAACGCGAGCTCTATGAGGAGGCGGCTACAACGCGGGAATAAAACCCACCATGTGGACATCGGAGCCGTTGCTGAAACTAGAGTCAACCAAGACCAAGTCCCCAATTCCAATGCTTCCACTTGGAAGTTAAAACGCCGCATTCGCTGTATTTAGACATATTCGAACCGACAATAGAATTCAACGGGAAATGTATGCTGGGGAAATTTCTTCTACCCGAGGTCCGGGACTTAATTGCCAGTGGTGACGAAGCGACGCTTAGTGAAATTCTAAGTCGTTGGTCCCCTGCTGACGTCGTCGAGCTGTTTGATGAACTGTCGGACGACGAAGACCTGGCCGGCATGAAAATGATGTCTGGGCCACAGCGGGCCCGAGTCTTCGAGTACCTTGACCGGCGTTCGCAGAAACACTTACTTGCCGCATTGCCGCCCGAATCCGTTCGATCACTTCTTAATGAAATCGCTGACGACGATCGAACTGCCATACTTGAAGAGCTTTCCGAAACCGATCGTGATCGACTACTGAACCTGTTGTCGGACGAGCAAAGAAGCATAGCGGAGCTTCTGCTGACCTACCCAGAAAGTAGTGTTGGCAGGTTGATGACACCGCATTTTGTGGCGGTCCTCCCCCACTGGACAGTGCAACATGTCTTGGACCACATTCGACAACATGGTCAAGACAGCGAAACCCTCAATGTGGTTTATATTGTTGACCAAGATCACAAACTGATCGACGACCTTCGGATTCGAAAGGTACTGCTTGCAAAGCCATCGCAGTACTTATCGGAAATCCTTGACCACAATTTCGTTGCACTCAAGGTCAACGATCCCAAGCGAGAA
>JANLRK010000181.1:0-4224 GCA_031361585.1 Pirellula sp. | reverse complement strand
TTCAGGGATTCCGAAAAGGATCGCATTTTGAGGCAAATCTCTGACGATGAATCCCTAGTGCCTTTGGTTTCCCAACTAAGATTGGTAGAAAAACACCTAAGAGTTGCATCGACGCGAGAATCTTGGAAGAATATGGTTCGTTCTATTTCGGAATCCACTGCCGGGCAAGCATTGTTGGCCACTTTGTCAACGATGGCCGTGCAGCAGCGAGAAATAAACGTATTTGGTACAAAAACTGCCTGGGAATTCGTGACAAAACCAGCCCAAAACAGTCCTGTGTAAGAAGCATCACGGTTATCGTCGCGAAACAAGCAAGCTAATAAATCGAGTGGAATATGAGAATGGTCAGATCACGCCCAAGCCGTCGAAATCAGTTTCGAAAACTAGCCCTGGAAGGCCTCCAGGATCGACGGCTCATGGCCGCGGACGTTGCAATTCCGTTGGCCACCATGGTAGAACTGGCGTCCAGCCAAGCTGCTGTTGGTTCGCTTACTGCGAATGCGAAAGTTACCCGTTTTCACTCCGAAGTTGACGCGATTACCTCGTTAACGCAGCGGGCCGTTGAACGATGGTCAAGCCAATTTGGACAACCAGCCTACCCTTGGATGGCTGTGGACTTTGCCTCAGCAAACTTCGCAAACTTCGCAAACCCCGATAACGTACTCTACGCCTCTTTCGACCGCGTGAGTAGTGGCGCTGACGGTGTTGGAGTCACGAACGTCCAGACGAGCAATGTTGACGAAGGCGACAATTTAGAGTTATCGACCGATGGCTATGCCTTCGTCTTTCGCGACCAAGTGGTCCGGATCATCGATGTTCGAAACCCCTCCGAACTGAAAGAAGTTGCGCGAATTGATACAGGCTATGCTGGGTTGTTGCATTTGATTGGCAACCAACTCATCGTCATTTCTCAAGGACCTAGATCGCCATTGGGATCGCCGGCGGCATTATCGCGTTCCACGTTTGGAATAGTACCATTTGAAAGTGGAGTAGCGCCATTGCAAACGAACGTGACCATATACGACGTTACTGCAAAAAATGCGCCAATAGAGACCGCGGCCTTTCGCTTGGAAGGTACTGTCGCGGCCTCTCGAATCGTAAACAATAAACTCGTGTTGGTGCAAAATGCGATGCCAGGTATTCCGCAGCTCCAAATAGTGAGTCCAACCAATCAGCTCGTTGAGGGCGCTGACTCATGGTGGATGTCTCGTTATGAAACCAAGGAAGAGTATCTCGAACGTATCCAGTCCTCAATCCTTGATTCCGTATTGGTCAACTACGAAACGATCGACAAGAATGGAAAAACCATATCGCAAGGGGTTATAGGCGACTGGCATGACATCGCGCTGGCTGACGGCAATGAAGTTACCTCCGTGATTACGATTGATTTGGCATCGGATACACCTAGTTTGGGAAGGTCGGAGACCATTCTTGGAGGCTGGATCGAAAATGCATATGTTACCGATAGCAGCATCTATCTGACATCCAACTTAGTTGAAAATGAGACTCAGATCGTGCACTTTGATTTGGCGGATGGCGATGGACAATTGACCGCCAACGCGGTTGGAAATGTAAGGGGAACCATCCGTAACTCGCGATTCATGGATGAGTTTGGAGGCAAACTACGAGTAGTAACTACGGAGGACGGTTCGAATAGCGGCGGACTCATTCGCAACGCCGCCAACCTGTTTGTTATGCAAGTCGAAGATGGAGAGCTGCAGACGGTTGGAGAGTTGCTAGATATCTCGCCAGGCGATCAAGCCTACGCGGCCGAGTTTGATGGGTCACGTGCTGTGATCACGACTGGTTTCATCGATCCTGTTACGATGATTCGACCCTTCGATCCGTTGCACGGCATCGATCTTTCGGACCCAACACATCCGAAGGAGCTGAGCGATCTCGTGATTCCCGGAATAACCAACTACGTTCACTGGGTTGATACCGACCACTTGATCGGTGTCGGCATGTTTGAAGAAAATTCTTTGTGGTACGCGCAGGTATCGCTTTACGAAGTGACCGACCTTGCCGCTCCGAAAACGCTCGATGTCTGGCATGGAACGAAGCCAATCCAACCGAGCCTTTTTGCATCGCCGAATGCACTCGACATCCATTTCGATCCCGTGTCAAAGACTTTGACCATCCCTCTAGGGGAAAGTATTGCTTCCTTTCAAAATTGGTTGTGGTCGCACCCGAACATAGATGTCCTTTGGGACCCAAGAACTCATCAAACCACTTCCGACGCCGCCGTCCTTTCGATAGACCTGGATGCAGATGATCCAGTTACATTGTTAGCCGAGGTTGGCGATGGCTCGGGTATGGGACGAGCTGTAGTGGTGGGTAACACCCTCATTGCATTATCGAACATGTCGATGACGACTTATTCACTTGAGAGACCAACTCAAGTCCTGGATCAAATCCTCCTGTCGAATCCGTTGCAATCGGACTATGTCCAAATTGTAGTTGATTCGCCAAAAACGATTATCGACGTTCTCGCCAACGATTCGCAATCATCCGAGTATACGATTACGGCTATCAAGGGGAGCCAACTCCGAGGGACCGTTCGTATATTGCCGGACCAGAAATTGGAGTACACCAATCCAACCGATCTTAAGATAGATGAATTGAATTGGTGGGATACGTTTACCTACGAAGTTACAACGAAGGATGGGGCAAAATTCGAATCGATGGTTTCGGTTGTCGGACAACGCAAGACCGTGTTCAACCAGCAAACGACGGCGATCCTTGTCTTGAAAGCCCTCGATGCCGAAGCCAATCCTGTGACCAGCATAGCCAAGGGAGATGAGTTTTGGGTCGAAGTGCAAGTGCAAGCTGGCAACAACAGCCAAGGTGTGTATTCTGCTTACGTCGATCTGGCCTTCGACACTAAATCTTTTGAGATAGTCGGCGATGCAAAACCCTTAGGGGATTTTACCAACGGCCTGTCGGGCGAGAAAACAAGTGAGGGCTGGAAGAATTTAGGGGGCTTCAACGACTCCGTCACGCCGCCTGGAGCCATTGTGCAATCGATTGTTCGATTTAAGCTTCGTGCGATGGAAGACGCCTCGTTGTTCGTTGTCGCATCGACTAGTACCAAGCCCGGAAGTGAAATGACCGTATATGGTATCGACACACCGATTCCGGTCGCAAACATTATGGCCAGCCCACTCCGATTACCTGTCACGGTAAAGACAACAGTGGAAACTGCTTACGACTACGACGTCAATGCCGACGGTTTAGTGTCGCCGCTAGATTCATTGATCGTAATCAATCGAATCAATCGCGAAAGCGTATTGCTGGCTTCAGGTGCAAGTATCACGTCCAATTCCGACAATTCCAAATTGGATGTGAATCAGGATGGAATCATTTCGCTGTTAGATGTATTGACATTGGTCAATCGAATCAATCAGAAAACGGCTAATGCCGATATAACAACTCCAATGATGAATACCCAGGAATCGACCCAGTCATCGACCCAGTCATCGAAAAGGAAGTGGCAATTTGCGGACGCGTTTTTTAGCGAGGAAGCGATGAACTCAGACGAGTTTGCGCAACTCCATTTGCTTCCTTCGACTCCTTGAGTGCAACGTCGTATAGTAGGTCATTCTTGCCGAGAGTGACTTGGCGATACCAGACCCATCGCAGGGCGAATCACTTAGTCTTGGTAGCATTTTTTACTTACCATTTTTCTGCCTAACTCGTTCGCGAAAACCCATGAACGCCATCTAAAGTGACAATATGAAAAAATCACTCTCGATTTTGTTTTGTGTTATTTCACTTGTGGTGTCGGTCTTGCAAGTTGCTCGTGCAGATGACGGAGGGCTCAGTAAGGCAAAAGACGACGCTGCGAGTTACATACTCGAGGTAGAATTTGGACTGCCCCAGTATCTAATGACCGTTTCGTGCGAGGCGGAAAATACAAAAAGTAAAGTGCCTATGACAATTTGAATCGAGGCGGGGCCTTGGTGATCTTGGCGCTAGTTCCACCTTGAGATTGCACCTCCTGCTTCGACAACATGTTCGTTACCGGGGCCGCCATGGTAGACTTTGCCGGCAACATCTCTCGAACTTTTTGGCTCAAGACCGCTGCATCGAACCAGGTGAACGAGAGTCCCGGATCGGCGGCATAGCGACCAAGCATGCGTAAGGTCTCGGTTCGATTGGCTTCGTCAAACATAAAGATGTACTGTTCTTCGCCGCGAACAAGCGCGACTACATTGATTTCGC
>JANLRK010000158.1:0-1435 GCA_031361585.1 Pirellula sp. | reverse complement strand
CATCAGAATCCTAGATTGCCCCCGAATACCCATGAACTTTTTGCACCTGTGGGCTCTCGGAATTGGTATAGGCGCCTTAGCCATTCCGGTGGCGGTTCACTTTTTGACAAAGCCTAAGCCTGTTACTTATCCGCTTGCGACAATTCGCTTCTTGCGTGAAGTTATCGAGGAAAAGCGATCTCGCAGTCGACTACGCGATCTGATTGTTTTGCTTTTGAGAATGCTTGCCGTCGGACTACTGGCCATGGCCCTCGCTCGGCCGTGGCTTAACAATTCGCAAGCCATCGAATCCACACCTAATGATGCCACCGCGAGAGTGATCGCAATCGATGTCAGCCAGAGTATGTCCGCAAAAACCGACGTGACGACGGCAATCGCGCAAGCCCAATCGCTCGCGATGAAATACTTAGAATACTCACCGAACCTTCAAGCCAATGTTGTATTGATCGGTGCAAAAGCACGGCCAGTATTTAAGTCGGTATCTCCTAACCTAGCGATCGTTCGCGAGGCCGTTCGATCGGCTGTTCCCCGGTGTGAAAAAGCCGACGTCAAATCCGCCATGAACTTGATCGGTTCCATGCTGTCGGAGTCGTCTGCCGCGACAACCGAGCTAGTCGTTATTAGCGACTTTCAGCGATCCAATTGGAGCAACCTATACCTTGACTCCATTCCGTCCGCCACAAAAATCCAGCTGGAATCGGTGGCACCGGGCGTTATTTCCAATGTTGCTATCACCGGTTTTCGTTTGTCCGGACGGGCCATCGTGGATTCGGATGTGATACTGGAATTTGATGTAGCCAATTACTCGGATCGAGACGCGGAGATTCGAGCCAACATCGAATTGGGAGAATTGCAAACCGCCATTAGTGGCAAAGTGAATTCGCAAAGCGTGGGCACCCTAACCGCATCCATGAAGTTTTCGCAGCCGCAATGGGTCACTGGCTGGATAGAGTTGCAGGGCAACAACGATTCCATTGTGGCGGACGATGCAAGACCCATTTCGTTTCGAATTGATATGCCTCCAAAAGTCGTCGTCCTTACCAAATCGCCGAACAGGAATGGGGCCAATAGTACTTTCTACCTGCATCAAGCATTGGAGGTAATTGCTGGTTCATCGCGTCCTAGCGGCAAACCCAACAGCCCATCTGGGCGGATCCAAACCATTGCACCCGACAAAGCAAACGCACTTAATTTTAGCGATGCAGACATTTTCCTACTCAATCATTGCGGTGCGCTGGATGTCTCGGTTGTGGATGCGATTTCCTCGCAAGTACGAAGGGGGAAAGGGTTTCTTTACATTGCCAGTGAACTTATCGATGCAGTCAATTTGGACCTGTTTGCAACAGCTATGGGGAGCGGCTATCAACCGCCCATCCAACTGGTTCCTCCCGACAACGACGTAAAGCGAAGGGACCTGTTCATAAGGGATATCCGC
>JANLRK010000103.1:0-8017 GCA_031361585.1 Pirellula sp. | reverse complement strand
AAACGATTTGAGGACCGGTACAGTTATTTAGCCCGCTTCAGACGCTCCACAATTCGTAGCTGGATTGGTGTCGTAGCTGGATTGGTGTCGTAGCTGGATTCGTGAGAATTCAGTTGTTTCTGAATTCTTACGAATTCAGCTACGGTAGTTTTCATTCCGCCGCTCCCCCCAAAACCTTTTTTGCACGAAGCGACCTAGCGAATCGTGCAGAACTACTTGAATGGAGTACCTGCTGATGAATAATCGAAAGAGCTCGCATCGCGTCGCCATTATTGCAACGTTTTTCTTTTTCGGATTTCTTTTCTCTCAATGGAATCAGACCTATCGATACGCATACGATTCGGAACGGATATCGAATGGACCCATAGTAAACTACGACGAGTACTTGTCGGACCCTTTCGTGGAGTATCAAGCGGCGGGCTTCCCTCTGATGCACTATCTCTGCATATGCGAGGAGGGCTTTCCTGATTTTGTTGCTTTCTATTGGTTTCATTGGTTTGCGAACATTGCCATCTGGTTGGGGTTGCTAACCATCGTCCTGTTTTACGACGTAAGCATTGCGCGGCGCAGGCAAGAAAACGGAAGTCGCCAATTCTACATCAATGACATCATGATAATTACCGCGGTTACCGCAGCATGCCTTTCTGCCTGGCGATTTGCCGAAACTCGTTCTAAGTTTGAGCTCGATCTGTCGCAATCGATCTCAAACGATGGCGGGAGCATGGTTCGGAGCCTCTGGTTACCTCAGAACACACTTGGCAGGATAACAGTCAACTTGAATCGCACACGCGTGTCGCAAATAGTTCTCAAGAACTCCGACGATACACTTCTTCGGCGAACGCTCGAACTACCAAGGCTTTCCAGTCTTTGCCTTGACGGAGGTACCTACGACTTGCAATTGTTGAAGTGCCTTGCCGAAAAACCTTTCCTGCGCGAACTCCGTATTTCAAACCGGGTTCTCACCCCAGACTTAATAGACTCCGTTCGTGAAATCAAGCAACTGAGATCTCTCAACCTTATGAATACGAACATCACAGCGGATGACTTGCGAAAACTGAGCGACTTGCCTCGATTGAAATATCTGAACCTCCTCCACACGGGTGTTCGATTATCGGAAATACCTTCACTATCGCTTGCTAATCAGTTACATGGAATTGTTGTTCCGCACCCTGAAAGCGGCCAGGCTGAACAAATTACGATAAGTGATTGGCCACGGCTTCAATTCTTCGTGTGTAATGCTCGTCGCCAACCTTCAAACACAGCTACAGTATCCATTGAGCTAAAAAACCTTCCAAAACTCGAACAAATAAAAATCGATTGCCTCCAAGATATGGACTTTCAGTTTGTAAATCTTCCCTCGCTGTCAACCGTCGATGTCATCCATGCCAATGAGAAATCTTGGCGTACTTTTGGTGGTCTACGAGCACGGCACATTGTTGCAAACCAAGTTCCCAAATTAAAGGAATTGAAACTCCACGGACCGGAACTAGAGACGATAACCCTCAATGAGCCGAACCTAGAAACCCTTGCCATTTTGTCGGACGGATTGGCACCTGATTCTTCATTAGACGCAAGGCTTCGATTTCCAACTCGCCCTCAGAATCCTCCGATGCGCTCGATCCGCTCGATCAAGCCAACCGTTTTTCGAGGCTTGGAATCCAGTGTCGGACCGAGCCGATTGGAAATTTATGCGGATCTTTCTAAAGCTTCGCTCGATTTGATTTTCAAGAATAGATCGATCCGAGCACTTGATCTTTCAAGAGCCGTACTTAGTTCCAAACAACTAAGGCAAATTGGAGAATCTGAAAACATTACCGAAATCTGGCTGGGAGATTTTTCCATTGCCGGGGAAGACATTGACTGGCTTAATTCACAATTCTTTAGGGACACTAGAATCCACTCGGTTGGGCAGGTCGTAGGTAAACTGGAAATTGAAGAAAATCATAGCCTGACGTCACTCAGGCTAGAAAGTACAATTCCACGCTCAGAGTATCTCCGCTTCGCACATCTTGCGATCGATTCGCTGCGATTGATCCATGTCACCAAGCTCTCTCACACGATTAACGTAATCGGTGACCTTGATTCATTGTACATCGACGATACACCCTCGATAACAGGCCTATCTTTCCATTGCCCAATTCCCAAGGGGTCTGTCATCAAAGGCCTTCGCGATCTTACTCAGTTTAGTGCCAACGGAAAGCATCTGACGGACGAAGTAATTTCTGCAGTGCTTGATTGCCCCAATTTGACCATTCTTGAGATTCAAGATTCGAGCGTTTCAAATGCAATGTTTTGCAAGATCGCTTCGCTCGAGCGTTTAAGTCATCTTGTGGTTAGCGGTTCACCATTGGATGAACTTGCTTTGCGTGCGTTCGCATTGAGTCCCTCCCTAAAATATCTCCAATTGTCGAAAACCAAGTTGGACGAGAAATCGATTGCGGCGTTGACAAGTGCGCCAGCAACTGCACTAAAGTCGATTTACCTAGACCACTGCGAAGTCGAAAGCGACCTGCTCTTAAAGCTCGCCGAATCGCTTCACGTTACGATGGATCACTCCAAGCAGGAAGAATTGAAAGGCGTAACCGTTGGAAGAGAATTCAATTTTGGGACGCAGCTAGGGAGACCGCAACTCCGGAGATAATTGACGTGAATTCTCGATTTGTTGTCAAAAACGGATTACTTCGCTTGCAATGAGTTCCTGAAGCCAAATAGAATCATGCTTTAACGTTCGCATTCAATGCGGTCGTCCTACCCCACTATCGCTCGCCTATTCACTGCCGGTGACATCCAACGGCGCCTACCATGAGACAGCCAAGCCAATGATGTTGATGCATTGTCATTCTGCAATTCCATGGCCAACTCTTGCAGGTTTACTTTTTGCATTCGGGTTCTTTCATAACTGTTCGTTTGGACAGGTTGCAAGCGATGCCTCGATCGAAAGTGCGGTCGATCACTACGTCGAAGTTCGCCTTGTAGAGGAAATGATTGAACCGGCTGTTCAGGTTCGGGACTCCCATTTGGTTCGGCGCCTGACGCTCGACTTGGTCGGCCGAATCCCAAGCCTTCTTGAAACACAAGAATTTATTGCTGATACCTCTCCATCGAAGCGTTTGGACTTAGTAAACAGTTTGATGATGAGCGAGGGATTCGCACGTCATCAGGTGGATGAGCTCGAATCTTTATTGATGTACCCCGATGGAGGCAACCTCCGTGACTACCTTAAAAAAACGGTCGCCGAGAATCGTTCGTGGGATCAAATCTTCCGTGACTTGATGTTGGCGGAACAAGGTGCCGATTCAACTACTGGAGCAAGCGCCTTTGTACGAGCGAGACTGAATGATGTTGACAAGATGACGAACGAAGTAAGTGTCCGGTTCTTTGGGGTTAACATTAGCTGCGCTCAGTGCCACGATCATCCGCTGGTAAGCGATTGGAAGCAGGATCATTATTTCGGAATGAAATCCTTCTTTGCGCGGACGTTTGAAAACGGTGGATTCATTGCCGAGCGACCATATGGAATGGTCGACTACGTAACGACCAAAGGTGAACAACGTCGGGCTCGACTAGTTTTCTTAACGGGCGAGGTCGTTGACGAGCCCGAACAACCGGAACCGAGCGATCAACAAAAGCAGGATGAGAAGAAACAGTTGGAAGTGTTGCGTAAAGAAAAGAAGGCACCCCCAACCCCATCCTACAGCCGCCGCAACCGAATCATTGAACCTGGTTTGAGCCCCACTGGACGCATGTGGCTGGCTCGATCCATTGTAAATCGCACTTGGTATCGACTGATTGGCTATGGACTGGTCATGCCAGTTGATCAAATGCACAGCGAGAATCCACCAAGCCATCCTGAACTTCTTGATTGGTTGGCAAAGGATCTTATCGCACACGACTTTGATTTGAAACGACTCGTTCAGGGACTAGTAATGAGTCGAGCTTATTCAAGAGACACGGCATGGGAAGGGGATGACAAGCCTGCGGAAAACCTATTTGCCGTCGGTCGCGTTCGCTTGCTTACGCCGTTCCAGCTTGGGGCTTCCTTGCGTGTCGCAACCTTAGATCCAGACACGGTAGGAGCTAACGTCGCATCGGGAGAACGGCTCAAACGGCTGGAGGAATCGGCAATATCTGGACGAGCCCTTGGTTCGAGGTTTGAAATGCCTCGCGAGGATCTCCAGTTAGGCGTTAGTGAAGCGCTCTACTTCAACAACAACAAGAGCTTGATGAGCGAATTGCTCGGACGAGGGTTGGTTGATAGGCTCATGAAGTTGGAACACGAGGGCGACGCGATTGAGCTCGCATTTCAAGCCGTTCTTCAGCGGCAACCAGATCCGAATGAGCGTGAAGCAATGACCGACTACTTGCAACTGCGATCCGATCGTCGATTGCAAGCATGCCAACAGATAGTATGGTCGTTGTTAGCGAGTACCGAGTTGCGATTTAATCATTAACGTGGGATAGATAATAAAGTGGAATCGGCTACCAGCCTGTCATCGCACAACATTGACAGGCTGAAAGCCTAATCCACTGTTCGTGGAGCGAAACACAGAATCAATTAACTGAAAAGATATTGCAATGCATCCATTTAAACGCTCGTTCTGCGGATCGCTGGATCACCTCGGAGTTAGCCGGCGTATGTTCCTAGGCGGCACTGCCATGGCGGCTAGCGCCTTGGGCGCGGACATGAGCGGCTTAGAATGCTTTGGCCAAGCAGCTTATGCGGATCAACTTAAGCAAGAGCAAAAGCGAGTGATACTGCTTTGGCTGGCAGGTGGCGCAAGTCAGTTGGAAACTTGGGACCCAAAACCCGGGCGTGAGACCGGTGGTCCATTCCGAGCCATACCGACTTCGGTTCCAGGTATACATATCTCGGAACTGATGCCTAAAATGGCCAAGCGATTGCATCAGCACACCGCCATTGTTCGTTCGCTCAACACGCGAAATGGTGACCACGGTGGAGCTGCTGAATTGATGTTGAAGGGGCGGCGATCGGATGCGACAGTACCCTATCCTGACCTTGGAGCAATGATCGCTCGCGAACTCGCTCGAGCGGACAGCAGTGTGCCTGACTTTGTCGCTTTCTATTCAGAAACAGAGGGACGTGGCAACACACTAGGAGGTCCGGGTTTCCTTGGCAGCCGGTACGCACCGATCCAACTTTTTGAAGACCCTATTCCACAAGATCTTCGCCGACTAGATGAGGTTACCGAGGTCGATCATCAAGATCGAGAGCGACTTAGAAAGCTGCTCAGCCAACGTTTCCTTCGAAATCATTACGCGAGCACAGTACAAAGTCACAATACAGCGTACGATCGGGTCAAAGGTCTGATGTCGAGCGAGTATTTGTTCAACATTGATCTCGAACCACAATGTGTCCGTGAGCGGTACGGTCCAACTCAATTCGGCGAACAGTGCCTTGTTGCGCGTCGACTGGTCGAAGCGGGCGTACCGTTTGTTCGTGTCGCCCGAGCGTGGTGGGATAGCCATGGACAGAATTTCGAAACACACCTCGAATTGGTTACCGAACTAGATCATGTGATGAGCGTCCTCCTCGATGACTTGAAAGAACGCGGGCTATTGGAAGATACGTTGGTCATCACCGTCGGAGAATTTGGGCGAACGCCGCAGATCAATGCGAGTCTTGGACGAGACCATTTCGCAACTGCCTGGAGTTGCTCCTTGTCAGGTTGTGGAATTCGACCAGGGGTTGTTTATGGAAAGACCGATGCGGACGGAAGAACGGTGACCGATGGGGAAATGGGGGCAGGCGATTTGTTCGCAACCATCTTTAAGGCGGTCGGCATTGATCCACATCAGGAATATCAATATGGCGCGAGGCCAATTCCGCTTGCGGACCCAGGTACGCGCATCATCACCGATCTTCTCGGATAATACTCTCGTCGGACAGTCCGTCGCTTACGGCTCCGGGTTTAAACTATTTTGATACGATGATGATTGGAAACGAGTCAAATATGAAAAAAGCAATGGATCTGAAAATCGAAAGAGAAATCTCGCGCCGCGACATTCTTTTTTCGATGGTTCGAATGCCAAATTCAGAACTATTGCATGTTGGAAGTAGCGATTTCAAGCTTTACAGTTTCGATCTCTCAAGCGGGAAAAATGATCCCGTTTCCGAAGGCCAGGCCCATGATAGCTATGTTACAGGGGTCGCACGGACCGAGGATTTTTTGGTAACCAGTAGCTTTGACCAGCGACTGGTTTGGTGGAGCTTGGAAACAGGCAAGCCGATCCGGACGATCGAAAACGCGCATCAACGATTCATACGCGATGTTCAAGCGAGCCAGGATGGCAAATGGATCGTTAGCGTTGGCGATGATATGGTTGCGAGGGTTTGGGAGAGTGCTACTGGTAAGCTACGACACGAGTTGCATGGTCATCAAGCGATGACGCCGCATCATTATCCCTCCATGCTCTACGCATGTGCCATTTCGCCCGACAGTCACCATGTCGCCACCGTAGATCGCATTGGGACGATTTTTATTTGGCGAATCGAAGACGGTCAACAGATTGCCAAGTTAGAATCTGCCGATATGTATACCTGGGACTCGAAACAGCGAAGGCATTCGATCGGTGGAATTCGAAGCGTGTCATTCTCACCCGATGGCAAACAATTGGCAGTCGGTGGAATGGGACAAGTCGGCAATATTGATCATCTTGAGGGTAAAGCACGTGTCGAGGTCTTTGACTGGCAAATCGGAGAGAAAACTCACGCTTATGGTGACAATAGTTTCAAGGGACTAGTTGAGTCGCTTGCGTTTCATCCCAAGGGTGATTGGCTATTGGCTGGAGGCGGGGACAACAGCGGTTTCTTGATGTTCTTTGACCTTTCCGATCCCAAAAAATCGATCCGCGATGAGAAGGCGCCGATGCACGTTCACAGCATTGCGGTAAGTGAATTGGGCGACTCCTTTTATGCGGTTGGGCATGCCAAGATTGTCAAGTGGACCGTCAATGCGTCGTAACTGAGCCGTCGATCTTCCAAAAACGAATCGCTTAGTCTTCTGATGAGGAAACGATTCGTTCTCTTGTTAGGTGCCTGGCAACAAAGGTGCCGTCAGCGGTTCTGTGTTGTCGGACCAAAGGTCCATTGGTTTGCATAACATGTGGCATCGCCTCAATGAATGGACGCATTCAGAATTGAAGAGATCAGCTGACGAAACAGGCGGCTGACGACCGCTGACCTCGTGTAAATTTGCGTTTGTTCTGTGCTGCGGATTCTCTGAGGCTTTTCGGGGAACCTGCTGCTCTACTCCTGCCGAAGTACTTTTTGAATCGCCAGACTAGGTCGGCCCACATGCGACCGTCGATTCCAATTCTTTTCAAGATCGGATCCTGTTCCGCAGGTGTATCCGCTTTTTCGACAGTGCCGCGTTGCTTCCCTGTCCAGTCGAGCAATGTCAAATAGTCGAGCACGCCAAGGGACAAGAATCCTTTGTCGCTTGCACGAACGCCAGTTTTGCTTGCTTGAGGGCCAGTATTAGCTCGTTCGTTGATTGTCAGTGGCGACAGCCAGGCATCTCGTGGAATCGAGGGCCCTCTGCGCTGTTTTGCCTTCGCGTTCCTTTTTCTTAACTGATCTGGTGTCGATGTTCGCAGGATTCGACCGGCCTCGGTCGTTTCGATTGCAACCAACTCGGCTGCAGCCGACGGGATGGTTGCACCCTGCAATGCGTTGATGCGATCATACGCTGACGTATGGACGGATTCTTCGGGCGTTTGAGCCATTGCAGCACGGATTGGATTCAAATCGACATACATACTGCAGGCCAGCAAACCGGCTTCGTCGGTGATATCAAGAGCCTTGAAGCGTCCTTCCCAAAAGTGGCCAGATGCTTCGTCTTGTTTGTTGGCAAGTCGCTCCATCCGGCACCGAATCCACTCACGACGATGTTCAAAGTTCTTACCGGTGACTACATCGGCGCCGGCAAGATAAGCCCGCCTAATGCATCTCTTGACTAAATGTACAATACAAACGGAACTCGGATCAAACTGTTCG
>JANLRK010000724.1:0-7548 GCA_031361585.1 Pirellula sp. | reverse complement strand
TCGATATTGATGAAGGCTCCGCGATCGTTAGGTGTTCCGGTTGGCTCGAGTATTCCAACGATATGGAAACCTTGATTGTGTTGGGCACCACCCGATGCGCCATGCGAAGCAAATATTTCATCACCCAATTTCAGCTTCATTGCAGAAGCCACCTGAGACCCAATCACGGCCTCGAAATAGCCATTGTCATCCGAGTAATCGACGAAATTCCTGCCTTTGGAAAATCGGTAGTCCAGGTCGTTGCTGTCCCCATGCTTAAGCAGGTTGAAGTAATCCGGTGTTGTTCCCACGCATCGAAAGGTACCGACGTAATCCCCCATGCATAGCGGAATTGAAAATCCACCCTTCATCAAAAACGAATAGAGACCGCTGCGTTCGGGATCCTTCAAATCGCCGCCAATGCGTTCGTATTCCTTCTGTCGTTCGTTTCCAGGCAAGTATTCCATGTAGTAGGAATACTTGATGTTCTCGACGGGCTGACTCAAAAAGAAAACGGTGTTGAAGGTCAGTTGAATATCGCTGCCCTTTGCACCCACGATCAAGTTGTAACCGACATTGCTCGTGCGTTCAAATGTCCGTTCGATAACGCCGGAAATGGTCAAGACCAGTACAACGAGCGCGACCCCCAAGGCCATCGACAGCATTGTCAATGCGGTTGGCAGTTTCCGGTAAGTTAGATTTCGAACAGCAATGGCAAAAAGGTTCATCGTTGTACGTCGTCCTTAGGGGTACTGAAGGCTCGATTGATGAGTTCCAATCGTTCGATCCGTTCAAATCGATTTGCAATTTCATCGCTGTGAGTAACTAACAATATGGCAACCGACTCATCCCGACAAACATCCTTGATCAAATCGATAATGCGTTTTTGATTGGATGGGTCCACGTTTGCCGTCGGCTCGTCTGCAAGTAGCAATCGCGGCTTGTTTGCAAGTGCGCGAGCAACAGCAACGCGCTGCTGTTGCCCCACGGAAAGTTGGCTCGGCAGATAATGCATTCGGTCTGATAAGCCGACTTTGTTCAATAGCTCCTTGCCGCGCTCCGCATTCATTTTCTTTTTTGCAAAGGTCATGCCGAGTCGAACGTTTTCCAAAGCAGTAAAAGCTGGGAGCAAGTTAAAGGTCTGGAAGACGTAGCCCATTTTGTTAGCTCGAATACGATCGCGAGTTGCTTCGGAGAATTTGGTCAGTTCTGTACCATCGAGCTTGATCGAACCACTGTCGGCCGTGACGATTCCCGAGATAATGTGCAGTAGGGTTGTCTTTCCACCGCCGCTTTCGCCTCGAAGAACAACTTGTTCACCCTCCGCGATATCGAGTTGCGGTATGTCGAGAATTAACAATCGACTCCCCGATGGTTCGCTGTACGACTTTTGAAGGCTTCGGATTTCTAGCATTGAAATGTCAGGTTTTTTGAACAGGTGCTGGCTTGTGCAAGGTTACGAATGGATGCAAGTTTTAGTTCAGTTTTAGTTATAGCCCGCACCCCTAAAAATGCCAAGTCTTGCCATTTGTCGGGTCATCTAGTTGGATCATCACCACAGACTTTGACTAGTCATTCTGGACAGACTTTACGCGCCGCGTATCATGGAGGGAGACGATATCAACTCCGATGATGTTCTCGACACGGTTTTTTGGACACCTAAACGCTATGAGTATGCGATTCCCCCTTGCCTGTTTTTGTTTGTTATTGCTCATCGTCTTTGCTTGTGAGCTAGGTCGAGCACAGGAGAACAAACCTAAGTCCGATCAGGTGATCTGGTACGGCACGTTGGATGCAGGTCAGCGAGTCTTTCGATTCGTCGTCCAGACCAACATGGCCAGCGATGGTTTACCCAATGCAGAGCTGATCAGCTTGGACGAGGGTGGCGCAAAGTTCAGGCTGGATGATTTGGTACTGGACACAAAAGAATTTAGCTTTGCTCTTAAATCAACCAAGGCAGCTTACCGATCTCAATTGAGCGATAACGGCAAAAAGGCGTCAGGGAAATGGTCGCAAGGTGGAGCAAGTTTCGATTTGATATTTGAGAAACGAGATGCAGTACCGCAGGATTCCCCGGATGAAGTATGGCTTGGTACCCTCAACGCTGGCGTTCAAAAACTAGAAATTCAAGTTCGAGTTTACGCCTCTCATAACGAGAAAAAGACAACCTTTGTTGATAGCGTTTCTCAAAACTTAGGCGGTTTCAAAGCTGACTTGAAAATAGATGGAAACAAAATGTCGCTCGACGTACCTGCATTGAAGGCGAAGTACGTTGGTGAAAAAAATGCGGAGGCAACGGAGATCGCGGGCAAATGGACGCAAGGAATTCCATTGGAACTCCGTCTCACCAAAGTAAAATCGGTTGCTCCATCGGAACGCGCTGCACCAAAGCGTCCGCAGACTCCGCAGCAGCCATTCCCGTATCAGATCGAGGATGTGACTTTTAAGAACGAAGCAGACGGAACCATTTTGGCTGGCACGTTTACGCGACCGACTTCGGGTGGGCCCTTTCCAGCCGCCATTTTGATTTCGGGTTCCGGCCCGCAAGATCGCGACGAGACACTTTTGGACCACAGGCCGTTTTGGGTATTGGCCGATCATTTGTCACGTAGAGGCATAGCGGTCCTTCGATTTGACGATCGCGGGGTCGGCAAATCGACCGGTGCGTTCGCCAATGCAACGACGGAAGATTTTGCGCGAGACGTACGATCCGCCATTGCGTTCGCCAAGACCGCAGCCTCCATCGATCCTCGCCGAGTCGGACTCATCGGACATAGCGAGGGTGGCTTAGTCGCCACGATGGTAGCCGCCAGAAACAAAGAGGTAGCTTGGGTGGTGTTGATGGCCAGTCCCGGCGTCAATGGTGAGGAAATCCTATACTCGCAGGGTCAATTGATCATGGCCGCCGAGGGGGGCGACGAGGAAGCAAAAAAGAAGCAGCGAGTGCTTCAAGAACATGTATTTGCCAAGGTCAAAGAACTAAAGCCATCAGACGATATCGAACCATTTGTTTCGGGCGTCGTCGACAAAATCATCGCATCCACAAACGAACTCGATCCTAACAGTGAACCGAAAAAGGATGAACCCAATGAATCAGAGACGGCAGGTCGAGCAGTTCTCACCGCGATGATCCGGGCCAATATGCAAGCCATGAACGATCCGTGGTTTCGGTTCTTCACACGTTACGAACCTGGCCCGGACTTGCAAAAAATCACATGCCCTGTACTTGCAATCAACGGTGAGAAAGACGTGCAGGTCGATCCGAAATTGAATTTGCCTAAGATCGAATCAAGCCTCAAGGCGGGAGGCAATAGCGCCTTTTCGATCAAGGAATTGCCTGGACTTAATCACCTGTTTCAAACTTGCAAAACGGGTGGAGTCAGCGAGTATCAATCCATCGACGAGACGTTTTCCCCTTTAGCTCTCGAAAGCATCTCGTCATGGCTACTAGGCCTACAACCGTAGGTCACTCTTGCCGAGAGTGACATTGCGTTGCAACGTTGCCCAAGGGACCATGGTACTAATAGTTGCGAGTGAACAAACCGGTCACGTTGGTTGCGATGCGGTTCGACGCTAAGCCAATATGCCTTGGACAACATTCCCGTATACATCGGTCAACCGCTCATCCCGCCCTTGATGAAAGTAAGTCAGCCGGGTGTGGTCCATTCCCATCAAGTGCAAAATAGTAGCATGCAAATCATGCACATGCACCTTGTTGGTCTCTGCCGCAAAGCCTAGTTCGTCCGTTTCACCATACGTCACTCCCCCCTTCACTCCGCCCCCTGCCATCCACATCGAAAAGCCATAGGGATTGTGGTTGCGTCCAGGCTTGTCCACCCCTTCGCTAAAAGGCATGCGACCAAACTCGCCGCCCCACACAATCAAAGTGGATTCGAGCAAGCCGCGTTGCTGCAGATCCGCCAACAAGGCCGCGATGGGTTGATCCGTTTCGCCGGCATGCCGACCATGGTTCTTCTCAACGCTTTCGTGTGCGTCCCAAGTCTCTTCCAAATGCCCTCCACCAGAGTACAACTGAATGAATCGCACTCCCCGCTCGACTAGACGGCGGGCAATCAAGCAGTTGCGACCGAACTCTGCAGTTGGTGACCCATTAACGCCGTACGCGGCTAAGGTGCTGGCCGTTTCACTACTCAAATCGACAGCTTCTGGCGTCTCCGATTGCATGCGGTAAGCCAATTCGTAACTAGCCGAACGCGATACTAGCTCAGCACCCCCCGGGCGTTTTTGCAAATGCTCGTCATTCAACTTGGCCAATAGGTCGAGTTGCTCGCGTTGATGAACTCTGGTTAAAGTATCGGGGGCCGATAGGTCCAAAATGGGATTGCCCTGGGGACGAAAGAGCGTTCCTTGAAACGAAGCTGGAGTGAAACCGCTCGACCAATTCGGTTGGCCGCCAATTGGTCCGCCACGTTTATCAAGCATGACAACATAGCCCGGCAAATTCTGATTCTCGGAACCTAAGCCATACGTAACCCAACTCCCAAGTGATGGCCGGCCAATTATGGGCTTACCCGTATTCATCTGCACCGACGCCGATCCATGCGCATGAGTGTCGGTATAGCAAGAGCGAATTACCGCCAGCTTGTCGACGTGTTCGCGGATTCGGGGAAAGAAATCGGAGACCAAAATGCCGCTTTCGCCACCCGGCTTAAATGGTCGCACAGCCGGGGCAAGGAATCCAACGGCCCGTCCTCCCGAGTTGATGAATTTCTTGTCGGTAGGCATCGGCTTGCCCGCGTGCTTTAGCAGCTCCGGCTTGTAGTCCCACGTATCGACTTGACTCGGGCCGCCATTCATCATCAAAAAGATGCAACTCTTTGCCTTGCACGCGAAATGAGGCAGTCGCGGAGAGAGAGGATTTGTCGACTCACCTGCATTGGCATACTTGCTAAAGAATCCGTCTTGTTCCAGCAAGGATGCTAGAGCCAAGCCTGCAAATCCGCCACCCATTTGCCAAAGTGCTTGTCGCCGCGTCTGGCCGCATGGAAACTGTTGTTCGCTCATGATTAGTCTATGTAAATGAATTCGTTGGTGTTGATAAGTGTATGGCAAAGCGCCGACCAGGCCGAAAGCTCTGCGTTGGTTGTATCGCGGGCCGACGCCAGCAGATTTCTTACATAGTCGATCGACGCTTGCTTTTCGGTCGTTGTCGGGTCGCGTATGACAGCAATTCGCCATGCGGATACGACGCGTTCATCGACGCTAGATTCCGATGCAATGACTCGTTCCGCCATGGCGCAGCTTTCTGCGTGCACCCACCCGTTATTGAGAAGCGTCAAAGCCTGTGGAGCTACCGTCGAAACATCGCGTCGACCGGTCGGTGCAGTCGTATCGCAACTATCAAAGACAGCCATCATCGGAACGGCCAACGATCGTTTGGCAAACATGTAGATGCTGCGTCGCCTCGTCTCTTCGGGCGGAGAGGCTTGGTAAGCCCCGGATTTCATCGACAATCCCTCCAACGCTTCATCGCTAATAAGGGCCTTGAAACTCGGGCCTGACATGCGTCGTTCGAGTCGACCACTACACTGCAAGATAGAGTCCCGAATTTGTTCTGCGTCCAGTCTCCTTCGTTCGGCCCGCCACCAGTATCGATTGGCTGCGTCCTTCTTCGCGTACTCGAGTTGTCGTGAATGCACCGAACTTTGACGATACACTTGCGACATGACCATGGACTTATGAATCCGCTTGAGTTTCCAATCTCCCGCCATGAGGTCCGCCGCCAAGGAGTCGAGCAATTCAGGATGTGTTGGTGGATTGCCAAGGTAACCAAAATTATCGGGTGTTCGCACCAGTCCCTCGCCAAAATGATGTTGCCACAGCCGATTGACTACAACGCGAGCCGTCAGAGGATTTCGTTTCTCGACGATCCATTTCGCCAACTGAAGGCGCCGATGTGAGGTTTTCGCTTCGGGTGGTGGCGGTGCAAACTCGCCAGCGAGTTTCTCCGAACCACTTAAAGCCCCAGGCGCAACAATTTGTAATGGTCGATGAACGTCACCTTTTTTGAGCAAATGCAATGCCGGTGGCTCGCGTCCGAGATCCGTCCAGCCTAGCACGTCATAGCCAAGTTCCTCCGTCGTCGGACCACCGTTCCATTCGCGTTTTCGGTGGGCAACTGGACCGCCCCAAAAAGCGGATGCAATCCGATAGTAGTCTGCCTGAGGAATCGCATCGAATTTATGATCGTGACATCGAGCACACTTGACCGTCATCGCCAAGAACGCGGTCGTGGTAGTGTGGACCATGTCCTCCAATCGATCATACTGATATTCGAGGGGGTCATTGGGTTCGTCATCCCAGGTCCCCAGCCGCAAGAAACCGGTCGCGACAACGCTCGATTCGGAACGATTCGGTATTTCATCTCCAGCCAATTGCTCAGTAACAAACTGATCGTAGGGCATATCTGAATTGATCGCTTCGATAATCCAATCTCGGTATCTCCAAGCATTGGGTTTAACGGCATCGCGTTCGTAGCCGTTGGTTTCAGCAAATCGGACTAGATCCAACCAATGTCGCGTCCAGCGTTCACCGAAATGTTTGGATTCGAGCAATCCATCTACGACTTTTTCGTAAGCATTCACCGATTCATCCTGTTCAAATCTTACGATTTCTTCGGCCGTGGGTGACAATCCAATAAGATCGTAGTAGACCCGTCGGAGCAAAGTCCGAGGATCCGCAGGGGGCGCAAGTCTCAAGTCTTGGTTTGCCAATTTTTGTTGGATGAGTAGATCGATGCTATTTTGGCTTGACGATGTTGACTCATCGGCGGTTCGTTTTATTGGTTGCCAGGCCCACCAATCTCGGCCGGCACGTTTCCCATTCGTGCGTTCAAACGGGTCGAGAACACGGGATTCGGGCCACTTCGCGCCTGAGGCAATCCAAGATCGGAAAACCGCTAGTTCATCGCCCGATAAAGCTTGTGACTTTCCATTTTTTTCCGGAGGCATTTCGCCGCTAGACAATCGCTTCAGAAGCAAACTAGATGCATCTGCGACATCAATAGCCAATCCGCTATCGCCACCTCGCATAAGCGTGTCGTACCTTGTCAGATCCAGCCCACCGCTGGGGTCGACCTCGCTATGGCATTCGAGGCAACGCTGAACAATGAGAGGAGCGACATCGCGTTCGAAATCCGAATCAAAGGAAAATACGGAATGCGAACCTGCCAAAACGAGCATAGACAATGAAATCGTCCGCAGCAGATCGAAGGTATGTTTTGGGATAACCATAATCCTCATTGTACTCAATGCATCGCCCATTTGATTGTAGCGGAACAGCGCAAGCTGTCAGGTGTTGTTGGGTCCCGCTGACATCGTATGTTTGCCAGAGGTCGATCTGGCATCAAGCGACATGTTCGAGATAGAATAGGCGAGGGCAGTAGGCAAACTCGTTGAGCATTCGGGCAGGCAGGAGCGCCAACGATAAGCAAGAAAAAAAGACACCAACCAGGTTGTCAAAGAGCAGTTTGATTGTAGCCAGTGTAGCACGGCACTCCGTGCCGTGGTTCGAGTCGAGTGAAACGGCACGGAGTGCACGGAGTGCCGT
>JANLRK010000019.1:0-6199 GCA_031361585.1 Pirellula sp. | reverse complement strand
TGAAACAGCACGAGAAATCAACACAAACGAACATGGCGGGTTGATACGCGCTTGGAACCACACGATGAAGATAGAGCCAGTTTCCGAGGTGCGTTGTCGGTACTCCGACCGGATTGAGATTGACGCAGGGATTTTGACAGTTGCGATGTGGTCGTTTGCACAATTCTTCTACCGCTATAGGCAGCAGCGGTGGCAAATTCTTGCAGCTGATCTTGTCAAACGGTTACCCAACAAACCCTAGTTTCCTCTTCGTAACTTCGACAAAAGCAAACGAAAACGCTTGGTAGCTTGCCGCATAAGTTGAACAAACCGAATGGACTTATTCCGGACCACCCAACTCACACCGGTTTGACACGCCGGAGCGCCGAGAGGGCTAAGGTTTGGGCGCTACCGTCAAGAACACTGAATGCAGTTGCCTGGTTCGGAAACTGAATGCGATTGCATCGAACCCGGCTTTAAAGCTCGGCATCGGGTCCAAACCTGCGTCGGTCACACAAATCCGACGCGGCGTTGGAATCCTAGGTCTGTTTAGACTAGTACACTTCGCCAATAGAGGGCTCCACTGGTTCCAAGCCCAGGTGCCGTACGGCACCCGTGACTTTTGGCGAATCCAGACCAAAAGCACGCCCCGGTTGCGACCATGCTACCGGGGCGCTTACGGGTATTCTTCCCGTTCTGACACGGCTATCCCTTGCTATGGATGCTCGCCAGCAGAGCCAAGCTCCGTTTCGCCATGCATTCAAAATCTACGCATCGACTTTCATGCAGCCAAGGTTGCCGAACATGGAATATTCTTTTTGTCTCTGCCATGTCTTAAAAACGCAAAGAGCCAATGACAACCATTGACGCACATAAAACGCAGTCGTCAGCAAATGGCATCCAATGCCACCGACAATAGGTCTCAAGCTGTTTCCGTCTTTCTTGGCTCCATCGGACATTTGTTGGTGGCAACGTACCGACTTGCGTTGTCGTTCCCCTCGACATCAAGACAGAAATGAACGGACTGTGACCGAGATTCGTCTGCCTAGAGCACGTGCTGTCTTCGGGATCTCATGCGTCCACGCTCGGTTGGTACTCAATGGCATGACGAATACCTTCGAATCTTTCGATTCAAAGTCGATCATCCCAGTTCCGCCATGTGGACGCAGCCGAAACGTGCGCGTCTCACCTAACGAAATCGTGACGATTGGCGTATCAGGAAGAAGGTTGGCAATACTGTCTCGATGCTTGCCGATGTAGTGGCCCTTCGATCCGTCGTACCAGTTCAGCAATAATCCGTTTAACCTGGGATCGATTGTCTGGCTCCATTCAAGCAGTGGGAGCAGGGGAGGGGGGACAGGAAGGGCTCGATTCGATTGGCCGCTATAGAGGTAGTCTTTGCCAAAAGCCTGTTGCCACCTAGGCGTCAGTACTTTTTTACCGTGCATCATGATCTCCGTATACGCGACTGGATGCATGTTCCAGACTTCTTCAAACTGGCTACGATTCAATCGAAGCCGCTCTGGTAGATCAGTTGAGAAGATCGAGTGTGCATCATCCAACCGATGGCGTTCGAGACACGGTGTATCGTTGGTTCGTTGTGTTAGCATGGGACTATGCGCCGTTGATGATTTATTGCGGACCAATTGAGAAAAGTACGTCAACTACACGACGCAATCTTACCCATCGCGAATGCCATTCTCAAAGTCCTTAAGTCCTTGGCACTACAAAAATGGTCAATGGCACCGAATGGCAAGAATTGGCAACGTGACAAATTTCATTTGAGAATCCGTGTTATTGTGTCGAACCAAAGTGTCCAGCTACATTGAGTGGTCCGCTCTCGGATTTGCAATCATCGGTTGACAGGCCATGTCGCAGCTTGTCATCGATTGACTCGTAATTCACGTCCAGTCTTCGAAGCGATCCTTGCCTCGGGTTTTAATGTGATCGTCGCTCCCAGTCGCAATCCCAATATCACTTAAGGATTAGCTCTAATGAAGAACTCATCGATCGAATGGACCCACCATACGTTCAACCCATGGATTGGCTGTACTCAAGTGAGTCCAGCATGTGACCATTGTTACGCAATGGTCATGATGGACCATCGTTACCATCGGGTGAAAAGGGGAGCAGGGGAAATCCGCATCCGAACGACCAAGGAGTATTGGAGGCAACCAATTCGGTGGAACAGCTTGGCGGCTCAAGCGGGCGTCCGAGAGCGGGTGTTTTGTGCATCCTTAGCAGATGTCTTCGATGGTGAGAGACCCGAATGATTGGCCGCCATCCCTCGATTCGCCGCCGCCGTCCGCACACGATTGGAACGACGCGCTTCGTCGCTCGAGCCGATCATCGGCAAGCCAATGGTTCTCGTTGACGTTCTAGTTGTCGCCAGTCAGGCAAACCTCGCTGCATGTCTTTGGTAGCTGCGGTCGCGTCGAATCGATTCGGATCAAAGTCGCCTCCAGCCCAGGCCATCCTTTCCTTGTGCTCCTCATGAGAGGCATCGGCGATCGCTGCAAGAAACTCTGCGTATCCATACACTCCACCGACATCCTCAGGTGGACAAGCTCGTTCACCTTCCACGCACAGCGGATAACGTACACCCTGATCCGTCGGCAAGCAGCCTTCAAACACAACCTCGTGTTCCCAACGATCGCCGAAATCGTATTCGTACGAAAACCGAAAACGAGCACCCGATTGAGGAACGATGTCACTGACCATGGTTTTCAGCGAGTTGGTACCGACGAAACAGTCGCTATCGCCGCACAATAGTTCTGGATCGCCGCAGACGATGCCTTGAATTTCGAACTGATGGAGATGCGAGTTGGTCCATCCCAAGGCGGTTTGAATGCATTCGTGCAGCTTGTCGACCGAGCAGTTCTTAATCTGGATGCGTCGCCAAATGACGGGATCCATATTCAGCAGAGTGATTTTGAATTGGTAGAGGCGTTTGGAAGGTGGAATAGTCGCAATTCCATAAGCATCTTGGATAGCCTGGCGGAAGGCCGCGATGATACACCTCAACGAATTCCGTCTCGCGCCGGAAGAGGCTATTGGAATCGCCTCGCCAGCGGACCACCAGATCGTTTTCATCATTGAAACTGTGAACTCGATTTTGACTTGACGTTTTACCTCAAGCATTAAGCGATCGACCAATTGCGGCAGCAGCTCAGCGATGGCAACTCTCTGCGGTTGGGTCAATGACACACCAAAACTCCGTTGATTCATCCCACTGGCACCTTTGTTGAAAAAGAATAAACATCATTGCAACCGACTAGGATCTCATTGTTGCCGAGCTCGCTCATCCAAGCAACTCGGTCACCTTATCCACCGACGACAAAACAGAAAAAAACTATCGATTATCTCGATTGCCAGTCCCTCAATAACCACGACAACGCGTATGAGATGGCTCAATTTGAGTGAGCACAAGTGGGTCAGTTTATGTGAGCGGTATAGCGCTCCACTTACTTAATCGCGGTTCCGGCCAAATCGCGCAACAAATTCTGGTTTTTCGCCCGAATCTTTGGAAGGCTCGATTTCGTTCGGTCGCGTGCTCAAAAAGGTATCGATTTTGTCACTTGCCAACGCCATTTTGGTCATGCAACATAAAGGACGTTATGTTGCTCTAAAAGCCATGGATCGAGACGAAAATAAGCTCCCAATTCAAGTGTCCAAACAGAGCCTCGGAACTGCTCCGGCCCTGATTCAGGCTGCGCGCCAACGTGCCACGCGTCGATTCTATGAGTTCTTCACTGCCAACATTCGAAATTGGAACACTCGAGTCGCATACCACCGGGCTTTGGTCGACTTCTTTGCATGGTGCGAGGGTCGGAAACTCTCGTTGGACGACCTGGAACCCATCGTAGTCGCTGCATACGTTGAGTACTTGGTGACGATTTACTCGAAGCAACGGTAAAGCAGCATCTGGCTGCCATTCGTATGTGCTTAGACTGGCTGGTTGTCGGTCAAATCATCCCAATGAACCCATCATCGTCGGTGCGCGGTCCCAAGTACGTCATCAAGCGTGGCAAGACGCCGGTACTGACATCCGAGGAAGCCCGCCAGCTCTTAGATTCCATCGATTCCGCCTTGAGACGGTTGTAACGCTCTTTGCTTTCCGCAGTGCCATACGCACCAAGATAGTGCATTTTGCCGCCAAAACGGACGATAGCTTGCCCTGTGGACTTATGCAGACAGTAACCGGGTTCTTTTGCCATAACCGAACGCTCCCTTGAAAGTGTGTAGTACTACACGTTTTTTCACTGGTTTAATGCGCTCGGAAAACTGCTTCCGGTTATCGTTTCCATCAACGAATTCGCCGGTAAAAAATAAAATCGGGCCGGCGGGATTCGAACCCACGACCTCTACCACCCCAAGGTTAAAGCACACCGAATTAAACCCAATAAAAACAAAGGCGAAACGCGAAAGTCGAGTTTCGTTACATCAACGGTTACATCTCGAATCGATCGCGGCGCAACTTCGCGAACAACTTTCGGCGGATGAATTAGGCGAACTGGCTGCTTTGCTGAGGTAGGGGGCGGAATTGGACGAGTCGGCCCGGCGTGATCTACTGGCGATGGCCCGAGGTTGGGTGGCTACAAAGTGAATTGACTTGCGAGTTTTGGCGGTTCCCATTGGAGCTTCCAAACGGTTAGAATCGGGTTCCCTTCGTTCAATCGCTGTTATCGCTGGTTGGGTTGGTTGTTGTAAGGTTTCGAGGTTTTGAAAAAACGCAAACTCCAGGTATGTCACAATAGAATATTCCACAGAGTTTCTCGAGTTGCTTGAGAAAGTCGTCGAGGATGGTGAACTAACGTACAAGGAGATTCTAGAGCTTGCGAAATGGATAAATGAAAACAAATCATGCCGAAGGTTGTGGCCAGTAAACCTATTTTACGATCTACTCAAAAGGGTTTTGGCTGATGGGAAAATTGAAGAAAACGAAGCTCGAGATGTTGCTAACTTGATTCAATCCATAAGACGGGAGTGGATTCGAAAGAATGTGATCGTCGCTCCGCCTGTTGTTGAATCACGAACAATAGTCGCTCCGCCGATAGTCGCTCCACCCATTGCCGGATCGCCCGTCTTTCACATTGAACAAGCAAGACTCCCAAGTATACCATTCCAAGTGTTAGTGCCATCGGGAAGTGAGGCTGACGTAGCGTACGCAATTGATTTGACCGGTCCGACTTGTACATGCCCGGATTTCCTTTCCGAACGGTCGAAGTTGCCAAAAGGTGACCTAAGTCGTTGTTGTAAACATGTACTCCAAGCATTTGCACAAGTTCGGCCCAAAGATGGGTGGACTGGATGGCTAGACTCGTTTCTCGAATTGGGGATTCGCCCACATCCAAAGACGAAATGGGCTGTCGTAAAGCCTGACAAAGACTTTGTTCTAATTTCATCGGCACCACAGGAGTGGGCGAATGTGTATCTGAACTCTAGATCTGCAAACGAAAGGTTCGGCTACAGTGTGATCGACGGTAGGTGGTCATATGGAACCGCCCCCAAAAACGCCGCTAAGTTAGTCGCAGCGATACGCAAACTCAACGCTAGTGCCTAAGGTTCTACACTGGCGATACTGGGAAAAGAAGATTCGCCGGAGTGGGCACCTATAATCCTGGGCGATACGTGGCCCGTTGATACCATGGGCATATGACACATTTTTCTAGCTGTTTTTCGGGGGGCCCCTGTTGCCCCGGGCGGCCTAAAATTGAGTGTTTTGAAGCTCTAGCGATAGCATGGGCGGGATGTGTAGAACATTGAGGCAAATAACTTTTTGGGAGGTTGAACATGGTTGGAATTCCTGGCAGAAGCGGTGGTGATCGGTGGAATGAAGGGGTTGACCGGACGGCAGGCGATGGCGGACCATTGAAACCAAACTTGCCCGATGCGGTCGGGCGAAAGTGGGACGAGTTAGTGTCGCAATTGCCTGCGGGTTCTCTCCGTAAAATAGATGGCCATGAACTGAGGATTCTTAGTGAGTTGTTAACTATGGCGGATAGCTTGGCCGAGTCTTGCCGGCTTGATCCTTCGGACTATAAAGCGGCGAGATTGTTCATAAACGTGACAACCCAAGTGCATCGATTGTCGGCGGGTTTCGGTTTAAATCCTTCCGATCGAAAACGGCTTGCCATTGCCCCAATGGTTGATGAGGAAGATGGATTCGCTGCGATGTTGAAGCGACGAATGGCCAAAGGTTAATCCCGTGGGCCTAAAC
>JANLRK010000838.1:0-1648 GCA_031361585.1 Pirellula sp. | reverse complement strand
TCATCTTCGAACCGTTCGTGCGCGTCGTCGACTTAGGAAACAATTGAGACTGTTTGCAGACACGACCATCGCGGTTCGCAACGATCCTTCTTTTCCGCCGCGAAAGACCATTCCATACTTGCACAGGGAATCCGACTAAGGCGAAGTAATCTCCGGTAAAACTAACAGGTTCAAAAAAACTCGAACTTCACCTCCCACAGATCGGTCTCTGAACTCTGCGCGAATGGGCGAACCTTTCGAACGCGGCGCTGTCCGAAGGGCTCGAATGGACAACCAAGATCATTCAGAACGAATTGCCATATCTCTGGGATAAGGTTCTCCGTTTTATCGGGGCAGACGGTTCCGTTGGCCCAAACTACACCAGACAACCCGTGGTCGTACTTTGGATTGAAGAACAAGTTGCATTGCACGCGTTTGTACCGCCGAAGATAGCGGTTCATTCTGCAAATGTGTCTGCTCGCGCCAAAATGGAAGCAGGAATCCGTGCGATTATCGCCTTGAGAACCGCAACTACGCCCTCGCCATCCGCCGCGAGTTCCGCAGCTGGGCAGAGCCTTCGAAGCGGCATTTCCAACAACCGATTCAGCGTCGATTGGCAGAGCTTGAGGGTTTGGCTGTCAGCGGAATCGATTTGTGCGGCAATGGTATTGTCTATGTTCCGAACCACATCTGTATATTTCGGACGGGGCAACCCAATCTCTATCCAGACTCACTAATTGCCAGCGTCTGAAGGTCGTTCTTGGTTCTGATTGAACTCAGCACGCGCATCGGCGGCGGTTAGACGGACAATCTTACCATCTCGCCAAATCACGATTTCGGTCCCGGTCCGTTCCGCTAGTTCAATAACCTGCTGGCCTGCATCACGACACGCAGCAGCTACCTCTTCGTCCGTCGACAACGAGAGGTGGTCTTCATGGGTGTGGATCATAAATCACCTCCCGCGAGTGATTGAATTAACTGCCATAGCTCGGTATTCCCGACCCATTCATCGTTCTAATTTCTCCCGCCCAACTCCAAATCGATCCCAACATCTCCCGATGCAACTCCAGAAGCCAACCGAAGATAAATGGCGCGAGCTTGTAGCTTGGTTTGCTCAACAAGTACTTCTCGGTCACTCGCAGGATCGACTCTCCGCTTTCCAGTCTGTGATTGAGATTCATTGTCGTCATGCACTGCTTTGGTTACCAAATTGTCAGCGCAAAGACGCTATTCTGAAAATTGCACAAAGTGCTTTGCGTCGAATCTGGTCAAACCAGTATTTCGAGTACCGACCCAGATGTGGCCAGCGGTGTCCTCGAACATACTCCAAACGCTGTAGGAACTTAAGCCATCTTTGATCGTGAAGTTCTTGAAGTTCACTCCGTCGTATCGCCAAATTCCTTTGTTCGTCTGAACGGTTCCCAAAGCCTCGCTGCCGCCAAACCAGATGTTGCCCATGCTATCCTGCATCATGGCTAGATTGGCTTGCAAATCTTTACTGATACCATCGTCTTGAATAGTCAATTGCGCAAAACCGTCGCCATTGTCCAGCCAGATACCTTGGCTCCTCGTTGACAACCAGATGGCCCCTGCCTTGTCCTGGAGTATGTGTCGAATCCAACCATCGATCTTCGGCTTGACCGTAGTGATCGAATTACCATCGAAACGA
>JANLRK010000834.1:0-16976 GCA_031361585.1 Pirellula sp. | reverse complement strand
GATGCTTCATCCGAGGACGCGACCGCCAAAACGGGCAAGATCGCCGTGCCCATGAAATACAAAGACGCCAAGACGTCGGGTCTGTTGGTCACCATAAAAAAGGGTGACGCCAATGTTATCCCGTTGGATCTCAAGACCAAGTAATTCGTTCCAGTTGATTGTTTCTTCTTTCCCTATTCCGAATCCAAGTTTTTCGAAAAGGTGCATTATGAAAATTCGTTCTAAAAAAACCGGGTTTACCCTGGTTGAGTTGCTCGTGGTGATTGCGATTATCGGCATTTTGGTGGGGCTCTTATTGCCAGCTGTTCAAGCTGCCCGCGAAGCCGCTCGCAGAATGCAATGTGTCAACAACAACAAGCAGATTGGCTTGGCTATCCATAACTTCTATGATGCACACAAGTTTATCCCACCAGGAGGTATCGATGCAGTTGGTTTCCCTAGATGGAGCGTGCCAGCAGGGGTTACGCACGGCACTGCGACCTTTTGGCTACCCTATCTAGAGCAGAGCGCGTTGTACAACCAATATCGTTGGGATAAAGATTGGCGAGATCCGGTCAATCAACCCGTGGTTAAAGCGAGATTGCCCGTCTACGAATGTCCGTCCTCCCCCAATTCGGATCGGTTGGGGCCAGTGAAAAACAGCGGAGGTTTCACATTTCAGGAAGCTGCAGGTGATTACGCGCCGCAAAGCGGCAATCGAATCTCGCGCGCCCAAGCACTCTTGATCGATTGGCCAGCTGGCACTTCTGCAAGCAGCCCGGGTGATGATAGCGCTGGATCTGGAAGTGTTTGGCGCGGCGTGTTTGATACGATCAGCGTTGCAACCAAGCTAGATAACGTGTGTAAATTCCAGCATGTTACGGATGGTCTTTCCAACACTGCATTCATTACCGAAGATGCCGGCCGCTCCAAATTCTATGTGACAGGAGGAAAGCTCCATCCAACCAACCCGAACGGAGGAACCAACGGTCTCGATGGAGCGGGATGGGCCTCGCGCGGGATGAACTATGGGATGGACGGCGCGACCATTGATGGTCTGAGCCAACCCGGCCCATGCTTCATGAATTGCAGCAACGCCGACGAAAACTATTCCTTTCACACCGGCGGAGGAATATGGTTGTTTGGGGATGGTTCGGTACATTTCGTATCGCAAAGCACCTCTCCACGTATTCTCGCCGCCTTGGTGACACACCGAGACGGTTTTGTAAACGCCTTCGATTACTAAGTTGAAAGTTTTCCCTTCGTAACATTGGCTAGCAACCTTCTGGCAGGTAGATCTTAGTCCGCCTGCCGCCGTAGCAACCCTTAATAAAAGATGCCTGGCAACGGTTGCTATGGCACGCAAATACTCAAAGGGATCCAATGATAACACGACTATGCCTAGTTGCGATTGCGCTCAGTTTTGTATCGAACCTATTCGCAGATGAACCAAAAAAACTAGACTCGAAATCACAATTCGCCGGACCAACAGCAACTGGTTTCCTTTTGCCAAATGGTTGGCACATCACCCCTGTTGGCCAACAGCTTCAAATCACGGATCTTCCGCTCAACATTATCCCGTTGCAATGGTCAAGTCAGTCGAGATGGTCATCCTTGGAGCACGATGGCGTACCATACTGACTACATCGCCCGCGATTGGCACCTTACGTATTCTGCACGAAGCGGTGTTGAAGATGATGACGAAGGGAACCTATCCAATGGCCCAAGCGGCTACCTATGGGACGCATGCGCCAGAGCTGGAGTCACGTATCGCAACTATGGCGAGTACGGTAAAAGGGTCAGCGATGGTGAGGGGAGCTTCAAGATGGAGGGACGCGTGCCAGGCTTGGTTGGGCATATGTGTCCCAACTACAGTATTCCCAAAGTGCCTGACGCAAAAGTTCGGGATACCGACAACGCTGAGGTTTTTATCGACGAGTACGACAAGTTCACGGAGTCGAAAACTATGCCTCGATTTATCATGATGAGCTTGGGTGAAGACCATACGACTGGTACGCGCCCAGGTGGATTCACCCCCCAGGCGTGCGTGGCCAGCAATGACCTGGCCCTTGGGCAGATCGTTGAACATGTTAGCAAAGGCCCACTCTGGAAAGAGACCGCGATCTTTGTGATCGAGGATGATGCACAGAATGGCCCGGACCACGTCGACGCCCACCGAACTGTTGGGCTGGTGATCAGCCCCTACACCAAACGTCAATCCGTTGATAGCTCGCAGTACTCTACGGTCAGCATGATACGCACCATGGAGCTCATCCTGGGACTGCCACCATTGAGCCAATACGACGCTGCGGCTCGGCCGATGTTCAATAGCTTTACGGACAAGGCCGACATGGGTGAGGACGCGCCTATGCCGCCAGCAGTAAGACGGGCGATAGCGTTTCACTCCTCGACAGCACCTTCGATCAAGTCCATTTTCACAGCGCCCTAAAGGATTTTCCGTCGATGAAAACAGAATCCAGTCGAAGAGATTTATTCCTCCCGCGCCGAAAGTTTGTAAACATCCTTAGCGCAGGATCGTTGACAGGACTGGTGGCACCACCAACAGGCTTGTGGTCGCCGCCAACCGAGTTTTTGACGTCAGCTAAGAATGTCAACTTTCGAACCTCGATGCCGCAACGAGTTTGCGTCATCATGTTCGATGGGTTCGGAACCGACTACTACGAACTTTCGAACATGCCCACGCTAAAAAGATGGGCTACGGAGGGGTTCTACAAACGCATACAAGCCGTGATGCCGACCGTTACCAACACCAACATGGCGGGTGTGTGTTGCGGAGTCCATGCGGACGAGCACGGTATTACAGGCAACTCGTATTGGGATGCGGATGTCGACCAAGAGCAATTCATGTCCGACGGAAATCTGTTAACGGCTCCGACCCTCTTTCAACGAGCCGGTCGCTTCGGTGTTCGGTCGATGATCATTTCCGCGAAGCAGAAAACGGTCCCGCTTCTCAAGCAAGGAACCACCATGGCAATCGGCTCGCAGAACCCGCTCGAGGCCATCCAGGCTCGAGAGCGAACGTCAGGGAAGCGGCCGATCTAGCGAAGCCCGCCGCTGCGCAGGTTAAACATCAAGAGTTGCACCCGGCAGTTGCGACTCTGCGTTGCAGGCTATAACAGATTGCTCGCAAGCTCCGCAAGCTCCGAGCGTTCCCCTTTTTCCAACGACACATGTCCATAAATGGATTGTCCCACCATGCGATGTATGAGGTAGCTTAATCCGTTGGATAACGAGTCCAAGTAGGGATGGTCGATTTGCTGAATGTCTCCAGTAAATACGATCTTGGTCCCTTCACCCGCCCGTGTAATAATCGTCTTGATCTCATGGGGTGTCAGGTTCTGCGCTTCATCGACGATAAAAAATACTCGATGCAAACTGCGACCTCGGATGTAAGCCAATGGCGTGACCTCAACCTGACTCGATTGCAAGAACTCTCTGCTCCTCACGCTGGGGCTTCCATTCCCATTTCCTGGATTCATGACCGCGAGATTGTCATACAAGGGCTGCAGGAACGGATCCAATTTGGCCTCGATGTCGCCTGGAAGAAACCCGAGGTCGCGATTGCTCAACGGGACAGCCGGTCTTGCCAACAATGTTTGACTGTAACGCGATCGGCTTTCAATGGCAGCTGCCAAAGCGAGCAGTGTCTTGCCTGACCCCGCCTTGCCGGTAAGCGTCACCAACCTCAACTGGTCGTCCAATAACGCTCGCAACGCAAAGGACTGCTCGGCATTGCGAGGATGGATACCTGCCGCGGAAAGACGGTCGATGCGTTTGAACAATTTCTCTTTGCCGTGGTACATGGCCAGCACCGATCGACTGTTGTTGCGCAGAATGAAGTTCTCGTTGGCAATCGGCTTGACAATATCCGCAAGAAGACTCTCCGGTACATGACCTCCATTCGCCGAAAAATGAGCGAAGAGTTCTTCAGGCAGGTTATCAATGAGTCGCTTACCAGTATAAAGCTTGTCAAAACTCTCGACTTTATCGTTGTTGTAGTCCTGCGCGGTAAGCCCGAACGACTTGGCCTTAAGTCGGAGATTTGTGTCCTTCGAAACCAGAACCACGGGCCGCGTTTGCTCTTGCCGTTGGAGCAAAAGAGCGACTCCAAGTATACGATGGTCCTGATTGTCCTCGAGAAAAGCGAGTCCCAATCGAGCGTCCGGTCCCTCGCCAAGCACGATGCGAATCGAACCGAGACCTGATCCGAGACTGGCACCGTCCGGGGAAAGTACGTCGCCAGTCAGCTCATCAAGGATCCGCAGAAAGGCCCTCGCCTGAAAGTTGATGTCCTCGTTCCCTTTCTTGAACTGATCAAGCTCTTCAAGAACCGCGATCGGGATAGCGATATCGTTTTCCTCGAAACGACGAATGCATTGGGCATCATGCAAAATCACGTTGGTGTCGACGACAAAGAGCTTGGGAGTTTCTGGTGGCAATTGATTTTGATTCCGATTACGAAAGATGAGTTTGTAAGCCAGTAGTGAACGACTTATTTCAAATCCTAGTCGAGCAAGAGCTCGTTGTTTTAACGCGTGTCGAACAGGCTGTGAATATTTACAATGCCGCGCCGATTGACTGAGACTTAGGCTAAATGGTCGCACCCGGCAGACCCGGCAGGTGCGACCTACTTGAAAATTCATCGAAACTAAACACGTCTTCGTTACATTTCCCCGGGCAGGAACGTAGAATCGGCGGCTTCTCCGGAAGCATTTTACCGGACGAATCCTGAATGACCGCTGGTCCAAATTGTTCGAAAGGGATATTCCATGACGACTGCATTGAAGAAAAAAAAATCGCTTAGGAAAGTAACAGGTTGTTGTGCGCTGTTGCTTGCCGCAACGTCAACTTACCATACTGCTCAGGCCCAGGAAAAATCAGCAAGCGAACTTGCTCGCGCCACCGAATCTCGCTTTCCTGGACCGACGGCTAATGGGTATTTGCTGCCCAACGGTTGGCATATTACCCCAGCCGGTCGACAGATTGAAACTACCGACCTGCTTCTCAATATACATCCGCTCAAAGATTCCAAACACGCGATCATTGCCACTAGCGGCTTCAACGAACACAACGTTGCGCTGGTCAGTCTCGAAACAGGTTCGTATGTCGCCAAGGAGTCGGCTTACCAAAGTTGGTTTGGACTAGCACTCTCCGCCGACGAAAAGAAATTGCATTGGTGCGGTGGTGGCGCCGGACGTTTGCACACGTTTGACATGGTCGACGGAAAACTGACTCGCACCAGCGAAAAGGAGCCCGATGTTCGATCGATGAAACGAGAGGAATTGACTGCCTTGCGAGCGCAGCTCGTCAAAGACAATTCGTTTCGGGGCGGACTCTGCCTCGATGAAAAACGGCAATGCGTTTATTCGCTCAAGATCAACGCTGGCAAACTGGTTGTGATCCCGTTTGGAGCAGATGAAGCGAATGAAATCGAACTCGGTGGACGTCCCTACGATGTTCAGATGAGCCCACGAAACGGTTTGCTATATATCTCTGACTGGAGCGAGCGTCGCATCACCGTCGTCGATCCCGTTTCGCTTCGAGTCGTTGCGAGAATTCCGGTCGGGGAACATCCCAATCAAATCGCGTTCCACCCGACCGATGATCGACTTTTTGTTGCGTGCGCATCGGCCAATGGAGTTTGGGTTGTCGACACCAAGCGTGGAATCGTCACCGAAACAATTTTTACTGCACTGTTTCCTCGCTCTCCTGAGGGAAGCACGCCCGACGCATTGGCTGTTTCGCCCGACGGAGAAACACTCTTCGTCGCCAACGCTGACAACAACTGCATCGCAGTGATCGAAGTCGAGCATCCCAACAAGAGTACGGTCAAAGGATTCATTCCAACCGGTTGGTACCCAACTGCAGTCGCAGTGACACCAGACGGCAAAAATCTATTGGTCGGAGTCGGCAAAGGCAACCAATCGAAAGCCAATCCGATCCCAAAAGTCGAGGTCCCCGATTCCAAACTGACCGAAACCGAACAAGCCGTAAAGAAAGTTCAACCTTTTCCATACATCGGGACCAACATGAGCGGTGCCCTTTCGATTGTCCCGATTCCAGACGATGCCGCTTTGAAAGTGCATACGCAACAAGTTTATCGAAACTGCCCGTATTCCGACGATTTGCTGACAGCCGTGCCAAACAAAGTACCGACTACAATTCCAACAAAAGTTGGTGATCCGAGCCCGATCAAATACGTGATCTACGTTATCAAAGAAAACCGAACCTACGATCAGGTGTTCGGCGACTTAGCCACTGGCGACAAGCCGAAAGGAAACGGTGACCCGAGCTTGTGCATGTTCCCGCGAAACGTCACTCCCAACCATCATAAGCTCGCTGAGCAATTTGTGCTTCTGGACAACATGTATTGCAATGGCCAGGTGAGCCGCGACGGGCACCCATGGAGCACGATGGCCTATAACACCGACTACATCTCTCGAGATTGGCACTTAACCTATTCGCAGCGATTGGGTGTCGATGACGACGACGAAGGGGATTTGTCGAATGCGCCATCTGGTTACTTGTGGGATGCTTGCATGCGAGCAGGGGTTAGTTATCGTAATTACAAAGAGTATGGTAGCCGTGTGTCGGACGATACCGGCAATACCAAGATGGAGGGAAAAGTACCGGGGCTTATCGGTCACATGTGTCCCAACTTTGGCATCGGCAAAGGGCGTGAACGGGACATGGACTTGATCGAAGTCATGCTCGCCGAATACAAGCAGTTTGTTGAGGACAAGAACATGCCCAAGTTCATCATGATGAGTCTTGGCGAAGATCACACCGATGGTACGCGCCCCGGCTCGTTTACACCCCAAGCATGTGTCGGGAGCAACGACATTGCCCTTGGGAAGCTTGTGGATGTGGTCAGCCACGGACCGCTTTGGGCCGAGACTGCAATTTTTGTCATCGAAGACGACGCTCAAAATGGTCCAGATCATGTCGATGCTCACCGCACGGTCAGCTTTGTCATCAGTCCCTATACGAAGCGGTCGTATGTTGACAGTACCCAGTACAGCACAGTCAGTATGATTCGAACGATGGAGCTCATTCTTGGGCTCGAGCCATTGTCCCAATACGATGCGGCGGCCCGTCCGATGTTCAACAGCTTTACCAATGTTGCTGATTTGACTCCCTTTGAACTCGAAGCGGCGCAGATCAATCTCGAGGTCAAGAACGATGCACTAGCCTATGGAGCCGACCGATCCATGTTAATGGACTTCACGGAGTATGATCGAATCGATGACTTCGAATTGAACGAAATCCTTTGGCACTCCATTATGGGCGCCGACGCCCCAACCCCACCAGCCGTTCGAAGGGCGATTGCGTTTCGTGCTATAGACAGAACCCGCTAACACCGTCTTCGGTACCAGTCGGCTGATTGCATTCCCGAAAGAAACTAGTTCAGAGATTCTCTAGACCAAAGAAATGGGGTGTTCCGTGTTGTGGATTTTGCGTTTGCTGTGTTGTTTGGTGGATTCCAATAGTCCAATCGTAATCGCGCATCGTGGCGCAAGTGGTTACGCGGTCGAACATACCGAGGCTGCCAAAGCGATGGCACACGCTCAAGAGGCGGATTACATCGAGCAAGACGTCGTTCTCAGCAAAGATGGCGAGTTCGTTGTTACGCACGATATCACGATGGAGGAGACAACCAACGTGGAAGAACGATTCCCGGATCGGGCAAGGTCGGATGGACGGTTCTACTTCGCCGATTTTGCATGGTCTGAGATTCAGCAACTCAGTATGCACGAACGCGTCCGGCGAGGTTCAGACCAACCTGCACTTCCACACCGATTTCCAACCAATGCTGGGCAACGCGTACTACGATTGTCAGATGAAATTCGGCTCATCGCGGGCCTAAACAAAACGACTGGGAAGCAGTCAGGACTCTATATCGAGTTGAAATCACCTGCATTTCACAAAAAGGAGTTTGGTTATTCGATGGGGGAATCACTTTTAAAAGTGCTCGCAACTCTCGGAATCCAAGGCGAAAGTGATCGCTGCTTCATTCAGTGCTTTGAAATGGACGAACTAAAGGATCTGCACGAGCGACTGCGGTGCAGGCTACCGTTGATTCAATTACTCGGAAAACGGCCATCCGATTCGGAAGTGAAAAGCATTGCACTCTATTCAAAAGGGATCGGTCCGTCGCTCGAACTTCTAGCAAGTCGAAACGAAAACAATGAGATTGTTTCGACCGGCTTGGTTGAAGCTGCGAGGCAGTCCGGTCTCCTTGTTCATCCGTACACAGTTCGTAAACATCATCAGCCTGGCTGGTCGAAATCGATCGACGAAACCCATCGTGTGTTGATCGACCAACTCAAAGTTGACGGCTTCTTTACGGACTATCCTGACCTTGGTCGCACGGCGGTGAAGTCACAAAAGTAACGCAATCGAGTGGTGGGAGCTAATTAAGTGGAACGACAAGCGACTTCAAGTGAAGCGAACAGTTCGTTAGAACTTAGAACTTAAACATCCCAACTCAGGAACAGTTTCCATCGTGGACTGTCTGGAGCGCAAGGATTGCATCAAGTGTTGCTTGTAGCGTTCAAGAGGCGGCGCAGGCATCTGCGCAGTTCACGATCTACACTTGGGGTAATGATAGTTCTGGTGAGGACATTTCCACGGGTTTTTTCTTTACCTGGCAGTCGAGAAATCGATCTTGTATAGAAGCCCTTCGTATCCGACGACATAGATTTCACCCGCCTCGTCTTGACCAAACGATACGATGCGCTGAGGTGCGATTCCAATCTGGCGGATTTCTTTGAGAGCCCCGTCTTCTTGGGTTAGCGCAAAGATGCGTTTTGATTCGTAGTCGCCAAAAATGTATTTGCCGAAGAACGACGAGCCAGGATCTGCCCGGTAGACAAAGCCACCTGTGACCGAAGGTCCATACCGGCGCCTGTATGCAAAAATGGGTTGCACATAACTCTCGTTCGTTCGTCGATGGCGGTTTGAAAAGGCTTCAAAACCCTCATATACATTCCAGCCGTGATTTTCACCGCGCCGAACGATCGACACCTCCTCATACCGATCTTGTCCCACATCGCCTACCCAGAGATCGCCTGTCATACGATCGAAACTTAATCGCCAAGGCGCACGAAACCCAAGCGCCCAAATTTCGGGCAGCGTCCCAGGTTCGTTTACGAATGGATTGTCGTTGGGTATGACGTAGGCCTTATCACCTTCTTGCCGATCGATATCGATGCGAACAATTTTGCCGAGCAAGATCGTTCGATTCTGCGCATTTCCGTTCGGATCTTCTTGTGGGCCGCTATCGCCGAAGCTCGCGTAGAGAAATCCATCGGGTCCAAATTCTAACCAGCCTCCAAAATGTGCGCCCGTGGTTTGTGGCACGTCCAAAATCAATCGAGGTTCTCTTCCTGAATCGGTTTTGCCATCGGCGGACAATTCACGTTCGACAATAGTGGCAGACATTCTTTCGTCGACGGTGTCACGTTCGAACACATAATACTTTCGGTTGGTGGCAAAGTTGGGGTGGAATGCAAGTGCCGCGAGTCGACCTTCGTTCGGGGCGGCCGGACCAAGATCAAGAAACAGTTTTTTGCGGTCCCGATCATCAATATTGCTTTCGTCGTTCGACTTTTGTAGCAGCCATACTTTTCGGTCCTGATGCTCGATAACGAGAAACCCACCAGCGGAACCGGGTAAGTTTCCTAGCCAAACCGGCTTATCGAATTTTAGCGATTCGCCGATTATCGGGCGCAATTCTACCGAGCTTTCAAGCTCGTAGATCCGATTGGGCATGCCGTGAAAAATTCGGGCTGCGCTATCGTCTTGTTTCAGACTCACTAAGAACTCGATCAGATCATTGAACTCGGCATTCGTCAGAAGCTCATCGATACCATTGGGCATAATCGATATTGGGCTCGTTCGTCGTGCCTCGATCTCATCCGCAACAACTTGAATCAACTCGCCATTCAGACCAAGCAGTTCGAGCGACTGGTCGTCTGCACGTTTGACAATACCCGACACAATCTTTTCGTCTTTTAGTAGCAACACTGTCGTCTCGTAGCCGTCCGCAATGCGAGTCGAGGGCATCAACACAGATTCGATGATTTCGCGACGGCCAAATTTTTCACCCACGGCGAATAGATCTGGACCGGCTTTATTCTTAGTCCCGTCGATGCTGTGGCATTTCGCACAGGAGAGTCGCTCGGAAGCGAAGAGCGACTTGCCTCGTTCGATATCTCCCTCTTGAAGGAGCGCCGATTTGGAGTACTCAGCAATTGCAGATTTCGGTTTTTCTTGGCAATAGGCAGGACCAAGCAGGAAAATTGGGGTAGCCACAGCAATGGCGGTCCGATGCAGCAGGTAGCGCTTTTGAAACGAAGATTCAAGACCGCTATTCATTATGGTTTGCCCTTCCAACCCCGAACTGGTCGCCGACGATCGTGGCCTGACTCCCCATTATATGGATCTCAAGCATCTTTTCACTGTGAACTTCTCGCCCCATTTCATCCGTGAGCAAGCTAATAATCTTTTTACTCATCGTATTGATCACTTCGCCAGTGGACGGATAAGCATAGGAGCCATCCATGCTAAAAGTGATCCATCCTGGTTGTTCGCGAAGCCTAATGCTCTTCGTCTGCTTAGGCGGGGATACTGTGTTATCGAAAACGTGAACATGTTCATTGGCTGCATCGACGACCCAAACTTCCCGCTCGTCGGGCGTCAATCCGATGCCGTGGCTAGGGCATCCATGTCGCTTGACCGCTCCCGGTTTGAATCCAGTGACTTCGACGCGATGAAGCTTCTTTCCAGTGGTCAGGTCACCAATCTCAAAGCCGAGTAACTCATTGACGCAAATATACGCTCGAGTTCGAGCCGCATTGACAGTGAAAGGGCGAATGGCTCCGCTGAACGGACCAACTTGCTGAACCACCTGGTGCGTCAGCGTATCGGCGACGAACAAGTTTGAGGACTTAAGCCCACCCATGTACATACGCGATCCATCGCGCGAGACGACCGTGTTGTGGGCTCCACTTTTGGTTTCAATTTCTGTAACTGACTTACCTGTTTCGGCATCGATGACATTCCACGTGTCTTTTTCGAAGGACGGAACGTACAGAGTTTTTCCGTCGGGAAGTATCGACATGCGGTCGCAACCATTTGGAGGAGCTACTTCCCAAAGTGTTTTTTCAGTGGCGAGATCGACACAGTAGAGCTTTTCGGGGGTCGTAAAGTAAAGGCGATTGGTAATCGCACTTGCACAAACCCCCTTGATGTTGCGAGGTTTCTCTTCGGTGCTCGCTGCCGTTTCGATACGTTTAACGAACCGGTGGTTGTCATCCATATCGAACACCAGTATCCCAGCGCCACCGTATTGCAAGTAGTCTCGGATTCCCGGAGTGACGACGTAGAGAAATCGTTTAGTCGGTACCCCTATCCCAGCGCTCAGACCAACACCGGCGTTTTGGGCTGCAACGTTAGAGGGCGCTAGTAGTAGACCAAAAAACAGAATGCATAATAATTTCACGCGCAGTCTCCTCGTTGAGAACTTGTAATAGACAGAGTACCAATATACCATCAATGAACATAAAGTTCCGAAGATCATTTCAATTCATTTAAAAGCGTCAAGCACTCTTCAACCACTGTTTCGCCGGTCCCAATTTCTGAAAAGCTGTGCAAACCCGTCCACGTTTGATAGCCGCCATTCTTGAACCCTTCTTTACTCGGTAAGTACCCGACATAGTCATTCGATAGAGCGAACACGAATGTGTTGCGAAACGGACTTCGTCGTTTGATTTCCAATCCAAGAACCGTAAAGAACTCTGCTGGTACCCCGACTACATACACATCTCCGATCTGCATTGCTTGAAGCCACATCGTTCGTGTTTCGCCCTGTGTTGGCTTTAGCTTCATGCGGCTGTCGCGAAATACTTTGATGATCGATTCAGCCCCTTGTGAAGCGTACTTGCGACAGTATTCGCTGACCGCCTGATCCTCGGCTAGTTCGTCAAAGGTACGCATCTGGAAAGCCAGCTCGCGTTTTATCGACGCCAATTGCGTTGACTGCATGGGAGATGCTTTCAACAACGTTTCCTCAAAAGCCGACTTGATGCGAGTCACCATTTCGTCACACGGAAGCCCTAAATTGTGCGTGGACCCAGCCGCTCCCGAGAAGAATGCCACAGGCACTTTGTATTGCTCGGCCAACTCCTGTGCGGCCAGTCCATAAAACCCAGGAGAGCGTTTGACTGTTCGAGTTCCAATGCAGTGTGTGGAATGGTTGAACAGCATGGCGACGTTTGAGCCGTCCGCTTTTTTGAATGCGACTACCGGCAAGTCAACATCAAAAGGATCTGTAGGACGGACAAAGTCATCGCGTGGTCCGATCCAATAGATCTTCCCGTCTTTTAAGCGTTGTCGACTATTTTGTCCGACCGTAGCTTCTTGTCCAAGACGATAAAATCCTTGACAATTTTCACTCATCAAAGCTCGATCGTTGGCTAGTTTCGCAGAATCTACCATGGCTTTCACCGTGCGTCGGCAAAACTCTTCGTCTTGAGCGTATCCATGGATGGTGATAGTGGATGGTGCGTGATGCGTGTGACTTGCATTGATCAAAATGTTTTCGAATGGAATGCCACATTCGTTCTCGACCCCCTTTGCAACTTGGTCGAGCCAATCGCGATGCATCATTAATACATCCGCAGCAATCAAGCACAATGGTTTGTTTCCACGAATGACAATCGAAGTCGCTTGGAGGAGCCCTTCTTGACCTTGCACGAATCCGGGCCCAATGCCGCCTCCAATGACCATGGAGTCCTCGGCTTGCATCGCGACCGATGCGGCACCCACCCTCCACATTGTCTCCGCGCGCAAGGGAACGCTGTAGAAAACGAGTAGCATCATGAAATAAGGGATAGACAGTTTTGCGAGGAGGCTCATAGCAGCTTCATTCGGTGAGAGGTCATTTCATCAATAGCGAACCCAATAAACCTATTTTGGTTGCGACTCAGAAATTTTTTTCCATGGCATTCTCGCGTTCTTTTCGACAATTAGGTCTGGCACTAAGTCCAGTTCATCCACGTTATTGACAGTTGCAAAACGCTCGCCAAAGACACCCACACAAAATAGGGCACTTGGGCAAAGGCAACCCATTTGAAGTGTGGCCAAACAACAACAATACACCAAGCGATTGTCACCCATACAATCAAAATGTCCCCTGCAGCCAACGGCAAGTTCCTCAAGCCGAATTGAATGGGTGTGAAGACTAAGTTAGCGACGAGGTTGATGGCAAACGGCAATGCCACGAGCCACGGAACTTTGCCTTGGAGCGCGCGGACGAACACAAATCCGAAGCTAAGGAGAATAACTGGGTATAAAATTTGCCAAATCAGACCGATAGTCGCGGGGGCGGGGGTCCAGCTTGGTTTCGCCAGTGAGTTGTACCATTCGATCCAGGGCATTGAATAAAATTCTTTCGTTCGGACATCAGGTTTGAACACGGCTGACATGAGTCTAAGGGTACACTGATTGGCAATCGTAGTGGAGTCTCGATTTTCACGTCGATTAAAAAAAGAAACCGAATACTCGCGCAATCGGTCCTGTTAATATATGACAATGAGACCTAAACAATTTACCCAAACCTGGTTGGTGATTGGTGTTTCGGCAATCTCTCAACTCCTGCCGATGTCTACCTTTGCCGACGATACTCAAAAGCCGAGCCCCACGATTCAACCGGGCGCTTTAGGAAAGGACGTGAATCCTTTCCTCGGGACAGGAGGAATCTCGTATCTGTGCGGCAACAACTTTCCTGGAGCTGCGGTGCCGTTCGGCATGGTGCGACTCTGTCCGGATACGGTTTCAATCCTGGGGACACGCGCATCCAATTCATCTGGTTACTTCTACTCCGACCCGATGATTCTAGGTTTCAGCCACACTCGGCTCGTCGGAACTGGCGCGACCGACGGCGGAAATTTCCTAGTAATCCCCTGTACCGCGGAGACGGCGAAGTCGCAACGTCGGGGACTGAACGCCGAATATTCCCATGAATCGGAACGAGCTTTCCCGGGCTACTACGGGGTTTCGTTACCAAGTCTCGGACTCACTGCCGAACTGACTGCTTCCAACCGCGTGGGCGTTCATCGCTATACATTCCCTAAAAAACAGTCGCCTCACATTCTGATGAACGTCACAAGTGCACTCGGCAAGGGAATCAGCAAATCTGGCGAAGTACGAATCGTACCTGACACACAGGAAATCGAAGGAACGGTTCGGACGTTTGGTACGTTTTCCAAACGTTACGGTGGCTTGCAAACGTATTTCGTCGCCCGCTTTAATCGGCCATTCCAAGAGTATGCGACACGCTCAGGGGAAACGGAAACGTCCAGGCAAACTGTCGCCAACGGTGATGACCTAGGCATTCATGTGGGTTTCCATGCGGACGATTCTTCCCAAGTCATTGAACTCAAAGTAGCCATCTCGTATGTCAGCATCGCCAACGCCCGCGAGAACCTCGAACAAGAAGCCGGCAAAGCGACGTTTGATCAAGTCTTGTCCGAAGCGGTAGCACAGTGGGAAGAGAAGTTAGGTCGCATTCGGGTTGACGGAGGCTCTGACCGCCAACGCATCATCTTCCGCACGGCGCTCTATCGTGCGTTACAGATGCCGACCATTTTTCAGGATGTCAATGGCGAGTATTTTGGGTTTGATCGCCAGAACCATGTAGCTGCCGGGTTCAACTATTACACCGACATGTCGCTGTGGGATACGTTTCGCACGGTGCATCCTCTGTACAACTTGATCGCCCGTCCTGAACAACGTGATATGATCGTCTCGTTGGTGAAAATGGCTGAGCAAGGTGGTTATCTGCCACGTTGGCCGTCCGGGGGTGGTTACACCGGATCGATGTTCGGTTCACCGGCAGACATGATGATCACGGAGTCTTATCTAAAGGGCATTCGCGATTTCGATGTCGAGACGGCTTATCGATTCATGCGCAAGACTGCATTAGCACCGGTTCCCCCAAATTCGCCCTTTTCAGGGCGTGTCGGGGTCGAACATTATTTGAAGCATGAATACTGTCCCTCCGACCTGATGAAGAAGTCCGTCGCCAGCACGATTGAATACTGTTACGCGGATCAATCCATTGCCCGCTTGGCGGAAGCGCTCGGTCACAAAGACGATGCCATCCTATTTAAGCAACATGGTCGATTCTACGTAAATCTTTGGAATCCAGAGACGAAGTTCTTTCAGGGGCGCGATTCCCAGAAACGATTCCAGGCCGATTTGAAGCCAGACATGCTGACGTATGTCGACATCGGTGGAAAATATACGCATGCCTATGTCGAGGGTAGTGCAAGGCAATGGCGATGGGGCGTCGCTTCGGATGGGGCGAACCTAGTCTCGCTCTTCAAGAGTCGTGAGTTCTTCGTGCAGGAACTTGAGGAGTTTTTTACGCGTTCGCCTGCCGGTGTCGGATTGCCTCCGAACGCGTTTTATTGGCAAGGCAATCAACCGGATTTGCATGCTGCATTTCTTTTCAATTATGCCGACCGTCCTGACCTGACGCAGAAGTGGGTCCGTTGGATTCTCGACACGAAGTACGGAGTTGGTGAGAATGGCCTGGATGGTAACGACGATGGGGGCACTCTGTCCGCTTGGTATGTACTGAGTTCATTGGGACTATACCCGATTGCAGGAACGGATCGCTATGAGATCACGGGGCCTCTTTGGAAACGGGCTGAAATCCAAATGCAGGACAAGATGTTGATCCTGCGTGCTGAGAATGCCGCCCCAGAACATCCGTACATTCAAAAAATGTGGTTGAATGACAGGTTGTTGGATCGGCATTGGCTTGAACATGCTGACATCGCCCGAGGCGGAACCGTCCAATTTGAAATGGGCCCAACACCTTGAACCGCTCATTTGGCCTGCGTTGGGTTATTGCCTTCTGCTGGCAGGTACAACAGGTGTTGCGTCAGCGGTTGCAATTCATCGGCAAAGGACATGGCCCCTGGCTTTAGGTGCAGCCCTTTTTCTACTCAGCGATCTAATCCTTGCGATTGGAATCTTTCGTGGATCTTTCCCGTTTCGCAGTGAAGCTGTTTGGTTGACGTATGGCCCCGGTCAAATGTTGATGGTTACATCCAGCTGGCTCGTTGACCGAGAAACGCCAGACAAACTGCCGATCGCCACACCTGCTTCGGAACTCATTACCTAAAGAATGCTAGCGAAACGACGCAGTTTTGTTGGTTTTTTCGGCTTGACGGGGACCCCTGGTTTGGGACACGTTGTTAGGTATTGCACATCGCAAGTCGAATCTTGGATCAGGATGATCCTTGACAACACAAAACAAAAACTGGCAAGGAGGCCACTGGCATGTCGCGAAACTCTCATCGATCCGTATCACTTCGCCAACTTTTCCCATCTGCGCAAATCGTCGGTGCAGACGACATCCAATGTGATGCGTGCCTGGCCACGATCGACCAAACAAATATGGAATGCGTCTTCGCCATCGGCGTAGACGGCGAGTCGGATGCGGCCCGCGATACGGTCGATGCCATCAACTGCGGGGCCAAGGCGATTCTCACCGAGCAGCTGCTGCCATCGAGTGTTCCACAATGCATCGTACCTGACGTGCGTGAAGCGTTCGCTCGCCTATGCCATGCCTTAGCAGGCAAGCCGAGTGAAAAAATGCTCACCATCGCAGTTGTCGGAACCCACGGTAAGACCACAGCGGCCTTGATGGTCGCTTCGATGCTCAAGAAAATAGGGAATCGCGTGGCGTACTATACTTCGCTCGGCGCCAGCGATGGCAAGGATGCGGGCCTAGTGGCTCATTCCGATGCCGATGCCAATCATTTAGCGGAATGGCTTGAGGCAAGTTCGGAAAACCAAACGCCTGCCGCCGTAATCGAATTGACGGACGACATGTTGCGTTCTCATGCGGCCAGCGGAGTCGAGTTTGACGTGATCTTGTTCACGGGGCTTCGGAAATC
>JANLRK010000829.1:0-4110 GCA_031361585.1 Pirellula sp. | reverse complement strand
GTACCGGTCGTCGTTGGTACCGGAGCGCAGAACCCAGCGATCGCTGCGGCACACGCAGCTCACGCGAGACGGGTTGGTGCTGCCGGCCTGATGGTGATTCCTAGGGTCTTGTCCCGAGGCAATTCGGTTGCTGCTCAACGGGCGCATTTTGCGGGCATTCTCTCCGCAGGCTCCGATCTGCCAGCCGTCATCTACAACAGTCCCTACTATGGCTTTGAGACCAAGGCTGATTTGTTCTTTGACTTGCATCGCCAGTTTCCAAACCTAATTGGTTTCAAAGAATTTGGTGGAGCGAAATCGCTAACGTATGCTGCGGAGCACATCACCAGCGGGAACTCAAAACTGACCTTGATGGTCGGTGTCGACACTCAGGTATATCACGGTTTTGTCCATTGCGGAGCAGCTGGTGCCATCACTGGTGTCGGCAATGCACTACCGCGTGAAGTCCTTCGATTGGTGGAACTCTGCAAAAGGGCAGCGGCCGGCGACGCACATGCAAGGGGACTGGCCGCTGAGTTGAACGAGGCTTTAACGGTCTTATCGACTTTCGATGAAGGTCCAGACTTGGTGCTCTATTACAAGCGCTTGATGGTTCTCGAGGGCAATCCCGAATATGAGCATCAAATCAACTTCACCGATCGACTCTCGGACAGCCAGCGAGAATACCTTCGCTTGCAATGGCAATTGTTCCGCGACTGGTGGTCCAACTGGCCTGGAAAAGTAGATTGATGGATCCATCATTGGGTCACTCTCGGCAACAGTGACCCTACGGTAGGGTTACACCTGACGGGCCAGCCGGGTGTGGCTAGGAGGTGTAGAGCGACGCCGCTCGCTTAAATCGCGACAGCATCGGCCATGGTGTCATTGATGAGGAATTTAAATTCCTTAACAAGTTCCGGCGAAGCAAAGAATCCAGTATGAATGCGATCAACCTCTCCTTCTTTCGGCCAAAACACTTTGACCTCGGGTTGTGAAACAAACCAATAGCCACCTGAAGAGGCGCCAGATGCATGCACTTGATTTTTTGTCGGCGCAGTCTGCATCCTTTCGGCATGCCCATCGTCAAAGAATTTGTAAAACGAGGTTCGCCCACCATTGCTGATACGAAACCACTGATTCAGATGGGCAGCAATATGCGAAGGTGGCGGTTGATCTTGTTGTTCTGCCGCTGCCAAATGAATCAAGGTAAATCGAAATCCAGTCCCGTCTCCGATGCTCCAGGGTGCATTGTCAAAGGAATCGTCGCGACGTGAAAGGGTGTGGCAAGAGATGCGATGTTGTCCTGATGCGTCCTTGCCGGTATAGACCGCACTGTGCGAATAGCCGCCGGAGGCTCCAGTTCCACTTTGGTGGAAATACGTAACGATGTCGCCGGGCCGCATTATGCCAGTCGCCAAAATCCGATCACCTTGTTGCACGGTCACCTTGTTTCCGAGAGTCTTCGAGATCTTCTTGTATTTGCCTGTCTGCAGTTCCTGCACTAGACCAGGCACTCCTGGGTGATTGGTTGGTAACCCACCCGCGGTCAAACATCGCGAAACATAGTGCGCACAATCGACGAGGCCTTTGTCGTGGTGATAAGTCACAATTTCAAATTTGCCGTTCAGCTCGGCAGGCAATGTCGACGGAGTTGGAATCGCAATCCCAATGTCGTTATTGGGTCGAATAAAACATGCACGCTCTTTACCGTTTAATACTGCCCCTGAGTCACTGACATCCGGTAGGAAGACAGCACGCCAGCTTTTGGGGTCGGGCAGTTTGCCTTCTCGATGAAGCCGTTGACGCTCCTTTTCGACGTTAACATTGCCCTTCATATAAGAAAAAAACATCCCGTCATCGCAGGGAACCAACCAATGTTCCTCAACATACTTCATCAATTTCTCACGATTCAATTGCATGATTGGTAAACCTTTACGAATAGTTACGAAGTGGATTTGCAGGGGCGAACGCATTCCATTGGTTCTCGCGGGCTAGATTCGAAAGTTGCTTGAAGAATGAGTATTTCATCCAAGTTCTTTTTATGGATTTAGCTTGCACAGCAAATCGCTTCCCACCCCCTTCACGCTAAATTAAGGCAGCATCGTGTACGATCCTTGATTGCGAGATGGGATGATTACCCGCTCGAAGACTTCAGCCTTAAGGTACACAAATGAATCGGGATTGCTTGCTTTCAAAAAGTGTTTTTCAAGAGTACTCTACTGTGCTCCTTAGCTTTTTTCTGTTTGCTTGCGTTGCGATCGATGTTGCCCAAGCCGACGATCAACCGAAGGAACCCATTGCGATTGGCGGACGATGGTACATTGGGCTCGGCGAGACCCCGGTTTATTACTACAAAGACGCTGATCGGTACATCGACTTGTTCTCCTACCACTTAAAGGATTCGAACAAAGACGGGATCGATAACGTCAAAATCAGTCATGATCAGGAGTTCTTGATCATGGAAAGCCAAGGATACCCCAATCATCCGACCGCAGTTTTCCCAAATAGCGGTAACCCTAACACGATTCGAGTTCAGAGTTTCACGTTTCGCTTGCCGCTCGTTCCAAAGCTCGCGGGCAAGATAACAAGGTTGCCGATGGGACCGATCGGAACGGCCTTAAACGGTGTCGTCTTTTTTAATCCCTACGAGATGGAGGGAATGAACGCGGTCGAGGGATACTCAGAAGTCTGGCTTGATTCCTGCTGTGGGCATCCTCAACAGACAGGCGTCTATCACTATCACAAGTATCCGACGTGCCTGAAGTCACCATTCAAAGATGATGGCAAGCAGCATTCGCCGATTATCGGGTTCGCATTTGATGGATTTCCACTATACGGTCCGTACGAATCCGATGGGGTCATGGCAAAAGATTTAAAAAAATCGGAAGCACTGGACGTTTGCAACGGTCACATGGATGAAATTCGGGGTTATCACTATCACGTAACGCCAGGAAGGTTCCCTTACCTATTGGGTGGCTACGCGGGCGTCGTAGAGGCCTCGAACAACCGTGGACTACGACGTGCTCAAACGGGTGCGATTGTCGACAATACGCAAGCTGGTGAAAACCGAATGGATAAAGTCATCACCAACGTTCGTCCTGGGACTGCGACTCGCGGCAAAATGCACTCGATCCAGTTTGAGCTCGATCCCGAAAAAGCACTACGTCGCAGGCTACCAACGGATAAACCAAATTGGGTCCAGATTGGTCCCTACGAAGCCACCACCATTACTCGAGACGGCAACATAGTGACTGCTGAGTTCACGATATCGGACGATGCACCGCTGGGAGTATTGTTCGACTGCCACATTGAGTTTGAAGCCAACGGTGGTCGCGGTGGCCCAATTGTGTTTAAGAAAAACGACGTGTTTCGCGTTGTTGAGTAGGTCGCACCTGCCGGGTGCGACTAGGAAGTAGACACCATGATTTTTTTGGCGAAAGGGCTTCACAGCGTTGCGGAGCACAAATATTGAACGCCCACTTTGGGCGACTAAAACAAAGTTACCTATTCTCTGGAGAAGTTGCTATGAAACGATGTATGTGGACACTTGGCCTTTTGTTTGTTGTGGGAGCATCGAGTGCGATTGCCCAACCTCCTGGCGGTGGCGGACCTGGCGGTGGCGGACCGGGTGGACCTGGCGGATCGGGTGGCGCTAGGGGAAGATCTCCGATTATGGAAGCTCTGGACGCCGATCACGATGGAATTATCTCGCCAGAAGAAATCAAGAATGCAACGGCAGCTCTCATCAGCTTGGACAAGAACAAGGATGGTAAGCTAACCGACGATGAATACCGACCAGCAGGTGGCGGTGGCGGGCAAGCGGGTGGTGGTGGATTCGGTGGTGGCCGTGGCGGTCCCGGTGGTGAAGGACGTGGACCTGGTGGCGGTGGACCAGGTGGTGAGGGGCGTGGACCGGGTGGCGGCGGACCTGGTGGCGGTGGACCTGGTGGCGGTGGACCAGGGGGCGGTGGACCAGGGGGCGGTGGACCAGGCGGTGAAGGTCGTGGACCGGGTGGTGGCGGACCAGGTGGCGGTGGTCTAACAGTCAACCCAGATCGCATGTTGACCCACGCATTTGAATTCGACGTCGACAAAGACGGGAAGCTGAGCAAAGATGAAATGCAAAAATTC
>JANLRK010000827.1:0-3072 GCA_031361585.1 Pirellula sp. | reverse complement strand
CTACCACCTTAGCAGCCAACTTCGTTAAGTCCATCGTCTCCAAGTCAAGACTGATATTCACGATTCCAAGAATATCGCATTGTCCGCTTCGAAGGATTTTTTCAAGCGATTGTCTTCCAAACACGATTGACTGTTTCCCGCTTGCTTCATCAATTGCAAAAATCAGGTCAGCGTCCACCAATAGTTGCTTAAAGCTGTCTTCCTTTTCAGGCTCGCTCGAACTATGGAAGAAACTCTCGATCGGAACGATATCTTGATGCCCTTGGACTAACTCCTGTGTCTTCAAGCCCACCGGATGCTTGCGATAAATCAATTCGGTAAGAAACTGTACTGGAGTTAACGCCTTAAACGCTGTGGTGCTCACCGGATCGATTGCGTAGAACGACGTCTCTTGTTTGATGTCGAATAATATGACCTGAACTACGAAGGTGACCGGAAAACGTCTTAGCTGCCAACCTTGCATATCCTGAAGGAACGAATGGCCGGATTCAAGGCTCGTAAAAAATGGTGCAATCGAATTGCCATATTCGTCGAACCACCGAAAGGTCACCCAATCGTTTTGAGATTCTTTTTGCGCGTCATCGCATAAACCCCTACTTACGATGCAAAAAAATTCGCTTGTGCAACCCATAAATAGTCCTTTGCCTAGCCGCAACTAATCGTAAAACTTGGAGTCTGTTAAATGCATCGCGACATGTACGGCCGCAATGTTGAATCTCGACGGATCATTGGGTTCTGATTGCCTGCTGCCAGTCCGCCGACTTATGCATTCAGGCCGATTTCGTGAATGGATTGTTTTGCTTCGGCGCGAATCTGTTCCCAAACCTCGAAGCGATTGACAGGCACATCAGGGTCGGCCTCGATGCCAAGTTCCACTCGTCCATTCTTAACGCCTAATATCGTGATCTTAACGGTGCGCTCGAACGCGTCAAATCCTCCAACCACGATCGATTGGTCGTTTTTTCTTGACAAAATCAGCATGATAGAACCTTGCCTAATTTGATAGATCGCATCGAATCCAAAAACGGTGATGCAGTGAACAAAACTAGATTCCCGGCCATGTTTCTGGTCGCAACCATTACAAGCTCTGAAAGTTCCACCCAAATAGGTGTGTGGACTGTTTTGCTGCTAAGCCTTCTCATCAAGGAGGTCGAGGCGTCCCAGCCGGGCATCGTGGTGGTGGACTCGTTCCGCACCGTGGTACGCAAGGTGCTGAACAACGCGAGCGAAGTTGAGCTCCAGGGGTTCGTCCAGCGCCTGGCGCTGCACCTGACCAGTTGGCAGGCCACCACGTTCCTGATCGGCGAGTACGTCGAAGGCGAGCTGCGCGACAACCCGGTCTTCACCGTTGCCGACGGATTGTTCTGGCTTTACCAGAGCGTCGAACGCAACTCGATCGTGCGCAAGATGCAAGTTATGAAGCTGCGAGGCCAGGAGTCCGTGCCCGGCCTTCACATGTTCCGCATCACCGAGCATGGCCTGCACGCCTTTCCGCGCACCTTCGGCCTCACCGATAATAAGTCAGAGCACGTCAAGGGGAGGAGCCGTCTTTCCACTGGTGTCCGCGAACTCGACACACTCATGGGCGGCGGTATCCCCGAGGGGGACAGTCTGCTAGTAGCTGGACCCTCCGGCGCGGGCAAAACCGTGCTCGGCATACAATTCATCGCCGAGGGTTTAAGTAATGGCGAGCCCTGCATCGTCGCCATGTTCGAAGAGCTTCCCAACGAGTACATGCAGCGGGCCGCCTCGTTCGGCTTCGACCTCGCGAAGAACCTGAAGGACGGCTCGCTCAAGCCCATTTACCCGCGGCCTCTGGACCTCTCGGTGGATGAGACGGTGCATGAATTCGTCAGTGCGGTCAAAGATATCGGCTGCAAGCGATTGGTAATTGATTCGCTTGTCGGCTTCGAGATGGCGCTTGCCCCCGACTTCCGCACCGATTTCCGCGAGTCTCTGTACCGCATAATCGGCGCGCTGACGCGGTTGGGTGTGACCATCCTCAGCACCGTCGAGGTCGAGGAGAACTTCACCTCGATGGGCCTGAGCAACTTCACCATCTCATTCCTCGCCGACGACATCGTGCGACTGCGCTACGCCTCGATCAACGGGCAATTGCGCAAACTCATGATGGTGGTGAAAATGCGACGAAGCAAACACAGCATCGACATGTGCTCCTACGAAGTCACCGCCAAGGGACTGGCAATTGGCGAACCGATGCGAGGCTACCGAGCTTTAACCAGCGGTATCCCCGGTCCGTGGTCATTAGAGTCCGACGGCACCCCGCAACCGTAAGTAGAACTCCGGTACAGTCGAAACCTCCGAAGTCCGAAACCCCCAGAAAGCGAAGTCTTGATGAGCGGCACTCCCACAACCCGCCCTCCGGCCCACCAAGCGGACCCGGCCTTCGAGCAGAAACTGCGCGAGATGAATGAGGCGCTGCTGGTCTCGTCGGTCAAGCAGCACGAACTGACCGAGAAGGCCGAGAAGGCCGAGTTGGCGGCGCATGAGAGCGAGGCTCGCTTCCGAGCGTTGGTGACCGCCAGTTCAGATGTGGTGTATCGCATGAGCGCCGACTGGAGCGAGATGCGCCGACTCGATGCCCGGAACTTCATCGCCGATACGGAACAGACCAGCGGCACCTGGCTTCAGGAAAACATTCACCCCGATGATCAGCCGCATGTGCTGGCGGTCGTCAACGAGGCCATCCGGACTAAGACCATTTTCGAGTTGGAACATCGGGTCCGGCGCGTGGACGGCACCTTGGGCTGGACGTTCTCGCGTGCGGTCCCGCTACTCGATGCGCAGGGTGAAATCGTCGAATGGTTCGGCGCCGCGAGTGATGTGACCGAACGAAGACAGTCCGAGGAAGCGTTGCACCAAATTGAACGAAACCTGCGGTTCATCATGGACTCGATGCCGCAGAAAATTTTCACCACCAAGCCCGACGGAGACATCGACTATTTCAATCCGCAGTGGACCGAGTTCACCGGCATGTCCTTCCAGCAATTGAAGGATTCTGGCTGGACAAGGTTCGTCCATCCCGACGACTTGGACGAGAAAGCTAAACAC
>JANLRK010000734.1:0-2613 GCA_031361585.1 Pirellula sp. | reverse complement strand
CATCCACTTCTGTTGGAAATGTTCCAGCAAATCATTATTAGCACGGAGCGATAGCATGCCTGCCCGCAAATGGACACGTCAAGACGTAATTGAGCGCATTCAGTTCCTACATAAGCAAGGAACACCGGCGGATAAGATTGGCGGTATAGAACCGAGTTTAAGCGCTCGTGGCTATAAGCTGTTTGGAAGCTGGCGAACGGCATTGAAGGAAGCTGGATTTGAATCGATGCGGCAGGTTTGGTCGCGACAACGCGTTCTCGACGAATTGAAGGCGGAACAATTGAGAAATCTATCTAAAGGCCGCAGAAGCAAGCGGCGAGACCCTCGTCTCACGGGGGCCGCCGAGCACTACTTTGGAAGTTGCCGTGAGGCACTAATCGCTGCGGGATTTATTCCTAAACGCCGCCTAAGAGTAAAAAAGCCCTGGACTTCATCAGAAGTGATCGCTGCAATCTTAGCTCGACACGAACACGGCTTGCCACTTGTAAACATCAAAAAGTACGACTCAGTTCTTCATTACTTCGCCGTTAGAACCTTTGGAGGGTGGCGTAAAGCTATGGTTGCAGCAGGTTTGGCTTGCAATAAACCGCAATCGCTAACTGGTGAAGATATTATTCTCAACCTGCAGTCACGCCATCAACGTGGAGAATCTTTGGTAGGTCTTGCGACAACCGAGATACCATTTTATAGGCAAATCACTAAGCAGTTTGGTACTTTGCACAACGCTTTAACTGCTGCGAGGCTTCCAACACAATTAAGGAGGCGTTGGACAAAGGAATCGGTTGTCGAAGCTTTAAGAACTCGTCACAAGAAATGTCCTTCTTTGTCAGACATTTGGAATGAGGATCCTTCGCTCACTAACGCAGCAGCTAGGTGTTTTGGTAGTTGGCAATTGGCTCTTAGGGCTGCAGGAATAAAAATCAAATTAAATAGAAAATGGTCCAAGGCTCGAGTGCTCGATGTTCTGCGACAATCCTATCAGGGCCAATCACTCCGTGATATCGATCCGTGTCTGATAGCTGCGATTCGACGCTACTTTGGCGGATTCTACATTGCAGTGGAGGCCGCAGGTTTAACGCTCCTCAGTCGTAAGTGGTCAAAGCGCAGAATTATCGAGCTGATTCAAGAAGAATATGTCAATGGACTCCGACTTGAAAGAAGGGGATTCGGGGACATTAAACTTGCAGAACGTGCAAAGCGGTACTTTGGAAGCTGGCGTGAGGCTGTCAAAGCAGCAGGACTGGAGTCTCGCATGCTAGAGCGACTCAAATCGCGATGGTCAGCGAAGGACGTTTTAAAAGCCATCCGATCCATTTCTGAATCGAATCAGGATCTGTCTAAGGCATGGAGGGACACCGCACTAACTAACGTCGCCAGAAAGCATTTTGGGACTTGGCGAAAAGCGATCCTTGCAGCTGGTTGCGAACCCGCAAGGCGGAGCTGGTCTAAAGAATTAGTCATTCAGGAGATACACGAACGCCATCGGCGAAACCAACCACTTACTCGCATAGTTTTGGGTAAGGAAAACCCACTTGCTGACCCGGCAATACGACTCTTCGGCAGCTGGCGCGCCGCCTTAATCGCAGCTGGGATTTCGCAAAAGCAAGTTCCCAGATTGAAGTCATCTGTAAGACGAGTTCAGTATGCAGCGAAGTTAGACACGTGCGAACCAAAAAATTGGAATCAAACAGAGATTATATGTCACCCCGTAAATGGACAAAGCAGATCGTGATCGAACGGATCCAGTACCTCTACCAGCAAGGTATTCCCGTCGAAAAGATCTCTTCCGAAGACAAGAGGCTGTGCATGGTAAGTTACTCTTTGTTTGATAGTTGGCGGGATGCACTTGCGTGCGCTGGCTTAAAATCGATGCGCCAGGTTTGGACACCGGAACTAGTGCTCATGAAGCTGAAGGAGCATCATCAACGCGATATCTCCAGTCGTCGCCGCCAAAAACGAGACTCAAGTCTATTATCGGCTGCAGTTCGCTATTTTGGAAGTCGACGTGCCGCACTCATTGCGGCTGGAATCATCAAGAATCGGCCACCATTGCCGAAGAAAGATTGGACACCATCCGCTGTCATCGAAGCAATCATCACACGACACGGGCAAAACTTGCCGCTAGTAAACATTTACAGGCACGACAAGGAACTTTTCTACGCTTCGGCCAAGGTTTTTGGGGGATGGCATAATGCAAAAGTGGCAGCTGGGGTAGCTCGCGATCGAAAGAAATGGCTATCTCGCGATGAGATTATCCAAAACCTACAATCGCGACATCGACAGGGCGAATCGTTCAATTGCATTTCGCGTGATGAGTCTGATTTTTATGCTTCAATCAAAGTTAGATTCGGCAGTTTGCACTCAGCATTGATTGCCGCTGGACTTCCAACGCCTGCCCGACAGCGATGGACAAAGCGAACAGTGATCCAGTCCTTGAGAATCCGTTCCGAAAAAGGTCCTCCGCTTACACACGTGTGGAAAGACGATAATCCTCTATTTCGAGCAGCCGTCAATCACTTTGGCAATTGGAATGCGGCGTTACGAGCGGCAGGCTTAAAATTCAAGACGTATCAAAAGTGGTCGAACGAACGAATCCTCTCCATTATTCGAGAA
>JANLRK010000688.1:0-7119 GCA_031361585.1 Pirellula sp. | reverse complement strand
CGTCGCCAGTCTTCCTAAAATGCAATCCGTCGCATCGACGAGATACCAGTTTTGCTCGACTGAGCCGGGCTTTGCTACGTATGTTTTTGGTTGTGCTACCATGAGTCGTTCCTTGGATTCCCGCAGATTAAAAAGAGCCTTGAGGCTAGCACCCTAGGATCGGATGCCGCTTTTTCTGCGAAAAACCGGGTATTTCGAAATTTGTGAGGGGCAGAGTATATCGGTCTGTTTTCGCGCTCACAAGGGCTTTTCGGTCCCAACTTATCGGGATTTCCTAGGTTCAGCGGAAACCCCTTGGAAGTTTAGGCGGTCTGGGTGGAAAATAGGGTGTACCGAGTTTGCTAAATCGCAGGTATAACGAAAGTCCGATAACGTAGGAACAAAGCGTTTAATTTACCGTGTCGCTGCGTTTGACGCCGCGACTTTTTCGAGCAGCAGGCTTTACCGTGCAAACCGCGAACCAAGCTCCTTGCCAGCGACTTCTTATGGTCGACCCCAAAGGGAATAATCTAGTGTTGGAACTGACCCGCTTTCATGCTCCGTTCAACCCGCCCAGAACTACTTTGGTGGACGTACTTCGGTATTGGGCGAATGTTCAACCGAACAAAGTTGCATTCTATTATACGGATGGCGAGACCGACGATGACACGTCCATGACGTACGCCGAATTGGACCACGCGGCCCGGGCGGTTGCCGTAAAAATTCTTGAAACGAATCGGCCAGGCTCGCGCGGTCTGCTTTTATATCCTCCCGGCATAGAATTTGTCGTTGGCTTCTTTGGTTGTCTGTATGCAGGTTGTATTAGCGTGCCAGCGTACCCTCCACGACGCAGTCGAAAAGGAGCTCGCATACAAGGTATTGCGATGGATTGCCAAGCTCAATTCGCGCTTACTACGTCTGAAACTGTCGCGCAGATTCTCAAAGATGAGTCGACAACAGCCGAAACAAGTTCGATGCAACTCATCGCAACAGAAGCCGTAGACCGGTCGTTAGCAATTCAATTTACTGAAATGCCAATTCCTCCATCGGACTTGGCAGTCCTGCAGTACACTTCCGGATCAACGGGCCAACCCAAAGGTGTCATGCTGACCCATTCCAATCTCATTCGCAATTGCGAGATGATTGCGGTACTCTTCGACGAAACGAACAAGACGGTGGGCGTAAGTTGGCTTCCGATGTACCATGATATGGGGTTGGTTGGAGGTGTACTGTCTCCCGTGTCTATGGGCCTCAGCATGGCACTGATGAGCCCCATGTCTTTCATGCAAAGACCCGTCCGATGGTTGAAGGCGATTTCGAAGTACCAAGCCACCACCAGCGGCGGTCCCAATTTTGCCTATCAACTCTGCGTTGATAAAGTCACCGAAGAAGAAATGCAGGGGTTAAACCTTACTTCTTGGGCGCTCGCGTTCAATGGTGCCGAACCGGTTCGAGCAAGTACGCTCGAGCAATTCAGTCGCAAGTTCGAACGAGTTGGATTTTCCAACACATCTCATTTCCCTTGCTACGGGATGGCGGAAACGACACTTATCGTCACGGGCGGCCCTCGTCAGACACCGCCGGTGGTGAAGCATTTTGATGGTCGACGGCTAGACGCCCGTATGGTAACGCAGGTCAGTGAAGATGCCCGCGATGCACGCAGTTTAGTCGCCTGTGGCCATGCGACCGAGAACGAATCGATTTTGATAGTTGACACGGAAACGCTGAAACCATTGCCAGAACATTCGATCGGTGAGATTTGGATCCAAAGCCCAAGCGTTGGCGTCGGTTACTGGGAAAAGGAAGAGGTCACGCAAGATGTCTTCCAAGCTAGGACTGCCGATAACGAAGGTCCCTATCTGCGAACCGGCGATCTAGGTTTTTGGAGTGAAGGGCAAATTTACGTAGCCGGTCGCGTCAAAGATTTGATCATTGTGCGCGGGGTCAATCGCTATCCACAGGACATCGAGCAAACCGTAGACGAATGTCACGAATCGATTTCGTCCTCTGCCGCTGCAGCCTTCGCTGATGACTCCGGCCCAAGGGAACGATTGATAATTACGGTGGAGGTGCAGCGATCACTCGAGGACGATTGGAACCCGGTTGTTCATGCTATTCGTCGCAGCGTAACGCAAGGACACGAGTTACCACCTGACGCGGTCGTTCTGGTGAGACACGGGTCGCTCCCTCGAACGTCCTCTGGAAAAATCCAACGCCATGCTTGCCTGAGAGACTTTCGAGAAGGAAACCTACGAGTCATCCATCAATGGTTATCTTGGGAGGACGATCTACCCGAACAAGCGCCCATGATTGCGGCATCGACCGTCGATCACACGAGGCCAGGATACGGTCGTCGCGGCAATTTTGGCTCATCCCTGCCGCACAAGAAAACACGTGACCCCGATATCGATATTGTCGAACTCGTCAAACGAGCCGTAAAGACGGTCGCGCAAGAGCGAGCGAAACTACTCGACTTGGATACCAATATTGTAGTCGACCTGGGACTCGATAGCCTCGAACGACTCCAGATTGCACACGTTCTCGAAAGTTCCGTCGGTGGACGATTTCCGGAAGAAGTCCTGCAAGAAATTGAAACAGTCCGAGAAATCGCAGAAGCGATCGAAAAGCACTTCGGCAAAGAACGCATTCGGCCCGACGCGGTTGCGGAAAACCTAGATAGTCAAGATGGTCATGTTGAACGAGAAGTTGCACCGGAGGACTACCGATTTGATTTGATGCCTGAGTATCGACGTCTCAAGCAAACGATGAATCAGTTTGACATGACTGGGCTGCCCAACCCGTATTTTTCGGTTCATCAAGGCTTAACTCGCGACACAACAACCGTCGATGGAAAGCAGTTGATCAGCTTTGCCAGTTACAACTACCTCGGAATGAGCGGCGACCCATACGTTACCCAGGCGGTCGTTGATGCAGTTAGAAAATATGGCACAAGCGTTTCGGCATCGCGATTGGTGAGTGGCGAAAAGGATATTCACCAGCAGCTCGAAAGATTGATTGCCGACTGGATCGGAGTCGAGGATTCCGTCGTTCTAGTGGGAGGTCACTCGACCAATGAGACCGTCATCGGACACGTTGTAGGACAGCAGGACTTAATCCTACACGACGCTCTGGCGCACAACAGTATTGTGCAGGGTGCGATATTATCTGGCAGTCGTCGCCGAGCGTTCCCCCACAATGACTTTGGTGCATTGGACGTAGCGCTCACCGAGTTGCGTACTCGCTATCGGCGTGTGCTCGTCATTGTCGAGGGGGTCTACAGTATGGATGGTGACTTCCCGAATCTCCCTAAATTCATCGAGGTATGCAAGAAGCACAAATGTTGGTTGATGGTGGACGAAGCCCATTCGATCGGAACGATGGGTGCACACGGACGGGGAATCGCTGAGCACTTCGGCGTCAATCCCAGGGATGTTGATATTTGGATGGGCACATTGAGCAAGTCTTTTGGTTCTTGCGGCGGTTACATCGCGGGTCGCAAAGAGCTTGTCGAGTACCTCAAATACACCGCTCCTGGATTCGTGTTCAGTGTGGGTCTCTCTCCCAGCAACACAGCTGCCTCTATCGCATCCCTCCAATTGTTGAAACGCGAGCCAATGCGAGTCACTCGCCTCAAAGATGCGTCGAGACTTTTTTTAACAGAAGCGAAAAAGCGAGGTCTCAACACGGGTAACAGCGGCGAAACCGCCGTAATCCCAATCATCACCGGTAACTCGTTGCACGCCCTTCAATTATCAAGACGCATGATCGATTCAGGCGTGAATGTACAACCCATTCTCTATCCGGCCGTCGAGGAATCAGCAGCTCGACTCAGATTCTTCATTAACACCACTCATTCCAACCAACAAATCCTCTATGCAGTGGACAAGTGCGCCGAACACCTGCAATCCATTGCACCAGAGCATTTCCGGACAGCCAATTGTGAGCCTGCATTGACGCGATAATGCCTTTACATCTACCGGCAGGCGATGAAGTGCCAAAAGAGCCCAACGCCGAGATCGCTGGCACCAACTCACCATCCAATATTCCGGTTGCGACTGTAACTCGCTTGGCCCTTTATCTTCGTGAACTGCAACGAATGCATCGTTCCGGTCTGCAACGGGTTCAAAGCCGAACTATTGCCAAGAGATTGGGCTTAAACGACTCGCAAGTTCGCAGAGACCTTTCTTGTTTTGGCCATTTCGGACAGCGCGGAGTCGGTTATAGCATTCCAGTCCTAACGAAAGCCATCCAAACAATTCTCGGCACCGACAGGTCGTGGAACGTGGTCTTGATCGGAACAGGAAACCTGGGACGCGCATTGTCGGGCTATAAGGGATTTAGCCAACATGGCTTTCGGCTTGTCGGCGTATTCGATACCGCCCAAGAATTGATCGGAACACATTTAGGATCGATGACGATTCTATCCTTGGATGACCTTGAGTCGGTCGTAGAAAATGAGAAAGTGGAACTTGCTATACTGGCTGTGCCTGCAAGTTCGGCTCCCTCCGTAGCGGAGAGGCTTGAAATCGCAGGCGTTGCAGGCATCCTCAATTTTGCCCCGGTCACGGTTCGCAGCTCAGGTAAAGGACTAACCGTAGTCGATGTGGATTTGGCTGTCGAAATGCAGCGACTGGCCTTTGCCGTAGTCAATCAAAAAGCCAACTAAAGCTGCGGGTTGGTCACTCTTGCCGAGAGTGACTTGGCGCTGCCAGATTCTGCCGAGACTCCGGCTCTGATGAATGGACAGGTCCTTTACGTTCGGGTTATCGAGCCAAAGTCGCACCCGGCAGGTGCGACCTACTCAGTCTTCTTCAACGCTCGGCCTGTTTTCGGGTCCACATGCATATCCAATTGCTCATCGTCCGCAACATAAAACACAAAGCCATTGAACATCTCGTCTACCGTTTGAGGTCCGTATTCCACAGATTTCTCTGGATCAGGATTGTAAGGATTGAACGACGAGTTATCGAAGTGCGCTATCGCCTCAACAACGGTGCCCTTAGCAAGATGTTTCGCCCCCGGTTCGATCTCGTATCCGAGTTGCCATTCGAAGTTGTAATTTGGAATCTGTAGCAATGTCTCTTGCTTTGCATCCGGCGAGATCGCATTGAAGGTCATGTCGCGACCGCGAACGTGCATGTGAGTGAAAAGCCCCATCAGAGAAGCATCGTGCTGCATGGTGTGACTGGATCGGATTTCAAAACAAGGATCGTGAGGTGTGATCTTCCAGCCGCGTGGGTCAAGTAAGAAATGGTGAAACTGTTTGTTAACGACTTCGCGAGGAAATCGAAGTCCGACTTGAATCCGGCACTTTTCCTTTTTGCCAGTCGTGGTGAAATGGATCTGCAGTCCAAGCCCTGCCCCCGCAGGAATTTTGTAGGCAACACCGTTGTCAAAACGACCTAAATCCAGCGGTTGCCCGCCAGGAACATAGCCGGTTATAAAGGTGTCTTTGCTCGCACCCTGTTTTGTAAGATAAGCCATGTTGCAATGATGTACCACACTCCGATTGTCCGGCTTTATTTCAAAGGCTTCCACCCAAGTTTCGTTGAGAAACAGATACGGCAAGACGCTACTGCGGTAGTCGACAAAGCCTGTAGCAGGAATGGAATGCTCCTCCAGCATGGAGATGACCAAATCGGGTTTGCCAATCCTCCACTGCGTATCAGGCGGGTCAGGAATCCGTGTAGCGGCGACAGCGTCCCCTTGCGAGCAACCTGTTTCTACCCAGCGAAGCAACGTGTTCTTTTCTTCGCGTGATAGCGATGGGTCATTCTGGAATTTTCCGTGTTTCGCGCTCGCGAACCACGGTGGCATCGTTTGGTCTCGAACGACTTCGGCAATCATCTGCGCATTCGCCGAAGCGTCGTCAACACGTACCAATGAAAACGGAGCAGAACTCTCTGGCCGATGGCATTTTACGCAATGCTTTATTAGGATGGCATCCACCTCCCCGTGAAACTTCGGTACCGATTCGACTGCTGCAACTTTGGGAATCGGTGTGATCAAACATCCATCGACAGAAGTTTCGGGCTTACGCACGGCCAAACCGGCCAATACGTCCTGCAAAGCATCTTCGAGATCGCGCCGCGTTGGCTCGGGGCGCGATCCACCGAGTCGAAGTTGGTCATCGACACGACCACGATACTGAAGCCGCATTTCGTGGTCGAGGACAACGACTTCGGGAGTTCTTTGCACGCCGAGGGCCTTCACGCAGGAATGATCGATGTCCTTCACAAATGCAAACGGAATGTCTAGGTCCAAGGCCTGGGCTGCCATTTCACGGATAGTATCATCGACGCCAACATTGACGGCCAAGAATCGCACATCCTCGGCCTTGTGCATTTTTTGAATTTCAACCAGTTTTGGTAGCGTCTGGCGAACGAGCGGGCAATGAGTCGTCGTGAAGACGAGAACCCATGCCTTGGGTGTCCCCAGTTCGGAAAGACTCCGGTTCAGAGCGCGAATATCCTTGAACCGAAGATCAGGGATTCGCGAACCAATAGTGGGAGCCGAAGTATCGACGTCCGCTTTGTCGGAAGCGGCTCTGCTGCTGCCGACAAAAACGGTCGATAGCAAAAGGACTATAGCCTTACCGAGGCATCGAGTTGAATCTTTGATTTTCATTTTGAACTTTGCTGCTCGAATACAAATTTGCGGTACCAAACTTCGCTGCCATGATCGGTTAACATTAATTTACCCTTTGGCTGAGCGCTGAACTCTGGACATTCACTGAACTTGCTCTCACTCAGTCTTTTTTGCCACTCGCTGTCGCCAACGGTTGCCGTAACGATTCGTTGGCCGTTGAGCCAGTGTTCGATTCGATTTCCCTGCACGACAATCTTCGCTTGGTTCCACTCACCGGCGGGCTTGAGTTTTTTGTCAATATTCGGTTCGTATAAATCGTAAAGTGCACCTGCGCTATTCCGCGGTTGTACAGGCTTGGCACCGCTGTCGTCGTAGATCTGATACTCGCAGCCTATTACTCGTTCACCGTAAGAACGTACGCGGTACTTTAGACCACTGTTGCCACCTGGCGCAATCTTCCAGTCGAACGACAGCGTAAAGTCGCCATACTCATTGGCTGTGACGATGTGGCCCGTTCTTTTTTCATCTTTTTTGAGATGAAGGATTCCATCC
>JANLRK010000677.1:0-11755 GCA_031361585.1 Pirellula sp. | reverse complement strand
GCAAATGCGATTCGGGAACCTGATTCCTCTATTCGCTATAAGCGATGGTGGACTGATCGGCGACCGGCCAACCAAGCGACCTTTGAAGTGTAAACTGCGCAACATTGAAGTCTGCAACGACTTTGACATATTCGCGCTGAGCTGTTGCTAAAGCCTGGATGGATTGAAGGACCTCTATGGGAAGTCCTTGGCCATTTTGAATTCGATCCCAATTCTTCTTAAACGATTTTTCTGCGGTTGCAATCGCTTCCTCAACGACTTGAATCTGTCGCGCCCTCGACGTGACTTGTGCATGGGATTCGGTGACCTCGCGAGCTATTCGATCCATTTGCGACATTTCTCGCATGCGAGCTTGCGTGATCCTGGATTTGGCTTCTCGGCGAATCGCATTCTCGCCAACTCCAAGTTGCCGTACTTCCCAATAGGCAACTGCATCTGCATCGAGCCGATCACCGTAGTTGGACAAATTGCTTCCCAATCCACCACCAAGGCCACCGTAGCTTGCAGCCAGTAAGACGCTTGGAATTAGCGGAGCATTTCGTTCACGATTCAATCGCTCCACCGCTTCACCCACCAAGTGTCTAGACTCGGCCAATTCAGGGCGATTGGTAAGCGCCAGCGATACGAGTTCTCTAACCGACGCATTTTTGTCGGAGAGTACAATCGGAACTAACTGTAAATCCGCTGGGACCAATCTTTCTCCTGAATCCCACCGGACAAGTTCCGCTAACCGCGATGATGCAACTGCCGCCATTTCCTCTGCCCGAATCAGCTCGCTTTTTCGGAGGGAAACCTCTGTGCGAGCACGGTCGTAATCGGATTCAAGTCCTTGGCCAGCTTTTGCAAACTTTTCAGTAGCTGTTGATAGTTTCTCGGCCCCTTCGACAATCTCGTTTGCAATTGCGATTTCTTGTTCGGAGCGAAGCAACTCCGTGTACGCGATTGCCGTTTCCAAGAGCAAGTCGTTCGTCGTGACCTTGGCACCAGCCTGTCGAGCGCAAGCGGTTCGCTGTGCAATTCGCGGCTGAAAAATAGCGTCGGCAAAATGAAACTGGGAAACGATTCCCGGTACTGCGGGTGAGCCTGCTCCGACTGCATTGGCACCAAGTCCAGAGTAGAATGAACCACGACTCGTGTCGATGATGTTTCCCGCAACATCTTGAATTCGGCCTTCATGCTTGTTGTAGTTCACTCCCGCGCGGATCGACGGGAGTTTTAGTGCGTTTGCTCGATCCATTTGGGCAAGTGATTCTTCGATTCTGGCTTTTGCAAACGCGATTTGAGGATTCTTTCCCGTTGTCAGCATCAATGCCGTGGTGAGGTCAATGCTCTGAGTGGGCATGGGTTGCAAATCGGATCCTTGAGACTCGACATTTTGTGCAACGACAACGCGGCTCTCGTCAACGATTTGGATCGTGGGCGCAGCGTCAACCATAGCAGACGCCGTCACAACTTTGCTAGGAGATCGAGTCAATTCAGCGGCAATTGCCTGAGTTGGCTTATGTGTGATTGAAAATCGTTGGTCTGCAATGCGACGTGGGCTGGTCGATTGGCAGCCAACAATGAAGGCAGCACCGAATATTGCCGCAGCATAAAGAATTGCATTTCGTCGCGTTACCATCCCAGGGCCTCCGACTGGTACATCGGACCAGCAGAAAACTTTGAACCGAATTAATCGCTACATTCAAACCAAGTGGTGAATCGATTGAGGCTCAACCGATATAACCGTCAAATCTTTAGAATGTGAAGTCCGACATGCCTATTTGCTAGCCTTCTGGACCTTTTGCCCGTCCTTGAAAGCGGCTGCATTTGCAATGACGACATCTTCCGAACCATCTAAGCCGCTTGCAATCTCTACATCCGTAGAAGAGCGAATGCCTACCTTAAGTGTTTTTCGAATAATGCTCCCATCGCTTGATACTGTATTGCAGTAGGACTGTCCCTCCGCAACCAACACCGCCGCTTTAGGCAAAGTCAATACTTCCGGCCTTTCTGCGACGGTCAATTCAACATTGGCGTACATCCCGGGTCTTAAAATGCCTTGCTCATTGGAAATGTCTATTTCACTGCGTAGAGTTCTCGATCCTGCTTGGAGTGCCCAACTCGTTCTTGCTACAGTCCCTTCAAAAACGCGACCTGTTAGCGACGGGATTCTTACAATGGCTTTGCGTCCCGCTTCTACCAAAGCTGCATCCGTTTCCGGAACATCAAGAAAGACACGGATTTTTTCGGATTGAACGATGGTAAAGACAGGTTTGTCGTCGCTGGATCTTGACGCTTGGATAAGGGCACCCAAATCGAAATTGCGTTCGGTGATAACGCCGTCGTAGGGAGCACGAATTTTCAGATACTCGCACATGGATTGGATTCGCTTGTGCTCCGCATGTGAAATCTTTAGCTTGGCCTCCACAGCACTTAAATCCGCTTTCGCTTTCGCGATGCCAACGATAGCTTCGTTATGCTTGGCCTTCGCGGAACGAATCTTGGCGACAGATTCCGCTCGAGACGCATCTGCCCCTAACATTTGTTGGCGAGTCTCCTCGGCAAGCTTCTGTGTAACTGTTTTTGATGAGGCCAATGAATCAATCCGCATCGATTCTGATTTCCAACGTTGGTATTCAGACTCAGTTTTCTGTTGTCCAGCGACATACTCTTCCACGTTGGCTTCTGCAGATGTGGCTACTGACTCAGCCACTTGGACGGCGGCACGAGCTTGTTCGATATCGGCAGTCGCTTGCAATATCATTGCTTCTTTTTGCATCAACTCATCATTCAATTCTGGAGCAACCAATAAGGCGAGAATTTGGCCTAGCCCGATCAAACTGCCTTGTGCATCTTTCTTCGGTCCGAACACGCGGTCGCCAATATCAACCATCTGTTGTTCGAGGTATCCAGAGACCTTGGCGTGAATATGCGTAGTTGAAAAGGCTTCGATTCTTCCGGGCTGTTCTGTCTTCTGGAGTAGTAACTGTTTGACGGGCTTTGCTGTTGCAACCTTTGGTAATTCTACCGCCGTGCCCGCCTCCGCGTTACGTGCTGCTGGCTCGATTCCTTTGTTGCAACCAGTCAACGAAAGGGCGATGGCGATCATCGCCAGAATGCAGCTTGAATTTGGAAAGTTTTGGATCATTGCAATACGCCTTGAGTTCATTGGATACTATTCTCATTTGTATGTTGTTTGACGTTGATATCGGTCTCATAAGGATGCAAAGATCCCGACAAAATCCCCCTTCCCGCCTGCATCCAGGCAAAGACTGCCGGCAGTATCACCAGGGTCGATGCAGTAGCGGCGAGCAAACTTCCAATGACTGCCCGACCAAGCGGTGCAGTTTGTTGCCCGGATTCTCCCCATCCAAGAGCCATCGGCAGCATACCCGCAACCATCGCACAACTAGTCATCAACACCGGACGCAGTCGATCCGCTACGGCATGCTGTGCCGCTTCGAACGAACTCTCTCCACCGCGCCTTCGTTGTTCTGCAAAGGTGACCACCAGAATTGCATTGGCCATTGCGACCCCAAGTCCCATGATGATTCCAATGAAGGATTCTATATTTAGCGAAGACCTTGTAAGCCACAACATAATGCCTGCACCGGCGACTACTGCCGGCGCCGTTGAAATTGCGACCAGCGACAATCGAAAGGATTGGAAATTGGCGGCAAGTAACAAAAAGATAGCTAATACGGCCAAGATCAACCCAACCCCAAGACCGCTTAACATTTGGTAGAGCGGTGGGATTTGACCCCGAAGTTCAAAAGAAACACGTCCCGGCTTCGAACCTTGCTTTTCAAGTGCATCTTTGGCAAGGTCATCGTCTTTTTTTACCTTGTCGAGCAAGACGGCGATTTCTCTCGCGACTGCCCCGAGATCCGGCCCGACGACGTTCGCCGTGAGAGATAGTTCACGCTTCATGTTGTATCGATCAAACTCCCCAGGCATGGTTGACTGAGTCAATTGGGCGACGTCTCGCAGTAATACCGGTCCCTCTGGACGATTCAGCACTGGAACAGTTCCCAGATCGTTGAGCGTTCTCATGGCTGGCTGCGGGATTTCCACTTGGACCTGATAGCCAATACCCGTTTTAGGATCGGGCCAATAATTGGGGACCACAAAACGACTCGAAGAAGTTGCAGCCAATACCGAGCGACTAACTTGATCCATCGTCGCCCCCGCTAGCCCAGATTTTTCACGATCAATCTTTACGTCCACTGTTGGATAGTCGAGCGCTTGCACGATTTGAACATCTCTTAGACGTGGATGAGTTAGTAAAGACGTTTGAACTTTAGCAGCGAAATCGCGATTTTCATCTAACGAGCCACCGCGTATTGCAATTTCGACAGGCGCCGATGATCCGAAACTCATCACTTCACTCACGATATCGGCGGGTTCAAACGAGAAGCGAACATCTGGAAATTGATTGCTAAATTTGGTTCGGAGATTCGCTTGTAGTTGCTCGACATTGATACCCGAATGGGGCTTGAAAGCAATTCGAAGAATCGCTTCTTCCGGACCTCGTGAAAATTGATATACAGAGTTGATTGGGAACGAGGCAGGGACAGTCCCCACATATCCTAAAGTCAATGCGATACCGTCTGGTCCAACATCTTCCTTGATGGAATCCAAAACACGCAGAGCAATCTGCTCGGTCACATCGATATGCGTTCCATCCTTGGCTCGCATCCTGAGTCGAAATTCACCTGCATCGATTTTCGGAAAAATATCGACTCCGATCCGAGAGGCTGTCGTCCAAATGGCTAGCCCGCAGACAAGCAAATAGACAGGCACGACAATCCAACGTAATACGATCATCCATTTGATCCAACGACGGAACGCGGCTACCGAATACGTATCCCGAGGTAGATGATCGAATTCCGAGCTATGATTGCGTAAGAGCCAAATGCTTAAGATCGGGACAAGCGTGCTTGACAAAAAATAGGATCCGACCATCGCAAATCCAACAGCTAGCGAAAGTGGATAGAAAAGCTCTCGTGGAGCTCCCTGCATAAAGAAAGTTGGCACAAAGACTGCCAAAACACAAAGCATCGCTAGTAATCGCGGAATTGCCGTTTGATGATTCCCGTTCCAGACTGCGATTGCAATGGAAGGTGATTTTCTCATTTGGGTATGAATGTTCTCGATCTCTACGGTTGCCTCGTCCACGAGAATTCCAACCGCGAGCGCTAGTCCCCCGAGCGTCATTAAGTTGATGGTTTGTCCTGTCAGCCACAGCCCAACAATGGAAAACAAGATGGCCAGTGGTATGTTGAGTACCACCACAATCGCGCTTCGCCAATCACGTAAGAAAAGTAGAACCATTAGTCCCGTCAGCATCGCTCCGAGAAAGCCTTCCGTGGCTAAGCTCGCAATTGCGCGTGTCACATAAGGCGACTGGTCGAACTCGAAGGAGACCTTTATGTCATCCGGTAGTTCCTTCTGCATCTTCGGTAGCGCTTGTTTGATCTCGCCAATGACATTCATGGTCGAGGCATCTGCTCGCTTGGTCGCCAAGATATAAACAGCTCGTCTTCCATTTACGAGCGCGTAGCCGGTGGTTGTATCGCTTGCATCTTCGATATTTCCAATATCTCTTAAGTAAACGGTTTGGGAGCCAGTTTTAAGCGGTATTTGACCAAGATCGCGAATGTCTCGGACCATTGCGTTGGTTGGTACGGATGGGTAACTGTCGCCCAAGCGAACGTTGCCTGATGGACTGATCGTGTTCCCTTTGGTTAGGGCTCCAATGACGTCGTCTGGAGACAGACCGAAGGCTCTCAATCGATCTGGATTGGCCCGAATGACAATGCTTCTTGCCGAACCACCGAAAGGAGGTGGTGCCGAAACGCCCGGAAGCGATGAGAACATCGGGCGAACTTTGAAGAGCGCTTGATCCTGAATCTCCGCGATCGTTTTTGTACCGCTCGATAATACTAGGTAACCGACTGGCACGCTGCCCGTGTCGAATCGCATTACAAACGGTGGAACGGTCCCCGGAGGCATCATTGCTCGCGAGCGATTCACATAATTGATCGTCTCCGCCATGGCTTGGGCCATGTTCGTCCCAGGATGAAAAATCAGCTTCATGAGGGCTGTTCCCTGGACGTTGCGGCTCTCAACGTGATGAATACCGTTAATGTAGAGAAAGTGATATTCGTAGTAGTTAGTCAGCAGCCCTTCCATCTGTGCCGGATCCATGCCACCGTAGGGCTGACAAACGTAGATGACGGGCAAGTTGAGTGCAGGAAAAATGTCGATCGACATTCGTTTGATGGGAAGTTCAATTCCCTTTGCCTTTAGCCAATCATCCACCGACCTAGGGCGAATGACTGCCAACCCCACAATTATCAATGCAATCAGTCCAACAAAAACGCTTCTGGGGCGGCGAAGCGCGAAATTGATAGGATTCATAAATTTCTCATAGTCACAGTCGGCCAGTTATGATTGGCGATTTCAACCACGTATTGTCTACCGATTGTAGGCAAATTTGAGTGTAAGTCGATTGACCGTCAGTCCCGCTTGCGACCGAACGTGAAAACGCTATTCTAGTGTAACAGTGGTTACGAGTATGGTAAGGCGAATGATAATGGACGATTCAAAATCGCAGGTTGGTTCATCGAACGAGGCTAAGTACGCTCTTAGGGAATTAACGTACTACGCGTTGCAACTTGGTACGTTTGGTTTTGGAGGTCCCATAGCATTGGTCGGTTACATGCACCGCGATCTTGTTGAAAATCGCAAGTGGTTTTCGGAAACCGAATATAAAGAAGGGCTAACTCTGGCTCAGTTGATGCCGGGACCGCTTGCGGCTCAGTTGGCTATATATCTCGGCTATGTTCACTATGGCGTACTCGGTGCAACGGTTGTTGGCACTGCGTTTGTGCTACCGTCGTTTCTTATGGTGCTTGCCCTAGGTTGGGCTTACGTTCGATTTGGAGGCATCGGCTGGATGCAGGCTGTTTTCTATGGAGTAGGAGCTAGCGTCATTGGTATCATATCGATTAGTGCATACAAATTGACTCAAAAGACACTCGGAACGAATCGATTGCTTTGGGGAATTTATTTGGTGAGTGCCCTGGCCACCATTATCACTGAGAATGAAAACATTCTGTTGTTTTTGGGGGCGGGATTCCTAGTGTTCGCGATTCGAACTCCGCCTTGGCGAAATTCACGTTCAACAACAAACGGCTTCCTTTTTCCTCCTATTGCCATGCTTGGATCTGCGAAAGCAACGCTAGGGGAACTTCTGACACAGATCGCTTACTTTTTCACAAAAGCAGGAGCGTTTGTCTTTGGAAGTGGACTCGCGATCGTCCCTTTTCTTTACGGTGGCGTCGTCAAGGAGTATGCATGGTTGAATGACCGTGAGTTTCTCGATGCTGTAGCTGTCGCGATGATCACCCCCGGGCCTGTCGTCATCACTGTCGGATTTATTGGCTATATCGTAACTGGACGAGAAGGAGGATTGGGACCGGGCGTGCTTGGCGCAACTGTCGCCGCTCTCGCGACCTTTATCCCCTGCTATCTATTTACCATTCTCCCTGCCCCGTATTTTAAGAAGCATGGTAAACGTCCTGGTATTGTGGCGTTTGTCGATGGCGTGACGGCGGCAGCCGTTGGGGCCATTGCCGGAGCCTGTGTTGTCCTTGGCAGACGGACTATCTTCGATAGCAATTGGACACCTGAATATCCAAAAGTCGTACTATTGGCGACAACGGTTGCTCTATTGCTCCGTTTTAAGAAACTGCCTGAACCGTTCATCGTCCTCGGTGCAGCAATCGTTGGGCTAATCCTTTACCCTTTCGTGCATTGAGACTGGAGTCGTTGTGGTAAAGAAGTGGCTGATTTTGGTCTACAAGATTCCTAGAGAGCCGACGGCTGGACGAGTCTTTGTTTGGCGTAAGTTAAAGCAGCTCGGTGCGATCGCATTGCAAGACGCTGTTTGGGTATTACCGAAAACAACCCGAACGAGCGAACAATTTCAATGGCTTGCTGCCGAAATCACAGAGCTCAAAGGCGAATGTTTGCTATGGGACGCAGACCAAGTTTACGCAACCGATTCGATGTCCCTTGAAAAACAATTCACCGAACCACTTGTCGAAGAGTATCGGGCAATCCTGTCTGCCCTAAAGAAAAGGAATTGCGATTTAGCAGAACTCTCGAAACGCTATCTAGAAGCCAGCAAGCAAGACTTTTTTGCTTTGGAACTTGGCAAGCAGACTCGCGAAAAACTTTTGTTAGTGGGAGGAGGATAATGACCGTGAACTGGGTTACGCAGATCATCGGAGCGCAATCGATCGCCATGGGCTCGGCGATGATGCAAGCTAATCGTTTCTGTTCATTTTCGAGTACATCGGATGGACTGAGCAATACGGTGCTAATAATCGAGGACGCTGGCCGACCTTATCGATACGGTCGCGGTTTTACTAAACGCGGGCCGGATAGCGATGGCAATGACGCCGGCAGGCGCATTTGCTGTACCTGGTTTGCTTGACGCAGCCGAGACAGCCGAAGTAGTTGATTTCCCACAAAGCGGACTAGTAACCGGAATACCCAAACCCCTTAAACTAAAAGAGGTACCCGGTTTTTTGAGCGCCGCCCAAATTGCACCGCACCATATGGCTCACTATGGTGGCGCGCTCAAAGCAGTCGTTGCAGCTGATGCGAAGTTAGAGGAATCCTCGAAAGGCGGAACTACGACTGATCCGGCCGCGTTCGCTCATCTAAAACGCTTGATCAATAGTCGAGGGAACAGCGTTATACTCCACGAGTATTATTTCGATGGTCTCGCGACAAAGGAGATGGCGCCTCTTGAGAATGTTCGCTCTGCCGTTGAAAAGCGATTTGGTTCCATGGAGAAATGGTCTGCGGACTTCATTGCATCGGCCAAAGAGCCACCGATCAGTGCAGAAGCAACGAAATCAATTCTTGCCATCCGCCGCAACTGCAAGGATTTGAAGCATCTGCTCAAGTCGAGCGGGCTTTACTAAATGGTGTTCGAACCCCGCCAGAAGTGAGGCCTGTCGGTCTGTGTCCTGACCATAACCTGTCAAAGCTATCAGTAAGACGTTTTCGAGGTCAGGTTGCTCACGGATGCGTTTCGCAACTTCATAACCGTTCATGAGCGGCAAGCCAATATCCAAAAATACTACATCCGGAACATACTCCAGGGCTGCGTTCAGAGCTGAGGGGCCGTCGTGAGCGGTACGCACATCATGCCCTGATGCGCGCAGCAGCATTCCCAACGTCTCAGCCGAATCAACATTGTCATCCACTACAAGAACTCTTAATAATCGCGAGGGCGGAATCATTATGTCCGCGACTAACGGCAACATAGTGTCAGGCGGCAGCGACGGCAACCGCACGACGAACTCGCTTCCTTGTCCCATTACGCTAGATGCCTCCACTTTTCCTCCGTGCAACTCCGTGAGCCGTTGCACCAAAGCTAGTCCGATCCCCAGTCCGCCTTGTGAGCGGTCCAAGGATCGTTCCGCCTGCGTAAATATGTCGAATATGTGTGGGAGTAATTCCGCAGCTATTCCGCTACCAGTATCTCGCACACGAATGACCACGTGCGGAGTGACGAGTGGTGAGAGTTGAGTGGGGGGAGCGGATGCTGTGTGTCTGGACTTGATCTTCTCATCACTCGCGACTCGCCAATCACCACTTGTCACTTCCTCGACAGTCAACCAAATATGACCACCGTCAGCGGTGTATTTTGCGGCGTTTGTTAGCAGGTTTACTAAGACCTGTTGTAGCCTCGCTGCGTCGGCATATAGCCAGATCGGTTCTTGCGGAAGTGACACTTTGAGTTCGTGTTGACGTTGCTCAATTATCGGGAGAACAGTCTCCACTGCATTGGTTACGATGTCGCTAACGGCGATGCGTTCTAGTCGAAGTTGAATCTTGCCCGATGTGATGCGAGACACTTCGAGTAGGTCATCCACGAGATGTTGAAGTTGTCCCAGTTGACGTTCAATGATACTGCGGGCTTGCTGCTGGATCGGGCTCTCGCTGCCCCGTTGGAGACCCAGCAGTTGTACGGCGTTTGAAATGGGGGCGAGAGGACTGCGTAGCTCATGGCTGAGCATCGCTAGGAACTCGTCTTTGCGGCGGTGCAGATCCGACAACTCGGTCGCTCGCTCCTTCAATGCCGCTTCGACCTGCTTGATGTCATGCACGTCGGTGTTTGAGCCCACCCACTTAGTGATATGTCCTGCCTCATCCCGCATCGGCGTCGCCCGGCTAAAGTGCCAGCGGTACTCGCCATCGGCACGCCGGAGGCGGTGCTCTGACTGGAATGGTTCGCCGGTTTCGAACGCATGCTGCCAGTGCTGAGCTTTCTCGTCCAAGTCGTCGGGATGGACTAACCGTGTCCAGCCAGAATCCGTCATTTCCTCGAAGGACAAGCCGGTGAACTCGATCCACTGCGGGTTGAAATAGTCGAGATCTCCGTCGGGCGTCGCGGTGAAGATTTTCTGCGGCAACGAGTCCATGATGAACCGCAGGTTGCGTTCGGCTTGGCACAACGCTTCCTCGGACTGTATTCGCTGGGTGGCATCGTTGAACAAGACGGCAACTTTTCGGCTGTCCCGCCCGCCGACCCGGAAAGCATAGACATCGAACCAACGGCCCTGCATCGTTTTCGCCTCGTTGACATAGCGCACAGGTTCGCCAGTCAGCGCGACTTTGCCGTAAAGTTCAAACCAATATTCTTCCAGATTCGGGTAGAACTCGCGGATCCGTTTGCCGGTCGCGTTGTGCAGCCCGCACTGTTTCTCGAAACTCGGATTCACCTCCAGGAAGCGGTAATCCACGGGCTGTTCGTGTTCGTCGAACAGCATTTCCATGATGCAATAACCCTCGTCCATCGAATTGAACAAATTGCGATAGCGTTCCTCCGATTCGCGGAGCGATTCCTCCGCCAGTTTGCGATCGGTCACATCACTCGCGGCGCCGAACCATTCGACGATTTCACCCTGCGCATCCAGCAGCGGGACCGCCCGCGAGAACGTCCAGCCCAAGGTGCCGTCCAAACGCCGGACCCGATGTTCCAGCTCGAAATTGGTCTTGGTCCGGATGGCTTCTTTGATGACCGCCAACACAAACGGTTGATCATCCGGGTGAATGTATTCCTGAAGCCAAGTGCGGCTGGGCTGTTCCTTATCGGCGATGAAGTTCCGGCCATCGAGTTGGCGAATCTCGCTCCAATCAGGGCTCATGCGATACACCATTTCCGAACTGGCCGTCACCAACGCTCGGAAGCGAGCCTCGCTCACGTGCGCTACCGCCTCGGCCTTCTGCGCCAGTTCGGTCAACTCATGCTGGCGAACCGAGGAGAGCAACAGCGCTTCGTTCATCTCGCGCAGTTGCTGCTCAACGTCGCGGTCGGCTTGAGGGGCCGGAGGGCGTGTTGTGGGAGTTCCGCTCATCACGACTTTGCTTTCCGCTTCTTGAGGGTTCCTGCCTTCGGAGGTTTCGAACTTGCCGGGGGTTTCGAGCTTGCCGGGGGTTTCGAGCTTGCCGGGGGTTCGACTGGCGGTGGTGGGGATTCCAACCACGGGCCAGGGATACCGCTGGTGAGGGCGCGGTAGCCTCGCATCGGTTCGCCGATCACTAGGCCCTTGGAGGTGACCTCGTAGGCGCACATGTCGATCGAGTGCTTGCTGCGGCGCATTTTCACCACCATCATGAGTTTGCGCAGTTGCCCGTTGATCGAGGCGTAACGCAGACGCACGATGTCGTCGGCCAGGAACGAGAT
>JANLRK010000674.1:0-35288 GCA_031361585.1 Pirellula sp. | reverse complement strand
TGAGCAGTTGGGACAACTGCTCTACAATTTGCAGTCGGAATGCCTCGTTTGCGAAAATTGCACCTATTCAAACTTGTCGGGATCGACGACCATTTTTTCCATCTTGTTGACCATGTCTACCGCATCCAGCAATGAGTTCATCATTCTTTTGAGAACGGGTTCAACATCGCTAAGACACTGTGATTGAAAGGTCTTAGCGGTGTCATCGTTCCAGCTTTCTTCGACGATGGCGGTAACTTCACCCCATTTGCTCAGCGTGCTCTGGAGTCTGCTGCGGCAGCCTACCAAATCATTGCGACATCGGGTGTTCATGGATCATTTCAATCTTTGAAGTTCATTTGCGGTTTGAAGTCACTCTAGTCCGACAGTTGCAAGAAACAGTTTCAGTGCCTGTTTGTTGGCTGCAACATCGTGAACTCGCAAGATCTGAATCCGATGCAAGGCAAGCGCCAACGACACGCCAATCGTTCCAAAGCACCGATCGATGTCTTTGCTTCCGAGCAACTTTGCGATGAAGCCTTTCCGAGAATGCCCGATGAGTATCGGACGGCCGGTTGCATGAAATTCGCTCGCTCGCTGCAATAATACGAGGTTGTGAGCATGCGTTTTTCCGAACCCGATTCCAGGGTCGAGGCAAATCCTCTCAGGTGCAATTCCTTGTTCAACGAGCCAAGAATTGCGACATTGAAGGTATTCGACGATTTCAAGGACGACGTCCGTGTAGACAGGGTTGTCCTGCATGGTTTGCGGTGTGCCCTGCATATGCATGGCGCAGACACCGACTTTCCTCGACCTGACGACTTCAACCATGCCTGAATCTGCCTCGAGGCCCGACACATCGTTGATGATCTCCGCTCCGAGATCGATGGCCGCTTCGGCCAACGCGGCTTTGGTTGTGTCTATGGAGATTGGTATGCCAATCGAGCCTTGCAGCTTTTCCAGTACCGGCACCACGCGTCGGATTTCTTCGTCCTGCGAAACAACTTGACTATACGGTCGAGTGCTCTCACCACCGATGTCGAGTATGTCGGCTCCCTCGTCTTCAAGTCGTTTGGCTTGATCCACTGCTGACTGAACGGTAAAGAAATTCCCACCATCGGAAAAACTATCCGGGGTCAGATTCAAAATCCCCATGATCAACGGCGTTCTTCCGAAGATCAGTTCACGCGTTCGCAAGGTCCAGCTAATGGAGGTAGGCTGAACTATTCGAAGCTCGATGGAGTTTGGGTTATACAAGTCACGATACGTAGTTAGGGGTGGGTGGTCGATAGTGGTCCATGTTGATGGAACGGAACCAATCGATGGTCTTTTTCAGACCCTCGCGAAGAGGAACCTGAGGCTCCCAGTTTAAGTGTTTTTTCGCGAGTGTGATATCGGGGCGCCGACGAGACGGATCATCTGGCGGGAGTGGGCGCTTTTCTAATGAAACTTTGCAGCCCGAAATCTCCATTACGAGCTCGGCCAATTCGCGAATCGTGAACTCGCACGGGTTCCCGATATTTACTGGGCCAACGAAGTTGTCTTTGTTGTTCATCAACCGAAAGATCCCTTCCACTAGGTCATTGCGATAACAGAACGAACGCGTTTGTTCTCCCTCGCCAAAAATGGTGATCGGTTGCCCTTGAATCGCTTGTCGTATGAAATTGGAAACAACTCGTCCATCATACGGGTGCATTCGAGGACCATAGGTATTGAAAATGCGGACAATGCGGATATCCACCTTATTCGATCGGTGATAATCCATAAATAGCGTTTCGGCAACGCGCTTTCCCTCATCGTAGCAAGACCGAATTCCAATAGTGTTCACATTTCCCCAATACGATTCCGGTTGTGGATGAATGAGTGGATCTCCGTAAATTTCGCTCGTACTAGCAAGTAGAATTCGCGCGCCACAGCGTTTGGCTATGCCTAGCATGTTGATGGAACCTAGCACCGACGTTTTGATCGTTTTGATCGGATTGAATTGGTAATGGCCAGGCGCGGCCGGACACGCCATGTGATAAATCTGATCCACCTCGAGAAAAATAGGAAGTGTCACATCGTGTCGGATCAATTCGAAGTTCGCCCTCGGAAGCAAATGAGCTACATTGCTTTTTTGGGCGGTAAAGAAATTATCGAGGCATATAACGTCATGACCTTCGTCAACCAGTCGCTCGCACATGTGCGACCCTAGGAAACCCGCGCCACCGGTTACAAGAATTCGATATAGTTTCGTCACTTTTCATCACCAATTGAGAAGCTAAGGAAGCAACAACTGCATGGCCTCCCTGGGTCGTGTCGAACTTGGGCCAGGAGCCCACGCGACCGCAGTAAAGTCGCTTTAGAAACTTAAATCTTGCTTATCGATTGACCGGCTGCTACAATCTCGCTGAAAATTGTGTGAATGACGCAATTCGAACCAGCCCGGTTACGGATGCGTATGTCGTGAGAATTGTGCGGATTCAACAGAATTTGCAACTTAGGGCATGCTGAGTCCGCTTTCAATCCGTTTCTAAGAGGAGATCGTTCAAGTATGAAGTCTTTTAAATTTGGTCTGATGGCTTTGGCTTTGGTTTCGGCTGGCGCAACATTGCGAGCTGATGATGCGAAAGCCAAGTGCGATGCAGCTTGTGCTGCTGATGCAGGCTGTTGTTCAGTCACCGCTGGAATGGCAAAGCTCCCAAAGCTTGCGTACATGGTGGGTACGAAATCACTTTGCTGCGAAGAATCCGCAAAAGCCGTAGCAGCTGAGACAGCTGCTAAAGTGGAGTACGTAGTCGGCACTGAAAAGTTTGACTGCCCAGACAAAGCGTTTGCTAGCCTTGTCACACAGACAGAAAAGTTCGTCTCGGCTTTCGCTACTCCAAGCACCTGCAGTGTTTCCGGCAAGACATCCATTGCTGGCGAATCATTGACTTGTTCGGTAGCAGCTGGCGAAGTTGCAACTAAGGTTAAGAAAGCCATGGATACGGTGGCTATTTCCTACAAGGTTGGCGACAAGACCTGTAGCTGCCCAGTCGAAGCCAAGAGCTTAGCAGCCTCGAAGAAAGCACCGACTCTCTTCGTCGTCGGTACCGAAGAAACAGAATGCGAGCATACGGCACGTTTGAACTTGGCCAGGGCCAAGTACAAGGCAGCTCTCATGGCCATGGCGCCAGCAAAGCCAGAAACCAAAGCAGTCGTTCAGTAGTCATCGGCTCAATGAAAACAACGATAAAAAAGGCCTTGGGAAACCAAGGCCTTTTTTGTTTAGCGAGCGGCAGGCTGAAATCTTCCAGTAGCATCGCCCCTGGGCCGTGTAAGTAGCATGGCCCCCTGGGCCGTGCGAAACTCGGGCCAGGGTCTCAAGCAACTTATGAGGCACTAGAGTGTACCAAACTCCGACCGCGACGAATTTGCCATCCTGGAGTTAATAGTTCGGGAACGAAAGTCATTCGCTTCTTGTCGATTTTTTGAAACTAAGTTTTCGGGAGCATTTGGGGCTTCTTTTATTGCGCCGAGATGTAGAGTACCATACGTTTCCGTCACTTTTTCAACACTGTTTTGGAGAATCTTCCGATGTTAATTTACCGCGCAACGTTGTGTTTACTGGTACTGTCCGCTATGGCAACTCTTGGTTTAGCAGAGGACAAGAAGCTTGTAGTCGATCCATCGGGAACGTGGCGTTGGGACTTTGACGCCAATGGCGAAACCATTAAGAACGTATTGAAACTGGAGGCCTCGGCGGACGGAAAAGTAACCGGCTCTTTGTCGGCTCGCGACATGAAGATGGAGGTGATGGACGGACAAATCAAAGACGGGAAGCTTTCCTTCCAAATCAAAATGGAAACCCCTCGCAGTTTCAAGATACTCTTTGACGGAAAGGTCGATGGCGACAAAGTCGATGGCAAAGCGGATGCATCATCGGATCAAGGCGCGATTGAATTACCCTGGACAGCGAAACGAAGTGTGGAACAAGCCGATGTGGTTGGCGCATGGAAGTTGAAGATCACACTCCCTAACGATCAATTACTTCAGCCGACCATGACGATTGCATTCAAAGAGGGTAAATTGGCCGGAACCTACCTTGCAGAAGACGGTAAATCCATCGAACTTAAGAAGCTAGAAGTCAAAGACAATCAATTGCAATGTGAGCTAGATACGGTCTACGAAGGTGCTGATTTGCATGTAGTTTACAAAGGACGCCCCTACGGATCCAAGCTAAAGGGGATGCTCAAATACACTGTCAATAGCGACTCCGGCGAGTTAGATTACACTGGCGTATTGCAGCCAGAAAAAAAATAGTGCCGACCCATTCTGGGGGCAAGGCGGGCAAGGCTGAGAAGCACTTCTTGCGGCAGCCTGAGAGTGTAGCCTAGACTAGCAGAAATCAAACGGGTCAGGCCTCTTTTTGGTCATCACGATAAAAGAGGCCTGACCCCTTTTTTATCAGGTGTTAAAATTGTTCTTCAGCTGTTCGGAAGTAACTTCGTTCTCCCAGCGGCTGATGGCAATCGTTGCGACTCCGTTGCCAATAAAGTTCGTGAGCGCACGGCATTCGCTCATAAAGCGGTCGATGCCTAGTAACAACCCCAGTGACTCGATTGGTATCCCAGGTACTGCTTGCAAAGTCGCAGCCAATGTTACGAATCCCGCCCCGGTAACACCGCTGGCCCCTTTGGATGTTACCATTGCAACGAAAAGCAAACTGATCTGCTGCATTAGGCTAAGAGGAGTATTGGTAGCTTGCGCTAAAAAAACCGCAGCCATCGTCATGTAGATGTTCGTGCCATCCAGATTAAAACTATAGCCGGTTGGAACCACTAGACCTACGGTCGATTTGGAACAACCGAGATGTTCCATTTTCTTGATCAGTCCTGGGAGTGCGGTCTCGGAGGAACTTGTTCCTAACACGAGTAGCAACTCATCTTTGATATAGACGAGAAATCGAAAAATGGAAAAGCCACAAACCCCTGCGATACTTCCCAGCACAATCACCACAAACAGTGCCGACGTGAGATAGAAGCCTGCCATAAGCCAAAGCAAACTTCCCAGGGTTGCAAGTCCATGCGCTCCCACGGTGTAACCTATTGCTCCAAAGGCACCGATCGGGGCGGCCTTAACGACGATGTTCATGACGGCAAAGAACAGACTCCCCATCTGTTCTATCCCTTTAAGAATCGGTCGGCCTTGTTCTCCCATGGAAGCAATTGCAATCGCAACCAAGATGGCGACCAATAGCACTTGCAAAAGTTCCCCATAAACGAAGGCCCCTAGGAATGAGCTTGGGATAATGTTGAGAATGAAATCGACTTCATTGAGCGTCTTGGCCTTTTCACCGAAGCTGCTACTGGATGCGGTTGCTTGCTCCGAAGCGTGATATGCCTCGCCTGCAGGTGTGATCCCCACGCCCGGTCGTAGGACATTGACTACGATTAGACCAATGACCAACGCGAGAGTGGATACGACCTCGAAATAGACAAGCGATTTGATGCCTACACGTCCAAGTTTGCGTAGGTCGCCCACCGACGCGATACCGTGGACGACGGTACAAAAGATGATCGGCGCAATCATCATCTTTACCAGTTTGATAAATCCGTCTCCCAACGGTTTGAGCGACTGGCCAATGGTGGGATAGAAATACCCAACGGCGATCCCTAGAGCGACCGCTATGATCACTTGGATGTACAGGACTCGATACCATGGTGTGTGGTGGGATGAAGCGAGCATATTGGGATTCCGTAGCTTAGGCCCCTGGCCCGAGATGAGCGCTGCCTGGGGGCCATACTACTTTGTTTCGATTAAATTATGGCTTCCATCGATCGAGGCGAGTTTCGAGGATATTGAGCGGCATGCCGCCGTTTCGTAAAATTTGATCATGAAATTTTGGAAGCGAAAATTGATTACCGAGTCGCTTTTCGCAACGACCGCGAAGCTCGCTAATCTTGAGCTGACCAATTTTGTACGACAATGCTTGGGCCGTATACGACATGTAGCGTTCGATCTCGGCTATCGCCCCGTCCTCGCTGATCGGTTCGTTGGCCATCATGTATTCAATCGCTTGCTCGCGGGTCCAACCCTTCCAGTGCATGCCAACATCGACGACCAATCGAATGGCCCGATGCATTTCGTCTCCTAAAGCTCCGATACGTTGCTTCGGATCGGTATAGAGCCCCAACTCTTGGCCTATCGATTCACAATAGAGTGCCCAGCCCTCGCCGTAAGCACCATACCATAGAAACCTCGCAAAGCGTGGCAACTGTTCGTTCTCCTGTTGCAACGAGATTTGGTAGTGGTGGCCTGGTATCGCCTCGTGCAAGAACAAGGATTCCATACCACCGGTGATATTGAATTGCGTCGCATCCGGAATCGGGGTGTAGAAGATTCCAGGCCGACCGCCGTCGGCGGAACCAGGAATGTATTCAGCGCTAGCGGTCGCCTCCCGAAATGCTTCGGTGCGGCGAATTTCAAACCTGGTCTTCGGCCGATTCAAAAAGGCTTTGCCCAGTTGTGGTTCGAGTTTGGATTGTATGGCGGCAAAGAAGGAAATCACTTCGTTGGGTGTCTTAAACGGTTTGTATTTCGGATCGACACGCAGATGTTCAAAGAACTCTTTAAGCGTACCGGTAAAGCTCATTTGTTTTTGTACGGATTCCATTTCCTGTCGGATGCGTGCCACCTCCAACTCGCCAATGTTAAAGATTTCATCTGGAGTGAGCGATGTCGTGGTCCAACGGCGGACCCAGTATTGATACTGTTCTCGTCCACCCTTCAAATCGGAAATGCCACTTGATTGACGGGCCTTGGGAAGGTATTCGTCGCGCAGAAAGCTGCCCATGCCACGGTAGGCTGGTGCAATCTTGTCGATGATCGCTGCTTTGAATGCCACCGCCAGTCGAGCCTTTTCACCGACCGGGAAATGGGACGGCAACAGCTTGATCGGTCCATAGAACAGATTCTTTTCAGGATCTTCGCTAACGATGGTTTCGTCGAACATCTGTTTGACCATGCGTTCGACTAGGATCCTCGGAAGTACGTAGTCATCTTTGATGCCATCGCGAAATCTCTCGATGGCGGTTCGCGACCATACGGCAAATGCATCTACGCGTTTTAGCCAATCATCGTAATCTTTGACGGTTTTGAATGGTTGGCTTCCAGTCCCACTCCCCATTTGACCGAACGTCAACGGCAGGCCATCGAACTGATGAAAAGGAATTCGATCGAAATCAAATTTCATTCCTTCTAGGCGCATGCTGAGTTCGTAGTCGAGAATCTCCGCAGCCAGTTTTTTGGATTCGCTGGCAGTACTTTGATCGATGGCGCGGAGACGATTCAATATCTGTTTGTAGAACTGCGTCTCTTTCACCGCAAAGTCTTGATCGATATCGATAGGGAGTAGGTCGTTGTAACGTGAATCGCCGAAAGCGGTGGCCTCGAGTGGAAACATGATCAGGAACTGCTCATGGTAGTCCTCAAACAGCCGTTGCAAAGCGTTGTCGGATTGCTGGCCGAACGCCATCCTCGGAAAGATGCAACACAATACAAAGAAAAGCAGGGTACTACGAACCATTAGCGCACCGATGTACTTTCAAAATTTGCCATTTTATAATTTACGTGAAATGAGGGAGTACGAAGTACTACTCCAGATTGTTGTTCCGTGCAAGACACCAGGCCGCACGTAGGTCCGGCCCCACGTAGGTCCGGCTGTCCTCAGCCGGACGCGGACTGCGAATTCAAATCGTCAACCTGAGGACAGGCTGACCTACGTGAATTCAGACGCTTGAATTCCGGCGATGCGAAACACGAAACTGTTATGCCTTTTTTTATTCTGTGCATCTATCAGACGTTTGCAGTTGGCCCAGGGATGATCATAATCACTAGCTTCACCGCGTTCTCAAGTTCCCCCTCAGTTTGCCCTCCGGAGTCTATTTCGATGCGATGCTTGGCCGTTCTACTTTTTTTTTGTGTTTCAACCCTTGCGGTCGCTAAAGAAGGCCCAATTGCCGCTCCACCAGAGTCGGGAATGGATTTGATCTTTAATGGTAAAGATTTGGATGGCTGGGATGGCGATCCAAGACTTTGGAAAGTTAAAGACGGCGTGATCCATGGCGAAACCACGGAGGCAGCTCCAGCGGCCGGAAACACGTTTTTGATTTGGAATAAAGGGACGACCAAGGATTTTGAATTGCGACTGTCATTCCGATGCAACGCGACTAACAACTCCGGAATCCAATATCGGTCGAAACATATCACCGAAGACAAAGTAAAGAACGCTTGGGTGGTTCGCGGATACCAGCATGAACTTCGGAATGAGGCTACTTTCCCGAATGTATCCAGTTTCATCTACGACGAGGGTGGCAAGCGCGGGCGAATATGTCTCGTCGGTGAAAAGGCGTCATGGGGAGCCGATGGCAAGAAAATCGCGTCCAGTTCGCTTGTCGACCAAGAAGGCTTCAAGAAACTAATGAAGCTCGACGATTGGAACGAAGTCGTGATCATTGGAAAGGGTGCCCAAATCCAGCATTACTTGAACAACCAGTTGGTTCTCGATTTCACGGACAACGAACCTACGCTTGCATTGAAAGAAGGCGTGCTCGCGCTGCAGCTTCATGCGGGTAAGCCCATGTGGGCGGAGTTCAAGAACATACGCATCAAAACGATCCATTGAACAACGGATTGATATTCTGTCGACTCTGGTTATTAATTATTAAGCTTCCTAGTTTATGTGATGATCTCGCGGGAGTCGTAAGAAAAAGATGTGGGGTATGAAAAAGCTTCCAGCCTGTCGATCCACTGATACGACAGGCTGGAAGCCTAAACCACCACTGCGCCTTAACGTCGAACCGTTATCGGTTTTTCTTCGGCGATGTTAGCTTGAGGCAAGTAACCGATGAAGCATAGCAAGTCCCGAATCTCGGAAGGGGTTAGAGTATCCAAAAGGCCGGCAGGCATAGCTGATACTTTGCTTGGTAAAACCTCGTCGACATCGGCTTTCGGAACTTGTACCTCTTTATTTTCCCTGGTTCGAATCGTTAGCCCCTGTTTGTTATGAATAACAATCCCGGTTAGTACTTGCCCATTGGTCATCAGTACCTTTTTGGAAGCGTATTGATCGCTTATGACGTGCGAGGGAAAGAGAACGGATTCGAGAAACTCAGACCTCGTGAATCGTCTAGTAATGCTGGTTAAATCCGGTCCGAACCCATTGCCAAGCGTGTCCAATTTGTGACACGAACTGCATTGAGCCTTCGAAAAGACCTGAGCGCCGTTTGTAATTTCGCCAAACTTCCCTTGGTCACCCGACAAGAACTGCTCAAGAAAACCGAGCGACCACCTAGGTTGTTCGGTGGCTGTAGCCAGCACTGCGGGTGGCAAATCAGGAAATCTCATTTCATACCACTTTTGCCAAGCAGACATCGGAGACTGTTTTTTATCAGCGGGCCTATCCAACGTTTCTCCCGTCCAATATTCCATCAGTCGAATCGTTGGATTTGGATCCAGCCCGGCCTCGAACAATTTGCATCCTTGAAGGATGGTTTGTCGCAGTGCTTCTGGGTCTTCGGTCGCTACGTCGATCTTGCGTAAACAATCACACACGTCCGCGACCGCAAATGAATCCAGTTGTGATACGGACCGAACCAGATAGTCCCAATTTCGCTCGTCGGGCCGCTGGGCCAATGCCATAGCAATGCTGGCTCTGCGATCAGGGCTCTTTCTCCATCGTTCACGTAGGTGTTCCATAGCGGAATCATCGTATTGGCTTGACAATACGGCGGTGATGCCCGTCTTGAGTCGCTTGAATACATCCTCTTCCAATCCCCCTTTGTCAATGGCTTTGTCAAGTCGAACAAGGGTTTGAATCTGTTCTGCGGTCAGCTGCTCGGGGGCTTTAAACAGGGCTGTCAATGCTGCGTTTGGATATTGTTCACCCAGCTCCAAGATTCGCATGGCTTCCGACTCGGTCATGAAATTGGCCAAAGCCTGTGAAGTCTTCATAACGTACAACTGATACGAACTTCCGCTCTTCGCTTTCTGGGCTGTTTCCAAAAACTGCAAGACGGTCATTCTCTCGACGGAGGTCCATTCGTGGTTAATCATCGGCAAGTGCATCGATATGAGCATGCGTTCGGGCATGGCCACGTCTGACTGCAGGAACTTGATCGCTTGCGGAACGATATCGCATTGCATGTAGGCGGCAAGCCGCACTAGCTCACAATTGATGGCAGAGTTACCGGCAGGAAACTCCCTTTCAACAAGAGCCTTTAAGGCGTGCAGGTTCGCTGGCTCGATGGCATTGAGGTGAAGTGTGACTTGTAAAACACGCAGCAAGTCAACAAAGTCAGAATCGCTCACAAAGCCTTGAGACAAACGCATTAGGTTGTCGACAACTAGCAGTGCGTTGGAACGGTTTGGCTCCGTGGCAATCAGCGTCAGCGCGGAATTGATCACCAAGCGGCTCGATGCATCTGTCAGAAAGTTTTCACGCCACTGGTGGTTTGGCACTAAGGCCAAAGCCCGTCGAGCGGCAAATCTTTCCTCTCTCGCATTGCTTTGCAATAGGGCTTTTAATTCGGACGGTTCACAAATCACGCCAAGTCTCAAAATCGATTCGCATGCAGCGACTCGAACGGTTACGTCGTCATCGCGTAGGAGTTTTCGCAGTTGCACCTGTGCTTCGCTGTCGTCAATGTGCAGTGCAAGCATGCGGGCACACTTGACTTGCACCTGTTCGCTCGAACTATTGCTCAACTCAATCAACATTTCGGTCGTTGGAATAGGCCCCAATAGTTGCATTAGATCGAGCGCCTGCATTCTATACCTGGCCGGATTTTCGCTGCTGAACGCAACACCCTCCATTTGTTCCGACCATTCTTCGCCGAGTTCTTTCTTTAGAACGGCCGCGGCTTGACGTCCGTAGGCGGAATAGATCTGCGGTTGCCTGATTGCTTTCGAGATCCCAGTTCCCAGGTCCGTTGATTGAGCCGGAATTTCGCCGACCCATCGTACTCGGTAGATGCCGCCATCGGTACCGCGCCCACCAGTACAGAAGTAAAGCCAACCGTCTGGTCCGACCTCCAAATCCGTAACGTTCATAGGCGTGCCCGAAACGAAGTCCTCCATTTTCCCTTTGGACTTGTCGGTTGCTTCGACATTCATCGACAGGATCCGTCCTTCTGACCAATCCGCCATAAAGAGCGTCCGGTGGTATTTTGCAGGGAACTTGACGTGTGAGTAGACCGTCATACCTGTTGGAGAACCTCGGCCAGATGTTGCCAACGACGGTTGTCGATCCAAATAGTAATCAGGCCAGTTCGCCCAACCGCTTCGCCAGCCGTACTCTCCACCCTCTGCAATTCGAAACAAACTAGTGGCTCGATGCCAGATTGCGCCGATATCCGCTTCCATGTCGCTATCGAGAACGTACAGCGAGCCGCTTGGATGAAATGCCAGATCGTAGGCATTTCGAAGTCCACCAGCCACAACCTGAACCTTTTTACTAATGAGCTCCAATCTTACGACCGTTCCGCCTGGTGCCTTGACCCCCTCAGCGTGTCCACCTGGATCTTCAAAACGAGGCTGCACCAGATCTCCCTCGTAGGTAAGTCGATACGGGCTTCCCTCATCGATCGGTGTGCTGAGTTTCGCATGATTGCCGACAACGATATAGATACAACCATCGGGTCCGAAGGCAATTTGATGTGGCCCATGCTCTCCGGGGGTTCCTTGAAATTTGAGCAACAGCTCGCATTTTTCGAGCTCTCCATTTCGATCTTCGTCCACGAGTCGGTAGAGGCCGGATCCCTCAGGTCCGTCACCAGTCACGTAGACGTCGCCGTTGAGGGGAAGAATTCCCTGTATGTTCTTAACTAGCTCGCAATAGATGCGGGTCTTTTCAGGTGTGCCATCCTTGTCCGCGTCGTATATCAGAAGCAGTGGCCCACCTTCCTGCGACGCCACAATGTGCCCGAACTCATTAAACGCCATCGCCACTACGGAACCGATCGAAGCATGGTCGATCACTTCGTCCACTACGAATCCAGGTTTCGTCTTGAATCGCTCTGGTGGCGGCGGACCTTTCTTAGAGTCATAGTCGCCAATCGACACAACCACCGGAGCAGTTTTGGCCTTGGCGGTTTCTCGCTTGACCACAGCTTGGTTATTGTTGTCGATGGAGACGGCTGAATTCCATTTGCTATCATCGAATCGGAGTACCTGCCAGTTTTGAGAAGCGGTTTTGCTCGACTTCCATTCAGAGTCGCTAACCACAATCCGCCACTTGGCTTCCGTGGGCTTGAACATGAAACCTACCTTCAAACCCAATCCGTCGCTTTGGCGGTTGCTCGCTCGAATTGCAATAATGTTTTTCCCGGGTCGAACCGCAGTCGACACATCTACGCGTTCGACAGTGCGGGCTGCTTTACTCGAACCAACGCGTCTGCCGTTCACGAAGACTTCGCATGATTCAGCCGCTTCGAATTCCACAAAGGCTTTTTCAATTTCGGGTAAATCCATTACTCGTCGAAAATAGGCGTCCCCGATTCGCGACTCGCTTTGCGCATCGGCTGTCCATATCCATTCTCGCTCCGTCTTTGCCGGAGCCGCGGGAGGTGCGGCGGGACCACTGCTCTTGATCGGCTTGCTAAGCTTGGTCTGTGCGCTTGCTGACATTGGGCAGATCACAATCGCGACCGATAGCAAGGCCAAGATGGACCAACGCTTGTTCAAGCGAAGAGGAAAGTTGCGTGTGGCCAATTGCCGATTTTTTTCCATTGTCGTTTTCCATCCTTGGAAAATGAGCGATGTTCGTGATTTCGAATTATTCGAACATGCATGTGAATACGAATTGACGGAAGTAATATGCGCGCAACCTCCGCCACGTACGACAATAGAGGAAAGCCGTGGTCGAAAGCAATACCAGTGACGCAAGCCGCATAGCTAGCGTAAGTCCCCTTCGTCGCGCTTCGCAAATGGGAACCGGACCCTGGAAAAACTAGACCGTTCTTGCCCTCATCATGGGCACACTTGGATGAACACTATCGTAAATACTGCGAAGGCCAATCGAGTCGATTTGAATCGATTGCAATCCGCTCTGGGCAAGCCAACTTAAATGACTGTCCAATGGACCATCGATTTCTAGCTCGATACACCTCGCTTCACGGCAAGTGATGCGAACGGAATCCGGAATTATGACAGCCGGAATCCCTTCTGAGATCGCGGCCTGAACTCGATGTACAAATCGAACTTCGCTCAAGTCGATGGACCGAACTACTTGCCCCATTTTTAAGATGGCGGCATGATCGCAAATCTCTTCGATTTCGCTAAGTACATGGGAACAGAACACAACGGTAGTTCCGCGCAGGCTTGCTTCGCGGACCAATCGCAGCACTTCGGCTCTGACGGTTGGATCGAGATTGGCTGTGGGTTCGTCTAAGATCATGAGGCGACATTGGCAACTCATCACGCATGCAATTGCAAGCTTTTGACGCATGCCTGTCGACATGAAACCCACGCGGCGACCGGTATCCAGTTCGAGCCGTTTTGCGATCTCCAGAGCGAGCTGTTTATTGCCGCGCGGGTGGATCGCGGAAAAAAAATCGATGCACTCGCGACCTCGCATCATTCGAAAAAGCTTCGTTTCAGCGGGCAAGTAACATACGCGCTGCCTAACCTGCAGACTTTCTCGTTGGCAATCCAAACCATCTGCCTTGGCAATACCCGTAGAGGGCCGAAGGTAGCCCATCAAACAGCGAATGAGCGTGGTTTTTCCGGCCCCATTTGGTCCTAGCAATCCGAAGATCGATCCTTCTGGTACCAAAAGACAACACTCATTCAAGGCGGCAAAGCTTCCGTATTTCTTGGTCAATCCAGTTACTTCGACAATGTTCGACATGCAATTCCTAAGATGATTCGGTAGCTTGGGTTCAGGTTGACTCACACAAGGTCCAGAAGGCCATGTTACGACACTTCGGGCAGTTAGCGGTCGGCATGCGGTTACCTAGCATTCTCTATGGCTGTCAACTTAAGTTTGGCCGATGCAACCAATTCGCGAGCCCAGACTTTTTCCTCGAATAATTCAACAAGCCCTTTCAACCAGGCAGCTCGAGTTGCGGGGCCAAGATTTGCGTCAGCCCAGATCATTTGCTCGGCGAGCGATTCAATGGCGGGATGACGAGAGGGTTTTACTTCATTTTCAATTTTTTCGGACATTCGGTTGGCCAAATCAACAATTTGGCGTTGGCGAGCGGTCAGTTTTTCATTCGCAGAAAAGACCGTTGCAAGCGCCTTTAGTTTGCGCTGTGCAATGACGGTATCAATCGACTGAGCGTTGATACACTCTAGGAACGCTTGTTCGACGGCATCCAATTGGTCGGTGCCTCCGCGTTTGGCTTTTCGTTGCATTTGGCGTATCGATCGGACTGACTCGATTTCACGTAACAATGCTTCCACATCTTGGAGCCGAGGATCGTTTGGATAAAGTGCCTTGAATCGATCTACCGTGGGTTCGATCGCCAACAATTGCTCGTCTTCGGTAGCGTCCATTGCAACAGCTATCTCTTGGTATAGCTTGTTTGCAGACGGTGCTAGAGAAAGCCAAAATATGCCAAACCCGCATGCGATCAACGTCGCAATCAATCCGCCGATACTGAGCCATTGCGTCCAGACGGACATCTGCTCGCTTTCGGTAAAGTGGGTAGTCAATCTGCGTCTATCATCCTCTTGAACTTCGGTGAAGTTCGTTTTGCCCATGTGTTCGATACCGCTGGGCTGCTCAATCAATTCAAAAGCTGAATGAGAGGGAGCCAGCTGAGTATTTTCATCCGGTCCTGCGATCGACGGACCCGATTCATTCGTGCGAGCTTGGTTGCTGGACTGGGAAGGATGCGTCGCACCTGCAACGGTGCTTTCGTTTGGCGAAATCGACTTGACCTCATACATCAGCGACGAGTCTTCATTCATGTCGATACTGGTCATTTCCTTGAGGTTTCGGACCTCGGTTTTATTTGACAATTTTTCGCGGGCACGCATCGCGAGCCCAACTCGCAAAGCTTGCAATCGATTGCCCACAACTAGTCCAGTCGGCGGGCGCATCGACGGCTCACGTCTCAGCAATTCGTCCACCAAATCGCACAGTTCTTTAGGTACCGTCGGCTCAAGACTGGCCAACGGTTTCAAGGCTCCATAGCGAACGTTGAAAAGGATTTCCGGGATGTTCTTTCCGATAAATGGAGCCCGCCCCGATATCGCAGCATAGCACATGCTTCCGAGCGAATAGAGATCGCTGCGGACGGAAACGGGCTTGCCTTCTGCTTGTTCAGGGGGCATGAAGTCGGCGGTCCCTAACACGGCACCCTCGACGGTCGACTCCAATGCGCCAAACAGTTTGGCGATTCCAAAGTCGGTCAGTTTCACCTTGCCCTGTGAATTGATCATTAGATTAGCTGGTTTAAGGTCGCGATGAATTACCCCAAAATCGTGAGCATGCTTCAACGCAGAACACACCTCAATCGCAATATCGACGACCCTCTCCCAACCAACCTTCTTTTCTCGTCGAAGCTGTTGTTGAAGATTCTCGCCGTCAACATACTCCATAGAATAAAACAACAATCCTTTCTCTTCCCCGAAACCAATCAGCTGAACGATGTTGGGGTGCTTCAATTTTAGAAGCGTTTGAATTTCCGAATCGAATCGCCTTCGGAATCTTTGATGCTGAGCCATGTTGGACGCAATCACCTTGATCGCAACCGAATCATTCGTTTTTGCATGAACGCCATGGTAGACTGTTCCCATGCCTCCTTGGCCCAAGATGCGGATGATTTTGTAAGGACCGATGACTTCGAAATCAAGCGACACGTTGAATCACACCCGGGAGTAAAAAAGGTGGTTGTAGCCAATCTGCTTAATTCTATCTTAGAAAACGCAAGAATGGTCGACGCGTCATCTGGCATTCCGGTCGTGCTGATCAACGAGTGCCTAAGCTTGTCCCAATCGCGGCCTCTTCCGTTCGACCTACCTGGCAAATAGAAATTTCCAAGATCGCAGGCCATTCCGCGAATTGAGATTTGTTATTGCTTGCTTGCACACAGTCACAGGAAAACCCAAATGGGCGGCCAAGGATCGACAGGAAATGTGATTTCCGCAATTGCTAGTTTCATATATCCCGGATTAGGTCAACTATGCCAAGGTCGCATCTTGGCTGCGGCCATTTTCTTTTTCAGCGCAACTCTACTTTGGTTTGTCCTACTCGGGTGGATCATGCATATTTGGGCGACCATTGATGCAGCCCGCTTCCGTTCACCCAATTTCGCATAGGTGTTTTGCATAGGTGTTCCGTCGAGGCGTTCAACAAGGAGCTACTTGGCTGAGGCATCGTTGGCCCTGGCGGCTGCAATTAAGTCTAGTTCGTTATCCTCCCACCATTTTTCTGCCAACTCTTCGCTCCAAGGGAATCGCAACGCAATCCCACCCAACTTGCTCCCTACTTCGCTCATCGACCGCGGTCTATCATTCGCGTCCGGAGCGATACACTGTGCCAGTAATCGAATGAACGCGTCGAACTTCACCTCATTGCAAAGGTCCGAAAATCTTCCAAGGTTCAAAAGGCAAATCAGGGAATCGTGCGTTACACCCAGGATCGGGACTTTTCCAGTCAAAAGGTAAACGCCTAGCACTCCAAACGCAAAGATGTCGATTCTGGGATCGGCAATCCAGGGTGTTTCCAATCGTTCCGGAGCAATGAAGCCGGGCGTCCCGATTAGAACGCGTGTCGCGGTCACATCTCTGGCGATATTGTCGGCCATCGTTTTTGCCAAACCGAAATCAACGACCTTAACTAAATCCATGAGCTGCCCCTTTCGGCATATCATGATGTTCTGGGGCTTGATGTCGCGGTGAATCAACCCAATCTCATGTGCTTCTTCAATTGCGCCGCAAGTTTGCCTCAATATCCAAAGGCATCGCTCAATAGAAATCGTCGGATCATAGGAGATGAAATGAGAAAGATTGACCCCTTCGACCAATTCCATCGCACAAAACAAAAGTCCATCTTTGGACATCCCAAAATCGTAAATACTCACTGTATTGGGATGGCTTAATTTGGCGGCCATCCTCACCTCGCGTTCAAACCTTTTCAATGTTGCCGAACTAACCATCGGCTCTTTGATCAATTTGATGGCAGCCTCTCTTCCTAACAATTTATGCTCGGCCCGATATACAATTCCCAGCCCTCCCTCGCCAATCTTATCCCGCAGGATGTACGAACCCAGCGATCGGTTAGCCAAGTCGACACCTCGAAAAGCCCTTCGCAACGACAATGCACCGATGACCAATGAAATAAGTAGAGGGACACCATACAAAATTCGGAAAGCTCGAACTATAAAAATGTGATTCTTGAAGGCTTCCTCTTTCGGTATTTCCAATACCAGTAGTCGATTCAACGTATCGATCCAGTGCCAAGCTCCCACGACCTCGCGTCCTCGGTAATCTCGGTAGCCGTTTACGTCGAAACCGTTTCGAGGTTGAGAAATCGTCTTCCCTGGCTTAGTCCATGACCAATCGCTAAAGTGTTCAGCTGGCACGTAGCCTGAGAGCACGCTTCCACCCGGATCTCGCGATTCGACAATCGGTGCGCCACGCACCTTCTTGAGCGAAGAATAGGCAGGCAATTCCATCAAACTCTGTAGGTCTTTTGCTTTGGTTGCAATGGCCCCGCGGTCGTCCAACAAATACGCGTTGCTTTCTTGCAAAACAGGTTTCGACAGCAATTCCTCCAGTTCGTCGAGAAACATCGAACTTCGGACCATCATCGCGCCAATAATCACTGACGAGTCGTCCGGCGAATAGATCGGAACCAAGAACATTGCGTACTGCTCTTCCGATTCCATCGGATAATTTTCCGAGATCGTTTCCGCAGTGGGTCTAGGTAATTCAACCGATGACGCGCCTCGATCAAAAATTCTTTTTAAAATGGTCGAACCAACAGACGATGTAAAGCTACCTAAACCGACATTAAGATTGGCGAACTGCCAGTCAGCAAGCAAGATGGAAGAGCGATTCCATATCGCGTACTTGAGTCTTGTACGCTCGTTGGCAGCAAAGCTCTCATTTCGTGAGTCGGTCACAGTTTTGATTGGTACCGCTCCCTGATTCTCGAATATGCTCTTTACTTTGAGCTGTTCCTCTGCAGAACCAAGAATGTCAGCACGCTCTCTTTCATTAAGGGTTGGCGATTGAATTTTTTCATCGAGACTTTTCACTAATAACTGCAATTCCTTTTGACGCCCCCAATCCTGTACTCGAAGTTCGTGGCCGCGTGCCCACTGCAATACAAGCGTGCTTTTTTGGTCAGCCAACGACGCTAATACCGAGGCATATTCGACGCGCGATCGACGAATCAACTCCGATTGCAAATACCAGCCCACGCCGATCAGAAACAACGCCGCACTCAAGGCCGAAGCAAGAGGCAAAACGCCTCCGACGAGATTGTAGCCGATCCTCTGAAGTCCTAATGTGGAAATGGAGCGGCTCTGTACCGTTGTCTTCGATATCCGGCCGGTTGGCACCATGATCGTTCGACTAAAATGCTGCGCAAGCAGCCCCCGAACTTCTTGAACAACCTCTGGGTTGGACAAACTCAGTTCCGATAGTCGAGACTCTCGATCCCGCAACGACTTGTTCACCAAATCGATAAAGAGCTCCTTTGCAAGAGCGTATTGTTCGGGTGTCAAAGTGAAGCGTCTGCCTCCAGCCGTTTGCGAAGCCATGCCCGACACATTTTCCATTCATTCTCGATCGTTCGCGTCGACAACCCTAAAACGCCAGCGACTTCGGGAACCGTCATTCCTCCGAAAAAACGCATCTCCACGATTTTGGCTTGCCTTGCATCCATTAACTGGAGCTCCTCAAGAACTTCATCGAGCGCTAACACGTCATTGTCACGCGATGGAGCAATGGTCGCATCCTCGTCAAATACGACTCGAACACGTTCACCACCCCGTTTGATTCGATTGCGAGCACGTGCATGGTCGACAAGAATTCGACGCATCATCGTCGCCGCTATCGCTAAGAAATGCCCTCGACTTTGGTACTTGTCGGATACCTGCTTGGAGAGCTTTACGTAGGCTTCATGAACTAGCACCGTCGGTGAAAGAGATACCGTTGCCGACTCCAATTGCAAATAGCTTGCAGCCAGTCGCCGCATGTGCTCATAAGTTTCGTCAACCAATTGATCTGTTGGGCTTTGCTCGCTCATGTATATCTATCCAATTGAAAGTCGCTCGATGCGCGCTTCTACATCAGCTACCTGTATCTACATATGGTAGCACGTCCATTCTATTTTAGGACACAGCAAACCACTGATTCAAAGCGTTTCGTGGCTAACGCTTCGAACGTCCTTCAACGAAAAAAGGCTCGGGAAGAACCCGAGCCTTTGTCGACTTAGAAAAGTATGGGCACGCGTGCCAAATTTACTCGCGAGGGCGAATTGCCCCAGTCAAACCGCTGTAATCCACTCGGTCATCGTTGTGCCAAAGAGGTTGCCCAAGCTCTACTCGCTTTCGCAATACTTCAATTTTTTCTTGCGAGCCTGCGGGAGCATCCGTCGGGAGAAACTTCATGTCAACAACGGGATCGAAATCCTCATCGTGTCCATACTTCAAAATCGCTTCAAAAACGTTCTTGCAAAGATTGCTCATTAACTTAAGGCCCTCCAAATTGTGTATTCATCATGCAAGCGACGCCAAAACACTTGCCAAATTCAATTGGGGAATAACTGCTCTGCTTCTCGAATTTTCCAGGTGTCTTCGGTATCTCTCATTCAACGTCGCATGTCTAAACGCCGTATGGATAACCGCGTTATGCGAACGATGCACCCACAAAAATTCTCCAAAAATTCCCTTTGATGAGTGATTATTGGCAATTAGAGACCAAAGTCAAGAAAATTAATCAAATATCTAGCCCTCTACCCCTTGCGGGATGTCGCAATAGTCGCATGGCAGAAGGAATGCTCGATATACGGAGATAACCTGACAGCTTGCAATCTCTACCAAGTCAGCGCAACCCGCAGGATGTTTATTTTGGTTCACATCGCCTTAATGCGATTGCAATGCGAATTCCACCACCACAAATCATATAGAATGCATTCCGCAAAAATCTTGACGATGGTTACATCGTTCAATCACATGGAACCATTCGCTCCAATTCAATCCAAAGTCCCAGCTCACAAAAAAAATGACAACAACCTCGAATTATCTTTCGTTCACTTGGCTGTTACTCACCTCGAGCTTCGTTGGCACTCCAATCATCTTGGCGCAAGACAAGGGTGCCTCCAGCCTGTCTCCAATTGAAACCTCCGTTGCAGTCGTCACACCTGCTGGACAACGCATTGACTTGGCTGGAATGCGACCACAGGTTTTGGTCTTGTCTCCAGACGGAAAATCACTCATCACCTCAGGCAAGACCAACAAGCTTGTCGTAATCAATCCAAGCAACCACGTCGTATCGCAGTCCGTCGATTTCCCAACCAAAGACCAGACTTCCAAATCTGAGGTCGCGTCCCCCAATATCCTAAAACCAGACCCAACGGCTTTAGTCAGTTATATGGGCCTCGTTTACAGCAGCGATGGTAAAAATGTCTACCTGAGCAATGTAGGGGGCTCGATAAGTGTCTTCACTGTGGATGCAGAAGGCAAACATGCTGCTTCGCATACAATTCCGCTACCCGATGCCAAGGCACCGCGACGTGCACCAGAGATACCGAGCGGACTAGCTATCGACGAATCCAACAACAGTCTCTTTGTTTGTGGAAACCTGTCCAACTCACTAATCGAAATCAATTTGAACGATCGCAAGGTCGTTCGAAAATTACCCGTTGGAGTTGCTCCCTATGATGTCGTTGTCTACAAGAACAAAGCCTATGTTAGCAATTGGGGAGGGCGAATTCCAGGCGATGGCGATCTAACCGGTCCAGCCGGCCGCGGAACAACCGTCCGGGTCGATCCCGTTAGGCACATCGCAAACGAGGGCACGGTATCGATTGTCGATTTGGCCTCCGGGGCAACCGAAACCGTCATGGTTGGGCTAAGCCCAAGTGACTTGGCACTTTCCCCTAACGGCAAGTACCTCGTATGCGCCAACTCGAATAGCGACTCGCTCTCTATCCTGTCCACTGAAACCGGCAAAGTTGTCGAGACGGTTTGGGTCAACGCAAAACAGTCGGACCTCTACGGTGCCGCACCCAACGCGCTCGCATTCAATAGCGAGGGCGATACGCTCTACGTTGCCAATGGTTCCCAAAACGCAGTAGCCGTACTTTCCTTTGACCCAGCGGACAAAGGGGACACCTTATTAAAGGGCCTCATTCCGGTTGGATGGTATCCAGGAGCCATCGCGTTCGATCCCGTTCGCAAAGAAATCAACGTGGCCAATCTCAAGGGTCTGCCAAGCAAGCCATCGAAAAAAGAAAAAAGTGAAGGCTTCAATTCGCATCAACACAATGGTTCGATCAGTATTGTTCCAGTTCCAAACGCGGAGCAACTAGCGGTTTTGTCCGAGCAGGTTTCTAAGAATATGCGTCGTAATGCGATTCGAGATGCCGCTTTACCGCCAAGAGATAGTCAGCCCGCACGACCTATTCCACAACGCATCGGCGAACCGAGCGTAATCGAACACGTCATCTACGTCATCAAAGAGAATCGCACCTACGACCAAGTCCTTGGCGATATCCAGCGAGGCAATGGCGATCCTGGACTATGCATCTTTGGCCGTGATATCACGCCGAATCATCACCGACTTGCTGAGCAATTTGTTTTACTCGACAACACCTATTGCTGTGGCATATTGAGCGCTGACGGCCACCAATGGAGCACAACAGCTTTTTCTACCGCTTACCTCGAAAAAAGCTTTGCAGGTTTCCCGCGAAGCTACCCAGACGGAATGGGTGAAGACGAATCGGACGCGCTAGCCTATTCGCCCGCGGGATTCCTTTGGGACAACGCCGTACTTCATCGTAAATCGATCCGAAACTATGGCGAATTCATGGCTCCAAAAGTTCGATATCGCGATGCAACGAAAGCTGGGAAACCAGATTACCTGTCTTGCTTTCGAACCTGGAAAGGGGCCGATGAAGTTATCTTTGAAAGTGAACCTGCAATTGAAAGCATTCGTCCCTATTCTCCCAAAGATTATGTCGGTTGGGCCATGGAAGTCCCGGATCAATCTCGAGCGGACTTCATCTTGAAAGAACTTGCCGAATTCGAACAAAAAGGCACTTACCCGAACCTCACGATCATCTGTCTCCCCAATGATCACACCAGCGGTACGTCGCCTAAATCCCCGACTCCCGCGTCCTGCATGGCAGATAACGATCTCGCCTTTGCTAGAATCGTCGAGGGACTGAGCCACTCCAAGTTCTGGCCAAAGATGGCCATCTTTTCAATCGAAGATGATCCACAAGCCGGTTGGGACCACGTCAGCGGTTACAGGACGACCGCATATTGTATTAGCCCGTATGCAAAACGAGAACAGACCGTCAGCACACGTTACAACACGAATAGCATTTTGCGAACCATCGAACAGATTCTAGGTTTGCCTCCCATGAATCAGTTCGATGCCGGCGCGTCACCCATGTTCGATTGCTTTACCGACACCGCCAATTTTACTCCCTACGCGTCGGTTCCGATCAACATCCCGCTCGATCAGATGAATCCATTGCCGACTGCAATCGTCGACCCAATTCGGCGGAAATTTGCTGAAAAATCCGCATTGATCAATTTTTCGGAGGTCGACAAGGCACCCGAGGATTTGCTGAATCGGGTGCTATGGAATGCAATGCGAGGCGATCAACCTTTTCCAGAATGGGCAATCACAGCGACCGAACTTGACGAAGAGGAAGATGACGCAGCATTTGAGGACACTGAGAAAGAGCTTGGCTATGTCAAGTAATTGGTGTGTGCCAGAACTGGAAACACCAACCGCAGTTATCCGCATTTCACCCGACATTAATGTCCCGGTCACTCAAAGAGTCAAACGCCTCGTTGACACACCTGCCTTTCGTCGATTGTCTCGAATCAGCCAATTGGGGATGGTAGCATTCGTCTACCCAGGCGCGACGCACACTCGCATGGAGCACTCGTTAGGAGTCTACCGCAACGCCATCGAGTTTTTGCAACGGCTCTCCAGTGCCGATGACTTGGGCGAGGTCCTTGCGGACTACGAGGTAAAGCTGTTTCTGGTTGCAGCGTTGCTCCACGATGTCGGTCACTGGCCATTCTGCCATGCTATCGAAGATATTCATTTGAGTGGAATCCCTCGGCATGAGGCGCTCGCCCGTCGATTGATCACTCAAGGTGAAATTGCGAGCGTGTTAGAAAAAGATTGGCAGGTAATCCCCGAAGATGTTGCGAATCTGCTTGCACCCAAAGCAGAGGACAGTCTAGGCAATTTATCGAATGGCAATAAATCGTTGGCGTTGCTGCAATCGATGCTCAGTGGTCCGATCGATATCGACAAACTCGATTACCTGGAGCGAGATTCATTGCACGCAGGCGTTCCGTATGGACGCAACTTCGATCGCAATCGGTTGGTAAGTTCGTTGTGCATCGACTCCGCTCAAAATCGATTGGCCATCACGGACAAGGGGCGTACCGCTGCAGAGATGATGGTCTTTGCCCGGTACGTGATGTTCAGCGAAGTCTATTGGCATCATGCCGTTCGAAGCGCGACCGCCATGCTCCAACGAGCCGCTTATGAACTCCGAAATGAAACCGAACGGACGCAGTCTTGGATCGACATGAATGAGTCCGAGATGATCGATTCGCTTCGTTCGTCATGCAGGGACAAGCCTTGGTCGCCATGCATCGAGGGTCTCTTTGGCCCGCAGCGTCAACTCTACAAACGTGTTGCCCAATTCGACTTCCTTAATCACCCTGACGAACATCGGGCACTGGCCAGACGACCCTACGCGGAGATGGTGGAACTCTCGGCTAAACTTGCGACTCACATACAAAAAGTGACAGGCACGGTTGTTGGTTCGCACGACATCCTCATCGATGCCCCACCTGTCAAACTGGAAGTGCAATTCCAATTGGACGTGCGGCAACGCGATGGGAACTACCGAACTTTGGGTGAATTGTCTCCGGTCGTACATGCGCTCGCGACAAAGCAGTTCGATGATATTGTCAAGAGAGTACGAATTTTTGTTCGACCTGAATTAAGGGAACAAGTGACCTCATTCGACTTTGCGGCTGTTGTACTGGGATAAACGGCCATTGACCATTCTTGAACCAAAGCCTTGGAAACAGAGTAATACAAAAATCCTCACTGCTTCGACAAAGTATCACGGTGGGGACCACCGTGCCACACTCATTAAAAAGGATTAACGATGCTACAGATGCTTCTTGTGGGGGTGTTGGTTGTCCTTGTTGCGAATCCAGCAGCTGCCGACGAAACCGCATCCTGGCCCGAATGGCGAGGCCCAAGCGCGAACGGTGTTGCCACAAATGCAAAACCGCCTATCGAATGGAGCCATGACAGAAATATTCGCTGGACAACTCCATTACCTGGCCGAGGGCACAGTACGCCTGTCGTCTACGGAGACCGCATTTATTTGACTTCGGCAGTGCCCATCGGAGCAAAGCTCTCACCTAGAATGAGTGGTCGCCCAGGCGAACACGACAATCTAGCTGTGGACAGCAAATTTCAGTTCGTCGTTCTGTGCGTTGATCGCAAGACGGGAGCCACTCTATGGACTCGAGTAGTTCACGAAGCCTTGCCCATCGAGGCAGGACACAATAGTGCTAGCCTCGCATCGGCGTCACCAGTGGTCGATAGCGATCATGTCTATGCTCACTTTGGTTCGCACGGGTTGTATTGTTTGGACTTTAGCGGCAAAGTGGAATGGAAGAAGGATTTCGGGCAAATGCATTCCAAACACGGGCATGGTGAGGGAGCATCCCCGACACTCTCGGGAGACGCCCTAATAGTCAATTGGGATCACGAGGAAAAGTCGTTCATCGTGGCGTTGGATAAGGCGACTGGTAACGAACTGTGGCGCCGAGATCGTGACGAAGATACGTCCTGGAGTTCGCCAATCGTGATTGAACAGGGAGACGGGAAACAGGTAGTGGTTTGTGGAACCAATCGTGTCCGGGGTTACGAGCTTCAGTCGGGTAGGATCCTTTGGCAGTGCGGCGGCTTGTCCTCGAATATCGTTGCGACGCCAGTGTACGCGAATGGAGTTTTGTATGTCGGAAGTAGTTACGAGAAAAAAATGTTGATGGCAATCGATTTGAAGGATGCGGTTGGCGACATAACAAATTCGAAACACATACTTTGGTCGCGAACGCGTGGTACGCCGTATGTGCCATCTATGATGCTGTACGATGAGGCACTCTATTTTTTAAGTCACTATCAAAACGTGTTAACGAAGGTGCATGGTCCAACTGGGAAAGAAACGGCCAAACCCATACGTCTAGGATCGTTGGGGAATATCTACGCTTCGCCCGTGGGCGCGAACGGTCACGTTTATGTCACCGATTTGTCAGGCACTACCGAGGTCATCACGCACGCGGAGCAACCAAGAACTGTTGCCGTCAATCGACTTGGCGAGGCCGTCAGCGCGTCGCTTGCAATCATCGGAAACGATATTTTGATTCGAGGTGAAAACAACCTCTACTGCATTGGTAGTATTGCGAACCAAACTGAAAACGATAAATGATTTCGACCGAGCAGGCCCAGTTTGGTAAAAAATGAATAGCTTCTCATTGAAGGAATCAGATCTGCCAACTCTTTGGCCCCATTTTTTGCCCACCATTTTTCTGCCTGACTCTCGATTGCAGGCAAAACATATTGCGGTTCGGCCCACCATTTGCATTCGTGGTCAATGAATATGGATGACTGCCAATCAGTTGGGAGCGATTGATGAACCCTCGAAACGGAAGATGAAAAATGACTTTTCGCATGGATAAACTGACAATCAAAGGCCAGGAAGCGATCGTCGAGGCACAGTCTCAAGCTACGGCCTCCGGCAATCCTGAGATAGAAGGCCTTCATCTGCTTTCCGGACTGCTCAAGGACAACGAAGGTGTCGTCGTCCCATTAATGAAAAAAATGGGTGCACCGCTCGAGAAAATCCGGACGACTTGCGATAGTGAGTTGCAGAGATTGCCCAGAAGTTCTGGCGGGCGTCAGCCGTCCGTGGGCCCCTCATTGCAGAAGTCTCTCGAGGCCGCCGCGACTTCGGCGACGGCCATGAAGGACGAATTCGTAAGTACTGAACACTTGTTGCTGGGCTTGTGTCGCACGGAGAATAAGGCGAGCAGTTTGTTAAAACTGCTTGGAGTGTCCGAACCCGATATCCTCAACGCCTTGCAAAGTGTGCGAGGTAGCGCGCGTGTCACAGATCAAAATCCCGAAGGAAAGTTCCAAGCGTTGGAAAAATACGGAATCGATCTCGTTGCTTTGGCAGCCAAAAACAAATTGGACCCTGTGATCGGTCGCGATAACGAAATTCGCCGAGTTGTCCAAGTCCTCTCGCGACGTACCAAAAACAATCCCGTGCTGATTGGTGAGCCTGGCGTTGGCAAAACAGCCATCGCGGAGGGGCTAGCTCAACGTATCGTTCAAGGAGATGTGCCGCAAAGTCTTAAGAATCGTCGCGTCATTTCACTTGATATGGGGTCCCTCATTGCGGGTACCAAATTTCGCGGCGAGTTCGAAGAACGGCTCAAGGCGGTGTTGCGCGAAGTAAAGGATGCCGATGGCGAAGTCATCCTCTTTATTGACGAACTTCATACCGTTATTGGAGCAGGCGCGGCTGAAGGAGCGAGCGATGCGGCCAATCTGCTCAAACCAGAACTTGCACGCGGTCAATTGCGGTGCATTGGCGCAACCACTCTCGACGAATACCGTAAGCATATTGAAAAGGACGCGGCACTTGAACGTCGCTTCCAGCCAGTTTACGTCGGGGAACCCAGTGTTGACGATACGATTACCATCTTGCGCGGGCTTAAGGCCAAGTACGAAGCCCATCATGGAGTGAAGATCCGCGACGCCGCACTCGTTGAAGCGGCGAAGTTGTCGCACCGCTATATCACCGATCGCTTTCTGCCTGACAAAGCTATCGACTTGATCGACGAAGCGTCTGCGCGACTTGCGATGGAACGAGACAGTGTTCCAACGGAAATTGATACGTTGCAGCGCCGTCTACGACAGCTGGAACTCGCACAGCGTCAGCTCAATGAAGAATCGGACAATAGCACTGAAGATGCGCTAGAAGACATCGAGCAGGAAATGCAGAAAGTTCGGCGAGAGCTGGCGAGCCTGCGTGAACAATGGGAATCGGAGAAGCTTGGTTTTTCTGGGGTGGGATCGGTCCGACGGTCGCTGGAACAAGCCGAAGTAGAATTTCGTCAACTCGATTCCCGCATCAAAGAACAACAATCTTCCGGGGCTGGTGTTTCCGAAGCGGACTACCAGAAACTCTTTGAGCTAGATCAACATCTACGCAAAGTGCGAGAGCAAATCGCAAAAGAAGAAGTACAAGAAACCAAGGAGACGAAAGAGACTGATAAGCGACGTTTGCTCCGAACGGAGGTTACTGCAGATGAAATTGCTGCCGTAGTTAGCGCATGGACCGGTGTGCCTGTCACTCGCATGTTGGAAACGGAACGGGCCAAACTCTTGGTCATGGAGGATCGGCTGCACCAACGTGTGATTGGCCAAAACAAAGCAGTTGAAGCAATTAGCAATGCCGTTCGCAGAAGCCGTAGCGGTTTGCAGGATGCCAGTCGTCCTATCGGTTCATTTCTATTCCTCGGACCAACCGGCGTTGGCAAAACGGAGCTTTGCAAGGCCCTAGCTGAAGTTATGTTCGACGACGAAACGGCAATGGTCCGCATCGACATGAGCGAATTCATGGAACGGCATACCGTAAGTCGTTTAGTCGGCGCCCCTCCAGGATATGTAGGGTACGAAGAAGGTGGACACTTGACGGAAGCCGTCCGCCGAAGACCATATAGCGTTGTCTTGCTAGATGAAATCGAGAAAGCACACACCGATGTATTCAATATTCTCCTGCAACTACTTGATGATGGTCGTTTGACTGACGGCCAAAATCGTACCGTGGATTTCACCAACACGATTGTGGTCATGACCAGCAACATCGGTAGTCAGATGATCCAAAGGGTGGCGGAAGAGGGAGGCAGCGAAGAGGACATGCAACAGGCAGTGCAGGATTCATTGAAGACCAAGTTCTTGCCCGAGTTTTTGAATCGAATCGACGAGACAATCATTTTTGAACCACTTCGAAAGGAACAAATTCGAAAGATTGTTGTCCTTCAAATCAAACGACTTGAGCAGCAGTTGGTCGAGAATCACTATCGATTGAATATCTCGGAACGTGCAATCGACGCGATAAGCAACGAAGGCTACGACCCGGTCTACGGAGCGCGCCCACTGAAGAGAGTTATCCAACGCCGTTTGCAAAACAAGATTGCCACAGAGTTGTTGCGTAAAGACGAGAATGACGGCGGTAGTATTCACGTCGACTTCGTTGACGATGATTTTCAAATCAAGTCGATGCCGTAAACTACAGGGAAAATCTTGTTGACTTCTCCAATAAACACCGCTACCATGCGAAACACAGTAGTTAACCGTGTTTTTCTGAGAAGGGGCGGGATCAACCGATGGAGGGTGCGACTATGGACTCAACTTGGCTTTCACAAATGCGAAAGGGGATTCTAGAACTTTGCGTTCTAGCAGTCGTTACGCGGGACGAGACCTATGGCTATGCAATTGTAGAAACGCTCGGGAAAATTCCGGGAATGGAAGTGACTGAGAGTACCATCTACCCGCTCTTGGCGCGGTTGTGCAGTGAAGGCTTGTTGAAGCATCGGATGGCAAAGAGTCCAAGCGGACCTTCTCGCCGCTATTACAGTTTGTCAGCTACTGGAAAAAAGCGACTGAACGAGTTGTCGAGTGCTTGGGGCACAATCGTCGATAGCGTTTCCACTTTACTATCGCAACGAGAAACTTCGGTCGCATTGTAGCGACAACTTTCAAAACTTATGCTTAACGAATCGAAAAGGACCAGATCGCCATGGAAATCAATGAACCGTATCCAATCGAAATAACGCAGTCCATCAACCGATTTTTGGACCGAATAGAACACGTATTGTTGACACGAGGTACATCGCGGGCTGAACGAACAAGTATCTGCGCCGAGGTCGAATCGCAAATACATACGATGATCGAACGCAAGTTGGAGGCGGGAGCGGAATTGAATCTTGACTTAGTCAATGGAATTATTGAGTCGATGGATCCTCCTGAGTCGTACGCTCCGTCGATTGAGCCTGTATTGCAATCAGAACAAGTACTGCACGCGGAATCCATTTCAGCGGCGAGCAAAGAGCCTGTAGAGAAAGCGATGTTAGGCTATGTTCGCAAAATTTTAGACCGTCCAAAACGGACGACGCCTGGGCTCGATTGGGTCGCGATCTTTGGACTTATAACACCATTCCTTGGAGTCTTATTGGTTTTTTTTGGAATGAATGGGCGTCACGAAGGTTCCACCATCCTTGGCTTCCTATTGATATTTGCGGGAGTTGCTGCCAGCGGCATTTCATTCTGGCGAATTCGGCATTCGAATGGATTGTTAACGGGACAAAGGATTGCCTCGGTGGGCATGTTGATGCTGCCATTGTTGATGGTGAACGGGATACTTTCCGTGGTCTTATTCAGATCTCCATTTGGTCAATTCCTTGGATCCCTCGTCCTGGCCGCAGCATTGTTGTATGCCAATTATCGAGTCGTAAAGGCAGCAATGCATTGGCTTGCCTCATATTCCGCGAAGGCACCAGAAGGAGTCTTTGCCACGACAGAAATAGTTCGTGATGCGGGTATCGAACCTGGCCCATTGTCAGGTGTCGCGACATAACGAAAATTGATTTCGCCATCTAGTATTGGTTCGAGGGGAATCGGTGCCCTCGTTCAGGATTCGATTTGGCAGAAAGATGTTTGGTGAAAAATGAATACAAGCGGCTTTGTAGGAACCAGAACAACCAAGTCCTTAAACCCATTTTTTACCTACCATTTTTCTGCCTGACTTGTTGGGTGCGATCACGCTTTCCCAAATTTCAAACTACACAGTATGGGTTGTTGTCACTTTCCAATAACATCCTTACCCATCCACGGGCGAAGTACGGAAGGGACTCGGATTGTGCCATCCATCTGTTGATGGTTTTCCATAACGGCAATGATCGCACGACTTATGGCGATTGCCGTACCATTGAGTGTATGGACCAGCTGCGTCCCTTTTTCGTTCTTGGTTCGGGAGCGGATATTGAGTCTGCGAGCTTGATAGTCTGTACAATTGGACGTACTGGTTACTTCGCCCCATTCACCATTCGTTCCTCGGCCCGGCATCCATGCTTCCAGATCGTATTTGCGATAAGCAGGTCCGCCGAGGTCACCGGTTGCAGTGTCGACAACACGGAATGGAATTTCTAACAGGTCGAACAAATCGCATTCAAGTTGGCGAAGTTCCTCATGTACTGCATCGCTCTGATTCGGAAGCGTGAAGGCAAACATCTCGATCTTGGTGAACTGGTGCACCCGATAAAGTCCCTTGGATGCTCGGCCTGCAGCACCGGCTTCAGTTCGAAAACAATGGCTTATACCAACCAGTTTCAAGGGCAAGCTCTCCGCTTCGAGAACTTGGCCAGCATACATTCCACCGAGAGTGATTTCGGCGGTGGCGACCAAATTCAAATCGGTGTTCTCAATGCTATAGATCTGAGTTTCAGGACCGCGCGGGATGAATCCTATACCGTGAAGTGTTTCTGTGTTCGCGACGTCGGGTGTCGAAACGGGTACAAAGCCTTGCTTGATCAGTAAGTGCACCGCAAACTGTTGGAGTGCGAGTTCCAAGAGAACGGCATCATTCTTTAGAAAATAAAAGCCAGCTCCTGCAACGCGAGCTCCAGCCTCGAAATCGATCATGTCATGTAGTTTACCGAGCTGCAAGTGATCCCTGGGCGGAAAATCAAAGGTCGGAATAGGTGTTTTGCCTCTCGCAATTTCCAGGTTCGCTTGATCGTCTCGGCCGATAGGTGCAGAGGGATGGGTCATGTTTGGGACACGCGCCAGGATCAAGGCAATCTCCCTGTCTAGCGAATCGTGCTCTGTTTGCATTGCATCTTTCTGCTCTCGCAGCTTTCTGCCCAGTTCTTTAATGGCTTCTCGTTCCGCTGGGGCCGCTCCACCAATCTTAGCGCTGGTTGCGTTCGCGTGTCGGTTCAACTCTTCGGCTTGATGGAGTTTTGTCTTCCGAAGTATTTCTAGTTCAACGAATCGATCGATTTCCGCTTGAGCGCCACGATGGTTGCAGTTCGCTTTGACTAACTCAGCGTTTTCTAAAACAAATTTTCGATCGAGCATTGGAAAAACGGGGGGTGAGGACGAATCAGGAAATACGAATGGCCAGAGTTTATCGCAAAACTCGGAATCGTCCAACAAGCCTCGGCGTGAAAGCTTGACGTTCAGCGGGATTGTACCAGCCCAGCGAAGTCGCATGCATTTTTTGAACTGCCCAATCCGATAAAGATCGTTGAACGCTCGGAGGATACTTTGGAATCGAGCATTAAGCCATGGATGGTCGGCTAATTCATCTTTACTGACAATTGGAGAGACCAATCTATGCGACTTTTCTTAGCTGTATTCTGTTTAACCGGCGCGATCACTGCGGCAACCGCGTACGCCGAAAACGATGAGCCCTTGACAGGCGGAACCGGTACCCCTGGCCACGCCCGATTTGAAGTGAGTCCGGCACAAGAATACTTAACCGCCCGCGCTCGAGCTGAAACCATGCATCGAGAAGCGGTAATGAGGCAATACGATTGGATGGGCTACAACTTCGGCCAGCCAAACATCAACGCCGACATTTTCTTTAATGCTCGACCTCCTGTTCGCACTCGCCGAATCTACAGCTATCCAGGCTACTGGGTGGATTCTCGAACCTACGGCTTCTGAGATTCAGTCTATATGTAGCCGATGTCGCTCCGCGACTCGGCATTTCAAGTGCAAGGAGCGACACTGCCAGCGAAAAGTCACTCGCGGCAAGCTCAGCAAGAGTGACCTACGGTAGGTCGCTCGAGATATCCCTAAATACCGTTAGGGCGATTGCCCCCGAAGGTCTGAATGCAAGTGAGCGGAATACTCGCCTCCACAAAACCACACGACTCGAATTGGGTACTGGATCGAGACAATTCCTCTGCAACTTGCAATTCCGTCGAGTGATGTGTATCGCCAGTATCGCATGTTATTCGGACGCGTTCGGGACACTCGATCTCCAACATCCAGCGATTTCCCATCCAACGGCAACGTACAATGGAACCTTTTAGTATTACACCTGCAGCAGTAATCGACAGACCCTTTTGAAAATCGGCCTGCTGCGATGTTGCATTCGTATCGATTCGATGGATCGTCCAGTCATTCGACCGCAAGCCACATTCCTGCACGGTTGCGTCAGACTTTTGAGTTGCGTCAAACCAGACGCTAGGCAACTGGAGGATATCAATCGTCGGTTGCCCAAGCAGTCGAGCTACCTCTTTTGAACTGGGCATGCAATAAACCGTACGCGGTTCGCCCACCTGCTGAATCCGTCCCGAATCGAGAACCGCAATGCGATTTGCCAAATAAAATGCCTCGTCGGAATCGTGCGTCACATACACAAATGTCCTTTTGGATTCCTTGTGGACCATTAAAATGAGCTCCCGCATTTCTTCCCGAAGTGACTGATTCAAATGCGCAAGCGGTTCATCCAATAACACGATCGACTTGCCGGACAAGATGGCTCGCGCCATAGCCACGCGCTGCAATTGCCCACCTGACAACTGGTTGAGTTTTTGGTTAAGTATATTCCCCAGCTTAAGCGAATCCACCCAACGAATGACTTGAGCGGGCGATGGCGACTTCTTTGCCGCTAAGTCAAGATTTTGACGAACCGATAAGTGCTCGTAGCCATTTCCGTTTTGAAATACCACGGCTACATCTCGCATGTGTGGAAGAACACGAGCTTGATCGACATCGGAGAAACGCATGTAGCCATGCTGAGGCTTCTCGAGTCCTGCGATAAGCTTGAGCAAAGTCGACTTCCCACTACCACTTTCGCCGAGAATAACGAGCAATTCATTTTGCACTACACCGAGACTCAGCTGATCGAGGACCAGTGCGCTGCCAAAGTGTTTTTCGAGTCCGACAATCTCAATGGCGAATGGTTTTGTGGCCATGGTTTTGCCATTCCTTACTTCTGGCGTTTGATCCACTCCAGCAAAACATTTCCAACCTTGACCATGGAGGCTCCAGAACACTTGTCAGGTGTATCAGCCATTGTATGCCAAAAACTTTTTCCTTTTGGAACACCGCGAGTGTAGTCAAAGTCGATCAAATCGATGACGGGAATTTTGGCAATCGAATTTAGTGGCAGGTGATCGTCCTTGATTTCATAACCAATATTCGGCTTGAATTCTTTGATCTTCAGCTCCTTCGCGATCTCCCACACTTCCTCAACCAATGGCCTCGCAAACTTAAAAGAATTCTGTTCGTAGAACAACTGTAGATCGGAGTCCGCGATCATGTCAATCAAGATCCCGCAACGGTATCTTGGGCTGGTTGCATCGTCGACATAGTTTTGAGCAAAATGCGTAGACCCCACGAAAAAAGGGTCTCTTTGTTCATCGTAGACAATTTCCTCGGCATCAAATAACACCAAATCGACACCAATCTTCATCGTAAGGTTTTGCAAAGTATGCCCAAGTTCCATAAACAAAGCGGTTCCGCTACCGCCATCATTGGCCCCAATGAATAGCCCCTTGGGATTTCTCGCGTCATTGACCGGGAAAGGTCTAGTATCGTAATGAGTGCAAAGGAATACTCTTTCGACCTCCTTTGGATTCCAGGTCACGATTAGATTTTTGACGACGACATTGGCGCCGGTTTCGGGATGCCGAATATTGAAGGGCTGCCAGACCAATGTCGCGCCAAGTTTATTGAAGTGCTTTTCAAGTAAGAGTTGTTGCTTTTCCATTCCAGCCGAGCCAGTCACTCTGGAACCAATATCGCAAATCTTGCATAAGTAGGAGAATGCCCGCTTTGCTTCGAGCGGAGACTTTGCATTGGACTGGCACAATGCAATATTCTCAAGTCCCAAGCAAGCCAACAGGCTTAGGACTATTGCAGTCAGTAGAGGATGGTTGCGCAACGTGGGGTTCGCTCTCTGACAGGAAAAAAATGCGGCATCCTGCCGCTTGAACTTGATCCTTCAATGTCGGCATTGTTTGCGCGTTTTGATCCTGTGTCAATCAGTCCTAAAAATTTTGTTGGGACGAGACTAATGCTAACTATAACTCAAAGCATGGATGCCAACTAGAAATCGTTGTCAACTTTGGTAAAACATAGACGTCTCGTTAATCACCCGCTTCCATTACGACCAACTTCTTTTCCACCCATTTGGAGAATCAACATGACCAACGGACCGATGAATCGAAAGCTCAAGATGGGAATCGTTGGCGGTGGACAAGGCTCATTCATTGGTCGCGTGCATTCGATTGCCGCTTGCTTAGACAATAGAGCCACTCTCGTTGCCGGGGCCTTTAGCAGCAGTGCCGAACGATCCAAAGCGTCTGCACCCGATTATGATGTTGCGCAAGAGCGAGCTTATCCTTCTTACCAGGCGATGTTCGAAATCGAAGCGAAGAAGCCAGTAGGTGATCGAATTGACTTCGTATCGGTCACAACCCCAAATCATACGCACTTTGAAGTTGCCAAAGCGGCGTTAGAAGCTGGCTTTCACGTCGTTTGCGACAAGCCGATGACTTTTGATTTGGCACAAGCCGAAGAGCTTGCCAAGCTTGTCGATAAATCCAAGTCGGTCTTTGCTTTGACCCACAACTACACCGGTTATCCACTCATTCGACAAGCTCGCGAAATGATTCAGAGCGGCGAGCTAGGTGAAATACAGGCAGTTCGCTCGAACTATATCCAAGGTTGGTTGCGCACTCGATTGGAGGATCAAGACCAAAAACAAGCAGCATGGAGAACGGATCCCAAACAAAGTGGTGTTGCAGGCTGTTTCGGTGATATTGCGACCCATGCGTACAATCTGGGACGCTTTATGACTGGTCTTTTGCCCGCCGAAATAAGTTGCCACCTCAAGATATTTGAACCCGGCCGCAAGCTTGACGACTACGGCACCGCCATCGTACGTTATCAAAATGGTGGCCTCGGCACAGTCACCGCTAGCCAAATCAGTCATGGCCGCGAAAACGACTTGTCCATCG
>JANLRK010000612.1:0-6471 GCA_031361585.1 Pirellula sp. | reverse complement strand
CAAGGGCGATCGACGGTTATGTCCGCGATACTCTCCAGTTTTCGTCCCTGCCCAAAGTCGAGCAATCGGTAATTAGAAACGGGTAGTAGCTTTGTTACGAGTTTCGACCGATAGAAATGGAGCAACGGCACACCGGTAGAGTTTAGTCGGGCCAGAAGAAAACAAGGGCAACTTCGCCGAATGGAAAAATTGTCTAGCCACTAACAGGGAAAGAAATTCACTGGAAAATTGTGAGTGATTTCATTGGCAAGAACTTCAATAAGTCCATGCAACGAACTCACACATTTTTTGCCTTACATCTTTTTGCCCAAAAACGACTGACCTAGTCAAGTGTTCTTCATCTGGCAGAAAAATGGTAGGTGAAAAATGTCGGCTTTATGAATCATTTTCCGCTCTTTGGCTGGCGGATAAATTGAGGCTGGCGAGAGGGTTCAGTCGTCGACGTCAAATCGGTTTCAGACGACTTCGGTTTTGCAGCATAGCTTGCCCCTATCGAGACGTCTGAGTCGCTAGTTCGAATCGATTTCATGCCGGTTTCCAATAGCGGCGGGATTTGAGTGGTGATCTTAACGGCTGATCGTCGTTCTTCTCTCTGGATTCTTGCAGGTGGCAAGTAGCCTTCATCTGGCCAATTGGAGGTTGATGTAGTTAATCTAGCATCGCTATTGCTTCTCTGATGATCGGGAGTCCACACTTGTGGCAAGTTGGAAGCACTATTGCCGATTTTCATGTCGGGAGCGATGGGCACCATAGGCACGCGCTGGTTTTTTAGTACCTCGCGAATATCGTGCTGAACTTCATGGAACGGCACAAGAGTTACCTTGGGCGCCCCAATCAATCTCGACTCTTCCGCCCTCTGGTTCCCGAAATCGCTTCGAGACTCAGGCAGGCTTTCTATTGCCTCGAGAGTGCTTGGTACCATTAGGTTCTGTTCGCTCCAAAGACTCTTTGGACCAGATATCGACGTGGGCCATGCCGGAGGGAGGGTGGAGTGAACCGTCTGGTTGACGTTTTCTGGAAGTGGTCTATACCAATACCAAGAACTAAATCCGCCAACAATCAACACTAGCCAACCGACTATGCGAGGTTGTCTGCTTAGATCGGGTTTAGGTTGCTTGCTCGTTGCGGCTTTGAGAGCTGCCAGATCATCGCGTTTAGATTTTCGTGCCATGGAGACAGGATGCTTTTTGTGAAAAGAACTTTGGGTGTTCTTTCGCTGCATCCATGCGCGATGAAAACGGTCATTATGGAATTGGCATCCAGGTGCTCGTTCGCTCAATTTTCAGGAATCGGCCATCGGCGGAGAGAAAGTGAAACAAACCGCTTGAGTTCGGGTTGCAGCGATTGTTCGACTTGGGAACGGCGGGAAATTCAAGTACACTGCTTGGAAAGATAAAATACTCGGTTAGGACTTGCGCAGTGGAAAGACGGTTTCGTTCGATTGATTTCAAGGGACAATTGATTTTGCTCGGGACGGGTACGAGCGTTGGCGTTCCGGCTATTGGGTGCGATTGCTCGGTTTGCACAAGTACTAACCCAAGGAACAATCGGACACGCTCGGGGGCCATATTAGGGCTACCGGAGGGAAACCTGCTCATCGACACATCGCCTGACTTGCGACATCAACTTTTGCGAGAGGGGATTGGGATGGTGCATTCCGTTCTGTTCACGCATGAGCACGCGGATCACTTGCACGGTTTAGATGACTTACGATTGTTCCCATTTGTTCTTGGCCATCCTGTGCCATTATATTGTGCCGAGCTGGTAGAGGCTCGTATTCGATCCGTATTCGATTATGCTTTCGATCGACGGGAACCCACGCACGCAGCGGCTGCTCCACAATTGCAAATCCATCGCATTGCAACAGAGCAATTCAAAGCACTCAACACTGTTCTGCAACCTATCCCATTGGTTCATGGACCGAATTGCAATGTGTTAGGATTCCGATTCGGAAATGTCGCCTACTGCACCGATACGAATTTCATTTCCGAGTCTAGTCTCGATCGCCTTCGAGGACTCGACTGCTTCATTTTGGACGCGTTGCGGTACACGCCTCATCCCACCCACTTTTCCGTTGATGAAGCCCTTGAAGTTGTATCAAGGCTTAAGCCAAAGATGACCTATTTGACTCACTTGTCGCATGACGTCGACTACGAATCTGCTAATGCAAAACTGCCGAAGAACGTGCGTCTCGCCTACGATGGGTTGCGCATCCCGCTAACGTAATGATGTATTTAACAATGCTTAAGGAACGAATCGAGCAGGCAATTGGTCGATTGCATTCGGATTTGGTGTTGCTCAAGGGATCGTCAAGCCATTGGACCGGTGCACTATCGACGTCCGCCCTTTCCACCGCAACTGCGGTGAGCGCATTGTCGATAAGTCGAGATCAATTAAGAAAGGATCCAGGGGCTTTCGATCAAGGTTCGACCGACAATCGTTATGGACCAACCAAGTGGAACGAGTTGATTGAAAATGGATCGACATGGCTTTCACTTTCGCAAAATGCGGACGGAGGATTCGGAGATACGGATCGATCGCTCTCTAACATTGCGACAACCTTATTGGTTTTAGCAGCTTGGCAGTTAGCTGGGCACAACAAGCGTTTAGCGGCCAAGATCACGGCCGCGTGGGAGTATGTTGAGCGGTGTGGAAGCTGGGAGGGATTGCGACAACGCTATGGCAAAGACAAGACGTTTGTCGTTCCAATCATGACCAATTGCGCGTTAGCTGGGTTGGTGGATTGGGGAAAGATTCCTACGTTGCCCTTCGAAGCGGCAGCGTTGCCTCAATCATGGTATCGATTTGCGCAGTTGCCTGTGGTTAGCTATGCAATTCCAGCGTTGGTTGCCATGGGTCAAGCACAGTATTTTCATCGTCCACCGCGAAACCCGATTGCAAGAATCGTGCGGGCGGTTGCGAGAAAGCCAACGTTAGGAGTACTCACGCGAATGCAGCCCACAAGCGGTGGTTATCTCGAAGCGGTGCCTCTGACTAGTTTTGTTCTGATGAGTTTGGCTTCTATTGGCCAAGGGGCATCGCGGGTAGCTGTCGAGTCTCAGAAGTTTATCGTCGATTCGGTTTTAGAGGATGGAAGCTGGCCGATCGATACGAATCTCGCAACCTGGGTGACTTCATTGGCTGCCGCACATTTTTACGACGATACGGAATGCGATGTGGGAACAGCTCAATGGGATCGAACAATAGACTGGTTGCTCACCTGCCAGCACCGCAAGCAGCACGCATTTACAGGTGCAGAGCCGGGCGGTTGGGGCTGGACGAACTTGAGTGGTGCAGTGCCCGATTCCGACGATACGCCAGCTGCGCTGCTTGCTTTGCGAAAATGGTACGAGTTGGCATTGACACGTCAGAAGAGCGGTAAGTCGACTAGCTCATCGCTAGATTCCATGAGGATGGAACGTGTCGTGAACGCTGCTTCTTTGGGCTGCCGTTGGCTGCTTCGATTGCAAAATCGAGACGGAGGTTGGCCGACTTTTTGTCGTGGATGGGGAACCTTGCCGTTTGATCGGAGCGGCAGCGACTTGACTGCCCATGCGATTAGGGCATTAGCTTGTTGGAAGGCCATTCCTGAAACGGGAATTTCAATCCAGGGAGTTGAACGTGCGATGCAGCGGGGTTGGGCCTATCTGGAAAAACGCCAAAAACCCGATGGCAGTTGGCACCCGCTTTGGTTTGGAAACCAAGACCGAGAGGAAGAAGACAACCCAATATACGGAACCGGACGCGTTTTATTGGGTTATAGCCAATGCGGACGGGTGGACGAGCCAGCGTATCGGCGAGGCCTCTGCTTCTTGTTGGCGAGTCAGAACGCCGATGGGGGGTGGGGAGGCGGTAATAGCTGCCACTACCCGGGATCGGATCGACCTGTTGGGGGATTCTCAAGTACAATCGAGGAAACAAGTGTTGCCTTGGAGGGAATCATCTCCGGCGGTGCCACAAAGGACTGTGCGGACTCTATAATGGTCGGTGTGAATTGGTTGTGCGATGCGATTCAGCAGGAGCACCATCACGTCAGTCAGCCCATCGGATTTTATTTCGCTCGGCTTTGGTATCACGAAAAAATGTATCCACTGGTGTTTTCACTGAGCGCCCTAAAAAGAGGACTTGAGTTTTGTCAACGTTAACCCCACCTGCTTCGATGCCAGCTACGCAAACACCGAACACCGCCGAGAAGTCGGAAAAGAAAACGCGACGCAAAACCAGTCACTTAAAGCTTGTTCCCGAGACGCCTCAACTCCGTGAACAGATGCGAGTGAAATGTCGGGAAGTGGCTAGCCGAATGGACAAGGAAATGCCGCCAACCAAAGACGAACTCGAAGTTATTTCGCGTCGCACATTGGATGAGCTTGGCATGTCCGAGGGATACGTCGGATGGATCATGGTTATGATCAGTACCGAATTTTTTCGCGACGCAGTTGCTGCAACTCCGCCAGGACGACGCCTTTTCTTGCTTCCACACTGCTTGAAGCACGCAGAGGGATGCCCCGCCGACTACGACGAGTTTGGTATGGACTGCAAAAAGTGCGGCGCTTGTAGCATAGCGGACTTTCGAACCAAAGCAGAAGAGATGGGCTATAAAGTGCTCGTCGCAGAGGGCTCGCCTGTCGTATTGAAAATCATCGTGAGCGGATATGTCGATTCCATTGTCGGCGTTGCGTGTTTGAACGTATTGGAAAAAGCGATCGACAAAATTTTGCTGGCTGGCATACCTTGTATGGCAGTTCCCTTGCTCTCGAGCGATTGCCGGAACACGAGCGTAGACGAAGCTTGGGTGCGTGAGATGATTATGGTCCAGCAGCCGGCGACAGAGCAAAAAACAAGGTCTTACGTCCATCTAATGCGAGGTGCCAGCGATTTATTTTCGCAGCCAAAGCTCGACGCACTCGTGGGTCGTCAGCGAAGCCAAACTCAAGTCGACATAGAGGCCGAGAGTCCGCTCGACAAAATAGATCCAATCGCGGCAACGGAAGCTTTGGCCACTAACTTCCTTGCGAGAGGTGGTAAGTATTCTCGACCTTTCATAACGTTGGCTGCGTTTGATGCTATGTCGTGTGGAAAAGCGACGGGGCCCGGAGGAGACAAAATCGTTGCTGGTTTCTCGCGTGGTGTTCAAAGTGCCGCCTTGAGCATTGAATGCTTCCACAAGGCGTCCCTGGTTCACGACGATATTGAGGATGGGGACTCGTATCGATACGGTGTTCCTGCGATGCATAAGCAGTTTGGTCTTGCGACGGCGATCAACGTTGGTGACTACATGATCGGTATGGGGTACCGATTGGTCGGCCGAGAGATCGAATCGATTGGCGCAGCTGCGGCCGCAGAGATTCTCAATTGCTTGTCCTCCGCCCACATGAGATTGGCAGAGGGGCAAGGCGCGGAGTTGCTGTGGCGAGACGGAACCAACAAACGTCTTTCGCCTCTTGATGCGTTGAAAATCTACGCATTGAAAACATCACCCGCATTCGAAGCGGCCCTCTACACTGGAGTTAGGTTGGCATGTGATGCAGCTATCTATTCAGAACCGATCAAGCAGTTTGCTCGAAACATTGGGGTTGCTTTCCAAATCATCAACGATTTGCAAGACTGGCACGGTGATGATCACAACAAGCTGTCTGCAGCCGGCGACATCTTGGGCGGGCGGCCAACGGTGCTTCTAGCATTGGCACTGCAATCCCTTTCGCAGGTGGACTCCGATCGACTTTTGTTGGTAATGTCCAACGATTCGGGCCTTGCCGACCACGCTAGAATTGCAGTTTCTCGAGAATTGTTTACGAAGGCTAGAGTGTTTGAAAATGCAGAAAAGCTCATCGATAGACACCGGGAGCGGGCCGTGGAAATTGCAATGGCAATTGAACCAGAGCCTTTGAAGAGATTGTTTCACTACCTAATCGATACCGTATTGAGCGAAGCTGAAATCAAGGGAACGCACTCGCATGAACCTGTCGTCGTGACGCATAGCATAACGATGAAACCGCCAGTGGAAATGGTGGTGGCAACCAACGAAGTCTCGCATTCCTAATTCAGACATCGAATGCACACTCCAATTGACGATCCCGCCGAGGCCCAATGCGATGGCCCGTGTATCTCAGCCAGTGAGTTGATTGAGATATACTATTCAGAACCGAGCTTGCTTGGCCGCTTTGAACGCGCCGAGAGCGCTTCGGTACCTGGTGTATACCGCACGCTTCTCGAGCATACCAATCACATGACGGTAACAGTAGAGTCGCATCACTCCGATTCCGTTGACGTCGAAGTGCTTCGTTCGGATGTAATGGGTGACCATTATCGACGGGAGATACTTCTTAAAACGCACACTTCGCAACGTGTTGTTCAATACGGTATTGTCAGGCTATGCACCAAGTATCTTGCAGATAAGCCCCGCCTTGAAATCCTTAGCCAGCTCAAGCCGCTCGGACGAGTCTTGATTGAGAACAACGTATTGCGAGAGAT
>JANLRK010000573.1:0-4166 GCA_031361585.1 Pirellula sp. | reverse complement strand
TGGCGAAAGTAGCCGTTGCGACCCAAACAACAATTCTTGACGGCCCGCACGGCCAGTGAGTTTACCCAGGTCCGAATCGATCAGTACTAAATCGCCGAACAAGTTCTGCGCGTCGAAGTGCTGCACCTCTATTTGCCGAGGTGCAAAATTTTCATAGGAACTACCTGCATCGAGGAATTCAGCGAAAACGCGGGCTCGTTTGTTGATCTTGTAGTCCGCATAGATTCGAGTTCGATCCAACAGAAAATTATCATCGCGCCCAGTGAGTCCGGCGCCGCGCATGTTATGCTCGCCATGGTATCGTAGTCGGTACTGACCTCCAATGTCCAGTTTGCCCCCATCGCCGACTGGGAGTTGCTTGATCCCCTCTCCGAGATTGGATCCTTTGTAATTTGGATTGCTTAGGTAGCTAAAATCGTTCAGGTAGAACGGATCCTTGTAGGCTGTGGCAACTTTCTTTTTCAGCTCTTCCTTTTTCTTCTTTTCAGCAGCAGCTTTCTTCTTGGCCGCCTCAGCATCTTTGGCTGCATCCGGACCCTTTTCCCCAGCGATCGGCGCGCCCTCGATCGTGGGAACTGGAGCTTGCGTTCCAACAAAGTACTCGGCATCGTTCGAAGCGGAGAATTCGTCCTGAACATAGACCGATTTTTGAACGGTCTGAGTGAAATGCCGCGGTTCATCTTGTGCAGCGGCGACCTGTGTTTTTGCAACGAGTATCGCGGCGACTATCGCGCATGCGCGCGAAGAATGTCGAATCGACATTATGTTTTTCATATACACGAAATCCCTTTCGTTGGATGGCGGTTTTTTGGATTTGCAATGAAAGGTGAAAGGTAGAAGGCACCCGTGAATCAATGCAAGCGTTTCAAGAAATACGTAGTCTTGGTAAGTTGCCGCCGAACCAAAAACTACCTGGGATGGCTATCGACAGAACGAAAACAAACGAAAAAGGTTTTCGCTCTACCCCATCCCTCATTTCCCAAACGGCAAACTCGTCGCGTGGCGGACGCTGAGGTATTTACCATTGGCGGATGTCGATGTCACCAAAACGCTAAGGTTTACCTGCTTGTGATTGCTCAATTACTCGATTACAATTTCTTCAAAGAATTTCTAAATCTTGTGAAAATCGTCCCATGAGTTCCAACACTGCGATTGCCACAACCGTCGAAGACCGTCTGACTGAACTGGGGGGTATTTCTTCCGGTCGGCTTCGACTCAATCCGCCGCTCGGTTTAGCCACGCAAGCCGATTTAATCGCAGCAAATGAAATAGGGAATAGCACATGGGTGGAATTGGTAGACGGCTGTTTGGTGGAGAAGGCGATGGGATACGAATCATCTGTTGTTGCTGCAGCAATCGTCCGGATCCTTGGAACCTTTGTTTCAATACACCGATTGGGTTTGGTTTCCGGTGCTGATGGTTTTTTTCGACTTCTGGATTCGACTCGCGGACCAGATGTGGCCTTCGTTGCGTTGGATCGATTGCCCAAAGGGGTGTTTGCCGATCCAATGTACCCTCAAATGGCACCGAACTTGGTCGTCGAAGTACTAAGTCCCGGCAACACAAAAGCGGAAATGGCAAGAAAACGGTTGGAGTACTTTCATAGTGGCGTTCAAGTGGTTTGGATGGTCGACTGCACTCATCGCACAATCGCCATCTACACCTCATCGACCAACGTTCGGCTCGTTTGCGAAACGGACACGATTGATGGAGGAATCGCGCTCCCTGGTTTCGAATCGCCCGTCGCAGAGTTCTTCTCCGATCTGGATATCGTAGATTCTCCAAAACACGGAGGCTCATGATGTCAACGGTTCGAAAATATCAGCCCCACTATACCGTCGAGGACTACCGCCAATGGAAAGGTGACTGGGAACTCTGGTACGGAACGGCTGTGGCAATGAGTCCGTCTCCCTTCGGCCCGCATGAACGAGCCGTTTCCGCATTGTCCTATCAAATCCAAAACTCGATCCGCAAAAACGGATGCAACTGCTCGATCTACACTGGATTGGATTGGAATGTTCAGTCGGATACTGTGGTTCGCCCCGACGTTATGGTTGTGTGCGGAGCCCAACCTGAACGTCATTTAGAGAAGGCGCCAATGCTTGCAATCGAAATTCTGAGGGATTCGACCGCAGATAAAGACCGTCATGCCAAACGGGAACTCTACGAGAACAATCATGTTAAGCACTACTTGATAGCCGACGCCACGGAAAAAACCATTCAATGGCTTGAACTACAATCGGATGGCAAATACGAAGACGTTTCAACTCGGATCATCAACGGTCAGTTCTCCGTGTCACTAGAGGATGGATGCGACATTCAGTTTGAATGCAAGTCGGCGTTCGGATGAAATGAACTGAACTGGCCGCGATCTGCTAAAAGCGGCTTGGATACAACTTCCATCGCGTCTTGAAGTTTCGCGCATGCTATTCGCCACCTTCTTCCAATACCCACAATCTATCTCGTGTCGCGATGAATAGTTTTTCATTGGCCACGATTGGCGTGCTGTAGACAGCAGACAGAAGGTTAGTCTCCGCCAAGATCGTTTTGCTGTCGCTCAATTGGAACACCGCGACATCTCCATCTTCATCGCAAATATAGACTCGACCATCCACAATCAATGGTGATGACCAACAGGCAGCGAGCAAGTCATGGGTCCAATGTGCCTTGCCTGTCTTCGCGTCCAAGCAATGAACGACGCCGCTGAAATCTGGAACAAATAGCAAATTATTTTGAATCGCAACAGTTGAAATCGTGCGGTGCATCGACGACTGAAAATCGCTGAGATCGCTTCCAACATAGTGCCAAACGGCTGCAGAGTTCGGATTTGCTTTCTCCAAATCGCCCGCCTTTTGATCAATTGCCTTTGCTCGTTTGTGTTCAATCGGTTTATCCTGAGCAGCTTGATTGAAGACCAGCGTTGGACTCACATCGCCCCGTTTCTTTGGATCAACGCACCAGAGATGGCCGTTTCCTTCACCGTGCTCGGGATCCTCGCCGACGGCGACATAAACGAGTCCGTCATAAATCACCGGCGTGCTAACGATCGGATTTCTCGTCGCTTTGTTGAGCATGTAAGTGGAGTCCTTTGGGTTGCAATCAAACTTCCAAAGTGGTTGCACGGCATGGCCCTCTGCGTCGGCTGGGAAGCCGTAGAGATAACCATCGCCTCCACCAAAAACGACTTGTGCGACTCCGTCCAAAACTCCGAATGCAGGCGATGACCACTGGCCGTTGAGGATGTTTGGACCGGGCGATTTGCTGGTCCAAAGTACTTTCCCCTTTTCGCGACTCAAGCATAGGAAGCTTGGAGCCCCCTTCGTTGGTGCGGTCGACTTGACGATATCCTTCCCCTGAGAGGTGCATACAAACAATTTGTCCTCCGAGCAGGTAACCGAACAATTCGCCATGTTTTTTTGTTCCACTCCGAGCTCGGCCATCATGTCAAATGTCCAAACTACGTCTGCTTCGTTCTCGTCGGCGACCGCTTCCTGATTGAATGGTCCGTCATTTTCTCCATCTCGAAACCCTTCTGTGTCCAAACAAACCACTTCACCTCGATTAGTGACATACCAGATGCGATTCCCTTCAACGAGTGGCGTACTGCATATGCCCTGATTCGGCCAATCGTGAATTCGTCCGGTAGGAAGCTTGGGGGTCGAGTGCTGCCAAAGGAAACTCCCGTCCGATTCGTTGAAGCATAATAAAACCCCGAGATCCACTTCTTTTGGATAACGCTTGATATAGGCTCCTCCATTGTTGGTACCGACATATACTTTTCCATTGGCGACAACCGTTCCGCTGTAGGTTTCCGATCCAAGCGGCATGGACCACCGAACATTTTTGCCTGTCTTCGTGTTCCAACTCCAAGGGATTTTTTGCGTTGAAGGAGTATTGTTGCGCGAAGAAGAACCGCCCCATTGTGGCCAGTCTTTTGCACCAACTTTCAGCTTGGGACTATCGTCTTCTACTGGATTGTACTCGGACTGCAATACCGATAACGCCGCATGAGATTCCGATGCCGACTGTCGAAGCGCAGAGATAGCGATGGTAAACATCATCGCAGCAGACAAGATGCATAGTCTAGCTTGCCAGGTTGCTGGGCTCCGTGAAATTTTAGGCTGAAGTATCGATTCAATGCGGTCTGCGATTTGCGATTGGGCCAT
>JANLRK010000689.1:0-8526 GCA_031361585.1 Pirellula sp. | reverse complement strand
GCACCTAATGTGGCACCGATTGATTGAGTCGAGCAAACGAGCTATTCTTCACAATGGTGTCAAATCTCGAAACATCAAGGCCAGCGGTGAGTCTTTGGACACGCGCAGACCTAAGTCCGCTATCTTTACCTTAACCTCATTCAAAACACGATTGCAGCGAATTAACCATTTTTGATTTCCTCGATGAAACATCTTTGCACTATATGCGCCAAGTGCGACAGGCTCAACATTGCCACGATCGACCACTCCAGCGACAGCTTGGCTGAGCGAGTTGAGAAGGCTCCCCTTGGGATCCTTCGATTCTGCTTGCACAACAAGACTGCTTAGGACTGCTCGAAGAATGTCATTCGAGCGTGTCACTTGCTCAAATACTATGGCGCCAGTCATTTCGCCAGATGCAATCAACTCCCTGAAGGCCACCGCCCTGACAAACGCATTGTCGGAGGCGAGTAGCTGCAACAGCGTCGCTCCGTCACGTGGATCGTCTTGTTCCGGATGCAAGGCTTTTTCGTCGCGTCCCGATATGAATGCAGGAGCTACGGCAGAGATTAGAGCGGGCTGAATCAGACGAATGGCCCCAAATTGTTCGATGCCGGACTTGCCCGGAATTGGGTGGAAAAGGATGGTTCCACCCGATACGAATGGTGAGTAAATATCCTCCGACTCGATAACTCGCTTTCGTTTATCTGCTTTCTCAGTCCAGCTGAATTTCCCTTTTTCAGGTAACGTAAAGCCGCCGACATCTCGACGTGTCCAGTCGCCCTCTTTGATGACCGCAGACGAAGCGCCCGTTGGAGTTACAATCTCGCCCGTCTCAGCGCGTATGAATGCGCCATCGATTGTCATTGCTCCACTTCGGGCGCCGGGACTCAAAGTGATGACGGCCCACGCTAACTTGTCAGTACCGTATTCGGAAAAACGCAGCGCGCCGATGTCATCTACACAACGTGCATCATGTAGCAATGCGGTTTCTACTTGCTTCTCGACCGGTGTTTGAATTGACATTAGATGCCTTTCATACGACAGAAATATTATGGAGCAGTAAATGTCTTGTTCGCCGGACCACCAGCCGCAGTCGACTGGTTGCCAGGAGCATTGATTACGGTGTTTGCAGTTGGCGCGAGAACTGGATCGTTTGTTGGAGCGGCATCGCTAGCAGCGGGAACTGCTTTCTGAGCTCCCGCTGCAGAGCTATCCACGTTGACTTTCCAGCTGGACTGTCGAATCACGCAAAACTCTTGTTTCACAACGTCCCAAATCACCGCCCAAGTAGTAAACGAGCCGATGACTTTAGCCTTTACAAACCTCGAATAAGTGACATTGCCTACGTTTGCTCCTGTTGTATCGGTTGCTGGTAGAGTAAACGTATTGGCTACAGGTGTCGACGGTGTATCGAACGAAGTTGCCGGAGCTCCGCCCGTGCAACCCATTGGCGGTTTGAGGGAGTTGGGGTCAAGCGTATCGGCTTTTCCTGGTTGGTCATAAAGTGGATCAACGGTCGGAGCCACATCGTTTGCCGACGAAGACATCGTTGAGATCTGACGAATTACTTCAGGAACCGTGACAATAGTTCCTGTTGGGGTGCCAGGGTTCCAAGCAATTGTCGGCGTATCCCATGAGAGCTCCGAGCCAACACCGTTTGTAATGTCGTTTTGCATGATTCCAATTCTGAGATCTTTGACCTGTGGTGCACTGCAATCCACACCAGTCGGCTTGATAGTCGCCTTTGCCGAATAATTAACCGCGTTGCTGCCCGCGATTGAATATCTGCCACCAAACACGGTATAGTTTCCTCCACTCGTTATTTTAATTTCGGCCTCATCAAACCAGAATACCGTTACGGGCTTTGTCGAAGTGATCTCACCCGTCGCGGTTCCACAATGGACCTCAATTACTGCGTCACCTATCGCATCACTTTTTGTGTTGCCCGAGATTTCAAACGGCACCCAAGCACCACTTTTTGGCAGCGTTAAACTAAGTTGCTTGTCACCAGGAGTAGGAAACCGAAGTCGGTCATCGGGATTGGTAAGTACCACTAGCGCGTCGTTCGGTGGATTGCCTTTTACTCGAATCCTACAACGCGTTTTATGAACGTGGGCTCCGTGAAAGCATTTTAGATAAACCAAGTCGTCTTTCGCCCCTGGCGTGTTATTGATTTCCACCTCGGTTTTCGGACAATTGAGGGTGCAAGGTTCGACCGGAGAATCTGCTGGCTTTGCCCCCTCGCCGGAACTTGGCGGTGTTGGATCTTTCACATCGATCATGAGTGCGCTCCTTGATTCATTTCAGCCGTGACTTCGTCTAGCCATGTCAGTGCGATCTTTTCCAATTGCAAAGTTCGAACTCCCGAATCTTTGATCTGCTCATCAAGAAGCGTTCGCTTAATCCACGGATAGAAGGGATCATTCATACAGCCATGACCAAAAAGAAACATTAGCAACACGATGAGTGCTTGCGAATGCAACGATGTCAATTCGCATCGCTGAGACTCGGCTACGCCTTCTTGCAATAATGCCAACAGATTATCGTGTCCCACGTACGCAACTTTCTCAGAGAATGCCGAAAACAACTCGGCTTCCAACCTGGCTGCAAACTCATTCTCCGAAATGAGTAGAGGTGTGTCATCAAATTTATCCAAGAACTGCTTCACTTTGCGAATCAAAGTCTTGTTCGCCGCCGAGACTTTCGCGTTGTATTCGACCACGCATTGCCAAATTCTTTCGGCTCGGACCATTTGGTCGCCCTCATCCAACAGAGTCCCGGAAATGGACCTGTATTGCGGATCGGAGTCGAAGTCGCAACCAAACAGCAACATCAGTTCAATGTAAAGCCGAATTGGTCCTTGATTCGTAAAACCAAAGGATTCAGCCTTCGCCAATGCCTGCTGAAGCAAAACTCGCAATTCGTCTTCGGTGATTTCTTCGGTGAGATGCGGTGAAAACTCTTGGCTGTGCTTCACCATTTCCTCATCAAACCTGAGTCGAGCCTTCTCTTCGAAAGCGACCATCTGTTTGGAACGAATTTCAAACATACATTCATTCTCCGTCCGTCAATTCGGTTCGGGCAGTTACGACAAGGTTATGATTAAAGACGATGGATCCTAGTGAATTTCCCCGAATCGGGAATGATCAAGCAGAAAGAGTCAACAGGACCAAAGAATGCACTCAGATCTTGCTTTTCTGTCGTTTCTAAAAACGTGGAAATCACTCGCGGGTCATAAAATCGGAACAGCACTTTCTTTTGGTCCGGGAGCTTCACCGTCAAAAACCTGCGAAAGTGTTTGCGAAGTTCCAGTAAACTGCATTCCTTACCGGTCAACATGAAATATCCCCATGGCGTACCTGCAAGTGCCTCCTGAATCCAAGCAATTAACTCTTCATCTACCTCGACTACGTATGGTGCGAGGTAGGCATATTCTTGTTCTGCCAAACCACGATAAAGCGAGATTGCTCTAGCCCCCAATTCAAGAACCTTGGGTGGAATCAATGGCTCATCGCATGCATCGAGAAATGCAAAAATGCGATTCCCATTGGCTTGCCATTCACGTAGGAATGGCAATTCATGCTCCTCGCTTGTTAATAAGCCGAATTCGGATTCTATGGCTGGCGTATTCAATTTTATTTCCCACATTCCTCAACGAAAGGCTTGGCGGCTTTCTTGGCGGTAACCATCGCTTGACCTTGTGTTGTCACCACAGCACCCATTCCCATCTCGCCAATCATGACTGTGGGGCAACCGATCGCGATCGTGCCGCCGTGGGCTGTGAGGTCTCCCATGCGGGCTGCCATCATGTATTCGATTAGAACGGTCGGGGACCCTTTGGCGATCAAGTCCGGTGGTCCAACGCACACCGCCATGTCGCCCACTCTCGCTGCAGGCATGAATCCAATCATCACGGTCGCCGCTCCCATCGAGATGGGACCTCCAACGTGCGGAACAAGTACGGTTACCATGGGGCAGACATGTAAGTCGCCGATACGTGCGGCTGGGGGCATATTTGTTCTCCTGAAAAATTCTATTCAAAAGTTCTTGTTGTACTAAAATCAGCCGATCGCTACGGCGTTGGGCATTCACTCTTACGTATTCAATTTCGATCAGCTGCTGGTCTCTAACTCTTCTAGTTCTTTCGATGTATCTTTTGTAATCCGCAATCCAATTTTGGTCGCGGTCTCCACCGCTTCTTCCTGGCCAAAGAGCTGCCATTGCTCTGGTTTTCCCGGTACCTCTATCACAACCAATTTAACATCATCGAAAAACGACTTCCCAAATCCATTTGAATTGTTTTCTAACAACGACCCGAGCACCGATGGCCAACAAAAGCCAAGTATGCCTCTCGATGCTTCCGTTCCATGCGATAAACTAACCAAGCGTCTTCGCAACTTGGCGAGCAACTCTTCCTTGGGCAACTCGCTTTGTAACGCTATGATTGCGTCGCAGCCCCAGCCCTCATCCACAAAAAGTTTCCAATCGACCAATTCTTCTAGCGCATAGAGTAATGGAGATTTTTTCATCGCCTCGGAGGGTAACCATTCAAACAAACTGCTCTCGGAACAATCCAATCCTTTGGGCAATGGAATACTTAATCGTGAAAAATCAATTAACAGGTAATACGCACCTAACCTGTGCAAGGAATCAATGATTTGGACGAACGACTCGTCGTCCGGAAGCTTGCCTCTTAATCGCAATATGCCACTGGGATACCCTTTTTTCGTAACCTCAAAAACTTGCCTGGCGGCATTATTCGATTTCGCGATTACACTTGCAGTCTCGATTCTCCCGATGTCGCCCGGTAACCTGGCGCCTCCCGCGATGCCGTCAATTTCGATGGCAAATTCGGTTTTTCCCGCCAGAATTTGATCTCCGTCTCGCAAAATGCTTTTATTGATTTGCTTGCCGTTCAGCCATGTCCCGCCTCGCGACTTTAGGTCCTCGATATCGCATTGTTCGGCTGTGCATGACACTCGAAAGTGTTCAGCAGAAAGGCTTGAATCGGAACCGAAACTAAAATCTGCTTTTTCGGTTCTACCAAAGGTGGACGATTGCCCAAGTGCCAACCAAAACTTTCGTCCAGATTCGATCTCCGAGGTAACTCGAAGTCGGAGCTGAACCAAGCCCTCCACCTTTGTTGGGTTCTCTTTATTCGTTACCTGACCCGGGTTATACGACTCGAGCGTTTTTTCCATCTTGAAACTGTCGGCATTGTTAGTGCGATCACAATCACCCTCTTGGATGATCTTTACTAAGTCCTCTTCCTTGAAAAAGTGACTTTCGAATGGATTGAACTTCCGATTCGAATCCACGACCGACTCACTGGTGCTTTGCGATTTGTCCTTCGCTAAAACAATCCCACTCTCGAACGGATTGAACTTTTTATTGGAATCCGCGTTCGCTCTTGAATCGGGAACAGAACTTGGTCGCACATTGTGGTCGGCAATGACAACGCTGCTTTCAAATGGATTGAAAATGCCGATTGGTTTGGCAGGTGACACATCCACTTCCACTACGGCTTCGGCTCGAACCACAAGAGTCGTTTTTCCAACAACGATCTTATCGCCGGAAGCAAGTACTTTGGAATCTACTCGTTGTCCATTGATCTGCGTGCCGTTGGTGCTACCCAAATCTTGCAAGGCAAAACAACCGTTTTGATTTTCGATCCGAAAGTGCTTCGACGAAATCAAGCCATCCCAGTCCAATACGATATCCGCCACGCGAGTACGACCGAAGACCAAGCTCCGATCCGTTAAGCGAATTCGTTGTCCGGCTTTGGGCCCAGACGCGAATTCAATGTCGATGTTTTGCATTTTGTCATCCTCCATCGAACCCAATTTGACACTAATCCTTGCTGGACTTCGCTCCCGAAGTCGAATTGTGTGCGATTTCGGGTTTCGCCGGCTTGGCCTTTCGAGCCTCTTTGGGTTTCTCAGGCTTGCATCCCTTGCCCGAGCCTTTAGAGCCGCCGCTATTTATGTTGACCATAATTCCTTGGATGGTCACACCTGCAGGTCCTATGTCGATGAAACCGCCAGGTCCTACTAACGACAATTGCATGCCAGCCTCGATGATGATTTTCATCCCTGCCTTTATGTGGATTTCTCCCATCGCGCCAGCCTCTTGAGCAATGTTGCCACCCACTTTGTGGTGACTATCGCCTCCGATGGTAGAGGACAAGCACCCATCGATTTGTTCGCTGTGCTTTCCCTTAATAATCAAGTGGCTATCGCCGCCAACAAGTTCTGATTTTTGCTTTTCGATGGCAAGGTCAAAATTTCCACCTTCTTTCGCTTCGCCCTCACCGATCAGCAGCTCCATATTGCCTTCGATATGTTCCCACTGATGTCGTTTAATGTTAATATGTTTATCCTCGTATACCATCTCACGTTGGTCACCACCTTTCTTTCCATCCTTTTCCCAACCGATGATCTGGTGGCGGTTTCCGAACGTTCGTTCTTTGGAGTCATTCAGCACACGCACATCCATGTTCTTTTGGGCGTGGATGTAGACGCGTTCGTCCTTTGCCTTGTCCTCAAACATTAACTCGTTGTGACCCTCGCCCCCTTTGGAGCTATTGGTCTTGATGTAGGTTTTTGTCTTTTCGTCGGGCAAGGAATAGTGGGGCATCTGTTCTGCGTTGTACACGCAGCCGGTAATCAAGGGGCGATCGGGATCCCCTTCGATGAAATCCACGACGACTTCCTGGCCGATGCGAGGCAAGGCCATGAATCCCCATTTGTTGCCTGCGATGTTCTGTTGGCAACGAATCCAACACGAGGTGTTCTGGTCCTTTTTGCCCTCTCGATCCCAGTGAAATTGGACCTTTACGCGACCATATTTGTCGGTATAAATCTCTTCCCCTTTTGGACCAACGACCAAAGCAGTTTGGACGCTTGACAAGACGGGATGAGGCGTAATACGCTGAGGGCGAAACTGCATCTCACGCGGAACGCAATGAAATTGATTTGTATAGGATGCATGAGTTGGCGTCCCGGTGTAGGGACCCGGTTGTGATGCGTTGTGCGTGACGCTGGTCAGTAGATAGGATTTCCCTGCCTCACCTGGCAGACTGTGATGGTGAGATAGCTTGAAGGCATAGCCGGCAGTTAATGTCTTGCATAAGCTGACTCCCGATACAGAATTGAAGCGAACTTCTTCTTCCTCCATCCGTCGCACCGTCTCGGTTCGCCCATCTTCTTTTTGTACGTAGTCGTTTGGGAAATCATACACTTCGTAGCCCGAATTGTTTTTTAACGGGATCAACCCATGCTTTGTCGCATTGACCTTGAGACTAGTCGATGGGTGCTCGAAATCGTAATCGTCTTGCTCCCATTTGCCTGAAACAAATTCGTAGACATGCTCCCACGACGAAATTCGATCGGTTTTTATATGGCCACCGACGGCTGGGCCGTGCGGGATTTCCGCTTCAATGCAGTTTGGATAGTTGCTCTTGTCGGACAATACGAGCGTGTGCTTGTTCTTTTCGAATTTGAAGTAGTAGTATACTCCATAGCGCTCTAGGGTACGAGACAGGAAGTTCAGGTCCGTTTCACGGTACTGTACACAATGCTCGACTTTACGAGACTTGAGGATCGATGCGCCACCAGCATCCATCCAAGTCTCGACATGTCCATACGACTTCACACGCTTGATGACTTCGTCCAATACGTCTTGTATCGACTTTTCCTGCTTTTCTGGCAAGTAGACGAAACAGCGGGCAGCACGGCTCATGAACCAGATCCAAGGCACCAAACGAACACGATAGATTCGACTAAGTAAACCACTTTTCGTTTCAGAATCGGTAGAGTCTCCTGCCCAGAAGTGGCTGATATAACCGTGGATGTAGCGAGGGTCCTTGTCACCCCGATCGATACGAGCGGCAAGAGGTTGGCCTATTACGTCCTCAGCCTTGATGTTCTCCTTGTGCGACGCTATCGAAAGGGAGAATTCGAATGGTCGAGAGATTTCTTCGCGACCTGAGAGGGACGTGAGAATAGCTTCCTCACCAAACAGCCCAGTCGGCTCTAGTTCAAGCAGTCGCTTGCTCATGATTTCCACTTTAGTTGATGGTTTATTGTAGAGTCTGATTGGTTCGTGTGCAGCCGGCAACCGAACAATCGTTAACTTGCAATTGTATCCAATTCGCAGGAGCGAACAGTGTCGCTATTGCCAATCGTTAGACGATGCGATCTTTGTGACATCGTCCTGTGGATGGCCTTGGCAGGCTATCTTGCTAGAGGTGACTTGAAGTGGGATAGGCGTCTAGCCTGTCAATTTGTTGTAACAGGGTAGAAGCCTACTCCACTAACAGCACCCCGTACTGAAGCAAACTGTACGGAGTGCGATTCAAACACCCAAGAATCAAGACTCGCTTGGCACTAGGCCTTGACGCCTTCTTCGACCTTCCAGCCGTAGGAGACATCGCCCTTCTTGGCGCCCTTTTCGTCCATCTCGGTATAGGTAACTTTGATTTCTTCGAAGTTCAGGCTAAAGCTCTCGTGGGGTTTGTCTTGGCTTCCACCAGAGACCGAATAG
>JANLRK010000528.1:0-10996 GCA_031361585.1 Pirellula sp. | reverse complement strand
ATCTCTGTCATGGCAGACCTAGTTCTGTGGGACACCGATTTACTCCATTGCCAACCAATGGACATTCTGAAGGCAGATGTTCAGCTCACCGTTGTGGCAGGATCGGTTGTCTATCAATAGCATCCCTCCGCTGTCACTCTCGGCAAGAGTGACCTACGATAGGTCGCACCTGCCGGGTGCTGCTTTGGCAAAACGCATCTTGAGAATTGCCCAATGATGAGCCACGTGACCAAGCAAAATGGTGGCTTGCCTGTGAACAGTGACATCCTGCCCCAATACTTGTCCCACGCTCTGCCACGCAGAATCGGGCAAGTTATCAAAAAACGCAATGGTCGATTGCCGAACAGAATGGAACTCAGCTGCGAGCCGTTCGATCGATAACTCATTGGAGTGGGAACGTAACGAAAACTCATTCTCATCAAATGGGACAAGGGGCATGGAGCCGCCTCGAGCAATCCATAATGCTCGGAATGAAAAGACCCGCTCGCAATCGGAGAGGTGATTCACAACCTCCTTCAGCGTCCATGTAAAAGGAGCATGCAGTTGCATGGATTCCGATTCAGAAATCGTATTCAGCCAATGAGTTATCCCCTGCCCTTGCTCACGCATCATGCTCGTCAAATCGGCAGCATCGTCGATGAGATCTGTGTACTTCTTGAAAAACGGCTCGGTCATTGCAAATGGTTATCGCTAGAATGTTAGGTTGTTTTGTGCGACACGGTTTCGTGGTAATCGCACAAAGATAGGAAAAAAGTCGCTTCCCAAGAAAACGATTTATCCAACGAACTACATTGGAAATCCGCGTTCGTCTTTGCAGGCATCTCCTTCACTTCTGTAAAATTCACCGAAAAATGAAAACACTAACTTGTACATTGGCAACTGCTACTTTTGGACTCGCCCTCTTGTCAGGCTGCAATATACCGCAGTTTTCTGCGAAGCGAGATTTCGAAAAGATCATACCGATCAATTCGCAAGTCGACGTAAATGTTCAAACATTCAACGGCAGCATTACCGTTACTCCGTGCGACCAATCGGAGATTCAAATGGTAGCACATGTAAAAGCGTACGGATATTCCCAAGAGGAAGCGGACTCTGCGCTTGACGCGCTCGTGCCAGAAATCGACACGACCGCCACTGCAATTACCATCGCCTGCAAAAAGCGAAACCAAGTGCTGATGCACTCTGACTCGGTTAGTCTGGAACTCAAGGTACCTGCTAGTTGGCCTTTGCATCTAGTTACTTCCAATGGCGCAGTCTCTACGACCCAGAGTCGTGGGCCTGTAACCATAGCAACCTCTAACGGCAAAATCGATATCAAGGAAGCAGCCGGATCTCTGCAGCTTTCGACCAGCAACGGAAAGATCGTGGTTGAGAACTCAGCCGGCAATATACAAGCGAGTTCGAGCAACGGGGCCGTACAGCTGATCGGTTGCAAGCTCGATGGGAAGTGCAAATTGGATACGAGCAACGGTGCCATCTCAGTGAGTCTGTCCGAGCGGAAGTCTATTGCCATAGATGCAAGCACATCGAACGGATCCATCAAATTCAATGAAGCAGACGTCGACCTAACGAAAAAATCCAAAAGCCATATTTCCGGTGTACTGTTTGGTAAAGCAAATGGCATCGCCCCTGCTACGTCGCTTGAACTCGAAACCTCAAACGGCTCCATAACCATCGTGTCGGAAAAAATTTCGGCAGATCGAACGACGCCTTCGGAGGCTATAACGAATTCAAACTAGCGAATTACACCATGAGTACTTGAACATGGATACTATTCAAAATCGAACACCCGCTCGCAGAACCGTCGAGATTCCAACACAAGTCATGCAGGCTTTATCCGAGGGCTGCGTCGCAACGATGAACCATACGGAATGGTTGGCCTCAGATCGACAGAAACTGTTGGCCTCAGTCTGCAAACAATTTGACTTGAATAGCGCACTGGATTCAGAAACCATTTGGACACCCGAGCTAAAGAATCAATCTGCCCTAAAGCAGTCGTTCGCCATCGGTCGTTGGCTGTCGCATAAGATCAAAATCGGCGACGACGCATGGCGTTTGCTTTCCACGCATGAAAGCGACATCGTTCGCGAATGGGCGGCTATCGTTGTCGGATTAGCGGACCACATTACTTTTTCTCGCAAACTTGCTTGGATTAAACCGTTTGCCGATGACGATCACTCCGGACTAAGAGAAATCGCATGGCTGGCCATGCGAGCAGAGGTTCTACGAGACCCGGTTTTCGCAATCAAATGCTTGGTACCATGGACTGGGAGTCGGCGCGAACGCTTACGCCGATTCGCATCGGAAATCACGCGACCCTGCGGCGTGTGGACTTCGCATGTCCTAATTCTAAAGGAACAACCCGAATTGGGTTTACCCATCATCGAACCGCTCAGGGCAGACGATTCGAAGTATGTCAGGAACTCCGTCGGCAATTGGCTCAATGACGCGAGCAAATCGAAACCAGAGTGGGTTCGATCGATTGCAAATCGCTGGTTAGAAGAATCGGCGTCACTACATACTCAATGCATAATCAAGCGAGCATTGAGAACACTCAAGAGATACCGAATGTGACGAGCAAATCTCAAGTCAACGTCTGGTGCATCCATGTCAGAGAACTTCGGTTGTTTGCCTCTTCGTCCATAAGTTGTTGTGGCATTGATTTGCCAACGATCGAAGGTGGTGGGCACAAGGGACGCAAGGATCGCTAGCGTTTCAATCGAATCATTTGTCTCTCCTTAGATTTTATATCGGAACGTACAATTCTATATTGCCAAGTTTGCCTTGGCCCGTCAATCTCATCGTAGGCGTTGTCAACGGTGGGGATTGATGATGACAATCGGTCCCCGATAGTACCCTGGGGCGGAAATGAGAATAGAATGGGTGGACGGGGGCTTCACATGACCGTTTTGGCTGGTCCATGCGCCGCTAGCGCGTACGCACCTACAAGCAAAAAATCAACGCTCGCCTCGGATAGTGCGGACAACATGTCGTTGAAGTCTGGGTTGAACAACGTTCGGTTCCTTGAATGCCCAAGCGGTAAGTGTTAGGGGCCAAACCATCATCACACGCTCTACGGGAGTGGCTGCAGGTACACCAGCATCTCGCGCTTGCTGGTCGAGCGTTGTACGCTTAACATTCGTTCGGTCCATTCGCGGAAAAGAAGACATGTTTGAAGGCCAATGAAGGGAAAATAGTCGACTGTCCACAGGTACTAAACTGCAGCTGCCAATTGTACCAGTACCAAGTCAATTCGCGTACTCCAAAAATCATTAAGGAATGCTCTGCACAGTCCAAGCAGCAGTCTTTCTCCGGCAAACAACCGAAGCGCATGTCGCGACAGTTCAATTCTTTTTTCTGTTTCTATTTGGCAACGTTTTGAATGCTAGTGCTTCAGCTGGGCATGGCCACGACTAAACATCGATTTCTTGCGCCTCTTCGGCTCTGTCCATGATGAAGCGGAAGCGGGCTGAGGCGTCTCGGCCCATGAGGTCGTTCATGATTCGATCCGTTTCCAATTGATCGTCAATCTCGACTCGCAAGACGCGACGCGTGGCTGGATTGAGCGTAGTGTCCCAAAGGTCTTTTTGCATCATCTCACCGAGTCCTTTGAATCGTGTAATCTCTGGCTTGCCGCGTTTGCCATGCGTTGCCAAGATCCGTGCGCGATCTTTTTCGTCGGCAGCCCAATAGCGTTCTTTGCCAATATCGATTCGAAACAAGGGTGGAACCGAAATATAGACCCGACCGTCGTTGATCAGCGGCAGCATATGACGATAGAAAAAGGTCAGCAGCAACGTCGTAATATGGTGACCGTCAGAGTCCGCATCGGCAAGCAGAATAATTCGCTCATAACGAACTCTTGCCACGTCCATATCTTTGCCAATACCACAACCTAGAGCCGTCACCAGATCTTGAATCTCCTTGTTCTCAAGCACTTTCGACAGAGCAAGCGATTCGGTGTTTAAAACCTTTCCGCGCAACGGTAGAACTGCTTGAAAGTTTCGATCGCGGCCTTGTTTTGCTGTTCCACCTGCCGAGTCACCTTCGACGATGAACAGCTCTGATTTGCCGCGACCAGAGGCCAGGCAATCACTGAGTTTTCCTGGCAGCATAGCGCGGGACGTGCTGGTCTTTCGCGAGACCGATTCGGACGCAGCCCTGGATGCAGCCCTCGCCCGGGCTGACGCGATGATGCGTGCGACCACGGATTCAGCCACAGTCCGATTGCTATTCATCCATTGTTCCAGCGCGGCTCGAATCGCGCTATCCACCGAGGACTGCATGTCTGGGTTATTGAGTCGTTCCTTGGTCTGACCCTGGAACTGGGGATCGGAGATGAAGACGGATAGAATCGCTACTAATCCTTCGCGGATGTCTTCGTGTCCAACTTTGACTCCGCGTGGGATCAAGTTGTGCGTCTCGAAGAAATTGCGGACGGCCTTGCCAAGACCAGCCCGAAAACCATTCTCGTGTGTACCACCGTTGGCCGTTGGAATTCCATTGCAGTACGACCGTACGTGTTCGTCTGTAGACTCGGTCCACTGAAGGGCAATTTCAATGCGTTCATCCCCTTCTTTTCGCACCGTGAACGGAGAGTCATGGATAGAGCGAGCATTGCGTTGTACTAGTACTTTGGCAAGATAGTCTACTATGCCTTGTTCATGAAAGTAGTTGTCCTTTTTGCCAGTCGTATCGTCCGCAAATTGAATGCGAACTCCTCGATGCAAAAAACTGGTGATTTCAAGCCGCTGGCGAATAATTTCTGCGTCGAAGTCCGTCTTCGGAAAAATCGTCGGGTCGGGCGTAAACGTTATCGTTGTGCCTGTTCCGCGTACGGCAACTGTCCCCTTCTGCAATTTGGTTGTCGGTTTCCCTTGTGCAAATTCCATCTTGTACTGAACGCCATCGCGACGAACCACCGCGATGAGTTCCTTGGAGAGCGCGTTGACTACGGATGCGCCAACTCCGTGAAGTCCGCCGGATGTTTTGTAGTTCTTGCCCTCAAATTTCCCGCCCGCATGAAGTATCGTCAAAACGACTTCGAGCGCGCTCTTTCCGGTCTTGGCGTGCTTGTCGACGGGGATACCGCGTCCGTTATCGGAGACAGTCACGGTATGACCATTCTTGTGCAGCGTTACGACGATCTCGCTTGCGTGACCATTCATGGCCTCATCAACGGAGTTGTCCAGGATTTCCCAAACCAAATGATGGAGGCCTGACGAACCAACGCTGCCGATGTACATGCCTGGTCTCTTGCGGACAGGCTCAAGCCCCTCGAGAGATACAATGTCGGATGCATTATAGGATGTGGATGCAGTGCTCATTTTTGGATTTTTTGTTGGTGTACCAGTCTCATTGCATATCATAGTCGCATCCGGCAGGCCCGGCAGGTGCGACCTACGGCACCGCATTAACTTGACTCGAGCGGATCCGGTGACTTAATTGGCTCACTAATGATCGATGATATCTTTCCATTTTTTTGGATTTCAAGACCACGACCGCCGCGCGCCGTAATTCGATACTTGGCCGTAGAGATCGTCTTCTGCGCACCGCGGTTTGTCTCGACGACGAGCAAGTCGCGATCGGCAGACGAAGCCTTGAAACCAAGTACTTTGTCGGTCTTGGCAACCTTGATCAAGGTAACGCCTTTGCCTGCTCCGGAAAGGTAGTTGATTTCGACGGCTGGGCACACCATGGCTCGGCAGTCCGCAGTGATAGCCAGGATGGTTTCTGTTCCATGAACGGCTTCGACCCCGATCACTTCGTGCTCCGGCGCCACTCGTGCGAAACGTCTACCCGTACGAGTCGATGGCTCGACGAATTGATCGAGTCCAAACCGCATCGCGAACCCGTTGCTTGTCGCGGCAAAGCCATGGACCTCTGGGCTATCGTTAGGCTTCTTTGGATTTTCTTTAATATTTCCGATGACGCGAGGGTCGAGTGACATCACCGAAACGATGCGTTCGCCGTCCTTCATTTTGAAAAGCTTTTGGACCGGTTCACCGTATCCAGTCGACGCAGGAATATCGATCAATCGCGTGGTATAGCAAACTCCAAACGAAGAAAAGAATGCGAGTGTTGCACGCGTGGAACCTGCGACGACCGCAAGTACCGCGTCCCCTTCACGCAAACGGCTCTTTCCAGGATCGGCAATTTGCTTTTGACGTTTTACCCATCCCTCCGTTGTCACCATAACATGACAGTCTTCGTCGATGATGAAGTCCTTTTCGTCGAACTCTGGCTCTTCCTCTATGGTGATGATCTCGGTACGGCGGGCTCCTTCTTTTGTTTTCGCATACTTGCCAATGATGGCTTCAATTTCTTCGCGCACGATCTTCCATCGCCCCGAGTTGTTTGTGTCGTCTGTACTTTCTTTCAAGAGCTTTTGAATTTCGCGAGCTCGTTTCTGCTTGGCCTTTAGCTCTTCTTGAATCAAATTGATTTCCAAGCGGGCAAGTCGGTAAAGTTTCAATTCCAGAATTGCATCGGTTTGCTCTGCGTCCAAGCCACCCGTGTTCGCAGGAAACCGGAGCATGATCTTTTCTGCGGCATCCGACTTGCCATCGGACTTCCGTATGATGCGAATGATTTCATCGAGCGCATCGTAGATCAATACGAAGCCTTCGAGGAGATGGATGCGGCGAAGCAAGGCCGCGAGTTCATGTTCAAGTCGCCTAGTGACAATCTCGAGTCGGAACTTTAGGAAGAACCACAAGATCTCCTTTAGGCCTAAGCGACTTGGCGCACCGACCTCCGGATTTTCGGTTGGAACCAAGCAAGTCATGTTGACCGCGAAATTGGTTTGCAATGGAGTGTGCTTGTATAAGTATGCGAGCACTTTGGCTTCGTCGGCATCTTTCCTAAGCTGCAGATCGATTCGGATGTCTTCGGTAGACAGGTCGCGAACGTCCTCCAATAGTGGCATCTTTCCTCCTATCACGATGTCTGCGATGCGCTCAACGAGGACGGACTTGTTGACACCGTAGGGGATCGAGGTGATGTGCAACAACTTACCACTCTTCGAGTCACCTCCCGCGACCGTGGTCCCGCGGATTTTGAGCGTCCCTTGCCCCGTTCGGTAGATCTCTCGTAGTTCTTCTTTTGAGTTGATCAACTGGCCACCCGTTGGAAAGTCAGGGCCATTTACCGCATCGTTCGCGACCAATTGGTAGTCTTTGATCTCCGGATCCGCCAGTAGTTTTAATAGCGCGCGGCAGACCTCGCCTAAATTGTGCGGCGGGATATTCGTAGCCATGCCAACCGCGATTCCAGTCGCCCCGTTGACTAGCAGGTTTGGGACGCGACTCGGAAGAACAACCGGCTCTTGGCGAGTACCGTCGTAATTGGCTTTGAAGTGGACGGTACCGCTGCTAAGGTCGGTAAGAACCTCGGTGGCGACCGCGGACAGACGGCATTCCGTATACCGCATGGCGGCCGCGTTGTCACCGTCGATCGATCCGAAGTTTCCACTGCCGTCGACAAGCGGCATGCGCAGCGAAAAGGACTGAGCCATTCGCACTAGCGCGTCGTAAATGGACGAGTCACCGTGTGGGTGGTAGTTACCCATCACGTCACCTACGACTTTGGCGCACTTGCGGTGCTTGCTAGTGAAGTCCAGCCCTTGCTGGTCCATCGTGTACATAATACGACGTTGAACTGGTTTTAAACCGTCACGAACGTCCGGCAAGGCTCGACTGGTAATGACCGACAGAGAGTAATTAAGATATCGAACTTGAGCGGCATCGCGAAGCGATACTCCGGATATCCCATTCTTGTCGTCCTCGAACGATAACTCCTGTTGGGTAGGCCGTTTGCGTTTCGGCTTTTGACCGCTAGGTAAATCCCCGTCTTCGGCATCTCCGTTTGAGGCGTCCTCATCGCTCTCCGGTGTACGGCGCTTGGCCATCCTTGCAGTTCCTCCCTGATCCTTGGAATAAATAACTCGATGACTGGAAAAGTTAAGCTATAACGGCTGACAGGTCAACGTCGGCTGATTTCAGGAGCCCGCGGCAATTTTCTCGGACTCGACGGCAACACTAGAACTTTCGTTATGTTTGTTGTTGGCGTTTCTATTGGACAGCGAAAACTGTTTCGCACCCCTTGCTGACACCTTTCTGTGGTTTTTCGCTTGGCGAGTTGCCGAGTGTAGCCATGGGGGAAGTTCCTAACCATTTCGTTGCGCTATTTGAGCGCTGAAAGTGGTGTCCGAATGACTTCCGATCGAATCGTCATCCGCGGTTGATCGCGAATGAAGCAGGATAGGAAAATTCGCTAAGGAGTGCGTAATGCGTCAGCTACGGAAATACAAAACAGCGTTCTTAATGACTTTGGGTATCGGCCTTTGTGCAGCGAGCGGTCAATCGCTTTTTGCTCAATGCGCGAGTGGTTCGTGCGGTGGCGGAGCACCTATGGCCGGTTCGTATGTGCCGGCTGGTATGGGCTCTGGCGGCATGGACAGCTATGCCAATATGCTTGGCAAAGGCACACAACCGCTATTCGACAACTACTTTACGCGAGGCAACGCCAACTCGGCTGAGGCAGCGTTGTACATGTCACCTATCGGCGTTCCTGGTTGGGTTGGACACACCTATAACACTTATCAACCTCTTTACCCACATCAATTCCTTTATCAACACCACGACCGCTATCATTCGTATTACGATGAGGGTCGGGGTCTAAATCGAACTCATGCAAGCTACTACGCGCCTCCGGTGCGGACTGCGGGCAAGAAAGTTTATAAGATGCTCGAGATCCCTCGATAATCTTGGCTAAGAATTCGTAGGCTGAGTCGGAGACCAGTCGAACCACAATTGGAGCTGTGCTGGGGGATGGATCGTCCAACATTGGCTAATGGCTCACTGGTTTAAGGACTCACGTTTATGATTCGAAGTACGATTACGACAGCCATTGCATTAGCAGTAGTTGTAAGTGTTGGATCGATTGCTGAAGCACAACATGGCTTTGGCGGTCGCATGGTGCGCGGTGGATTTGGCTCACCAAACACAGAGGGTATAGGCAATCGACTAGGCTGGGCGTCGATGTCCTCGGTAGGAGACTATTGGGCACGTAACCAGTCCATGCAAACGCCTTGGCATGGCGAATATTACTACCTCAAAACAGGGCAACCCACCGCGTTGATTGTTCCCCCCACTGTTACGATGCAGTCGAATCACTCGTGGGGCGTTTCCCAGAATACGATGACCCCGGTTTATCATCAATTCAGCGGCCATGCGCCAACGGGCGGGGGTGGCGGAATATTCAAAGCGACACCTTACGCGCCGAGTCATAGCAATCAGTTCGGTATCTATCCCGTTCGCGGGCCTTGGAATTGAAATCCGGTAGCAGCGTCTCTCCTAGACGCTGATCGCTACGAGTCTCCAGAAAGTCTCGCACACGCTTTTTCGTCAGCCAGTCTATTTCAGACTGGCTGTTTTTGTTTCTAGTCGGGATCGCACCCGGCAGGTGCGACCTACGGTAGGTCACTCTTGCCGAGAGTGACTTCGCACGACCAAGATCCTTGTGTATGATGCCCGGGCCATTGTCGACAGTCGTATGGCAGTCGTATAGCTCGGGCTTAAACGATTCTTAATCCGTCGTTACAATGGCGCGGTTGACTACCGACCGAACAAAATTTGCTAGGACATGTGCCATGAGTTTCCAATCGAATCGTCGCGCCTGGATGGTACAATTGTCTGCGTTAGGGATCGGGTCCGTTGCGTTCCAAAGGGCGTTAGCTCACAAGGCAAGTCTAACAGGTGTCATCACACCTCAAATGATTAACGACGCTCAATGGATTGCTGATGTCGAGCTTACCGAAAGTGAAAAGGTGACGCTCGCCAAGCAAATTCAAGAACAAATGGAAAATGAGCGTAAGTTACGCGCTTTGAATTTGGATGCTGACATTGGCCCAGCGATGGCGTTCGTTCCATACTTCTTTGCAGAAAACATCCCTGACCCAAGGAACTTTCATGACTTTCCAAATACGCCACAGCCATACGCAAGCAAGATAGATTCCTCTTGGTCGGCCAGAGCCAAACAATACGCCAATGACAAGACCGACCATTGGGACGACGAATTGGCGATTGCTGGTGCAGGAATTGTCGAACAAGCGTTGGCGATTCGTGCAGGCAGGCTATCCAGTCAGCGTTTAACCGAATTGTATTTGCGTCGGATTAAAAAATTTGACCCCGTCTTGCGTTGTGTAGTGACACTCACCGAAGAGCTGGCGATGCAACAAGCAAAGGAAGCCGATGAAGAGCTAGGACGCGGAAACGACCGCGGACTACTGCATGGTATTCCTTGGGGTGCCAAGGACATCATGGCAGTCCCTCCATTCCCTACGACCTGGGGAGCGAAACCCTATCGTGAAACCGTTCGGCCAAACAAGGCCACCGTTGTTCACCGACTCGAAGCGGCGGGTGCGGTTATGCTTGGCAAGCTGGCAGTAGGTACTTTGGCCATGGGCGATGTATGGCACGATGCAACGACCAAAAATCCATGGAACGTAGAGCAGGGAAGCTCGGGCTCATCCGCAGGAAGCTGTTCTGCCGTGGCGGCCGGCCTGTGTACGTTTGCATTGGGAACTGAAACGCTCGGAAGTATCATCTCTCCAGCTCGCAGATGCCGCGTTATGGGTTTAAGGCCATCGTTTGGCAGGGTAAGTCGATTCGGGTGCATGACGCTAGCATGGAGCATGGACAAAGTTGGACCGATTGCACGGCATGCTATCGATTGTGGAATTGTCTTGAGCGCCATTCAAGGAACGGATGGTTTGGACCCAACCGTTGTCAATCGTCCACTCGCCTGGCCCGATTCATTTGAAATCAAAAACTTGCGAGTAGGATACATCAAGTCGCAGATTTCAGAGAGCGAGCAAGTGGTTTTTGAAAGGCTTCAAAGCGACGGTGCGAAGATGGTTTCGATTGAGTTTCCCCAGACCATCCCTCAGCAAGCTCTGGGGGTGGGATTGGATGTTGAGTCTGCAGCCATGCAC
>JANLRK010000507.1:0-20040 GCA_031361585.1 Pirellula sp. | reverse complement strand
ATCTCTTCACGACAAAACCTTTCAGCAATGAACAAGAAACGAATAAAACAGACCGGCAAAGGTGGACTTGTTCTCCCGGCCAGAAATCTTTCCGCGAAAATGTCATTCGGTTAATAGTACAGTGCCATTCGTGCCTGGCACCTACCAAATGGCCCTCGGTCCAAGAAATCGGTTCCGCATCAATGCTAAGCAGAGCTAGCGGCGGACGCTTTGGCAAGAAGGTTATCTTGACCATGCCAGGATCTCCCGTCGACGTTCGGCTGGCCATGGATAAACTGATTTTGCCTGAGATCGCAAATCTGAACCATCACGCAGGCAAGTAGCTTTACCTAACCATCTCGGGCTCCTCCATCTCTGCTTGTGCGTCCTCCGTTGGGTCGAAAAAAAACATCCGACCAAATGGCCGGATGCTTAATTATTTAGCTAGCTAGGAAAAGAGCTCCACTAACCAATACCGCAGTATGACCTATGGTGTTTCGGTGTTATCTATCCTCATCCTATTCGCCTGCGATTCTTTTTTATTCTTCTGCACAACTGGACCTTGGGGCTCAGGAGCTTTCTGTGATTCGCATCCGCAAAACACAGCCGCGAGAAGAATGATCGATAACTTCTTACATCCCATACCATATACTCCATCTAATTTCATTATTGTGTAACACTTCCGTCGAAGACCTGACCGTCCTGTATCCCAGTAAGGCTAAGCGTGACGTTTGGATCCGTACTAGTTGAAATCGACTTAACAGAACCATCTCCAAGTGTCCATTGAATTAGACCAGTGTGCTGGCTGCTGAAGCGGGTCCAAGTTTTAAACGTGGGGTATGTAACTCCAGCGAAACTCTTTGTATTAAAGTGAGTGACCAACCCCGAATGATTCCACCCAAACGAACCTGTTCGAATTGTCGGGATTAAAGCTAAATTCGTTGGATCTGTTCTTGCGTAAACCCCGGTGACTTCGCCAAACAATAGAGTGTTAGAAGTACCGTCAGAGAGCGATCCCATTTTGGTATCCTTGTTGAATCGAAAAACACCCACGTAACTATCAATTTCTGCGGCTGATGTTCCAGTTACGCCATAGGCTGCCGAATCAACCGGAAGCCGACCCATTACCCCAAGATAATTGGTTGGAGCAACGTCGCGCGCGACTGGGCGACCAAGTTGATCATTCATACCGTTTAGACCGATATTTCACCCAGGGAGACCAGTTAAAGTGAAACCATAGATGAATCCTGATCCGCCAGGTACCATTACGGACTCCGCATTATCTGATGGACAAAGCAAACCAGGAATCTTAGCCGTCGAAACAGCCATAATATCTGGATATGCCACTGGTCCGCCGCGTACAACGACCGAGCCAGCTCCATCATACCACCAAGCACGACGTTTAAGGTTGATCGGGGAAAGAGGAACCGTTTCAGAGGCTACTGAACCAAAATAGGTTGCAGCATTCATGTCAATGTTTGCAGCATATGGAGCATAAACTTGGGTTTGCTCCATGTAAGGAAACAGTTGCACCAAGTGACCAACATAGCTGTATTTGTCATCGTCGTAATTGTAGTTGTAAGTTGAACCCAACATCGACGCTGGCATCCGCTTGTTAGCAGATTCAAAATTGTGGATAGCCAAGCCAAGCTGCTTTAGGTTGTTGGAGCATTGCATACGGCGGGCAGCTTCGCGAGCAGCCTGGACTGCAGGAAGCAACAAACCAACCAAGATACCAATGATCGCAATGACCACCAACAATTCGACGAGAGTAAAGCCTCGTCTGCGAGCCGAAAAACCTTTAAACATAAAAAACCCTTTCAACACTGAGAAAAACAAAAAAAACAGGTAACACGTAGATTCGAACCGAGCTTTTTGGACCCGTGGGAGAATTGATCGGGCGTGTGCGTGTGCGATTGTATTCAAACCATTTGACCCACGAATGTCAATCGTTTGGGATGCAGTGAAATACGCGTCGTTGACCCATGTCAACCGCAATTTTGTGAATCCTTCGTTAATCAAGGCCGAATTTCCCAGGGAATAAGTTGTTTTTTGTCTCGCGCCGGATGTGGAATCCCCTGAAAAAAACTTAAAAAAAATTGGGAAATTAATTTCGTTTAGTATAAGAATCGCTTCGCTTGCGTCCCGTAGACGGAAGGGAAATTGCTGTTATCGAGGGGGCATCGGTGCGCCACCGCTACTGCCTGACTTTTTCCCCGCAGAAGCCGGTGAGGCGGTTTTGTTTCCCTCTGTTGCTTCGCCTTTTGCTTTCATTGCGCTTCGGCCGGGCGGGATATCCGGAATTGATTCCTTGGGCGGTTCATATTCCTTTGTGCAACCGAATAAACAAACTGCAGTGAGGACTATAAAGTGTCTTAGTTTAAGCATTGCATTGCATTCCATTCCATTTGATATTTCAGAGACGGACAACGGAAACTTGGGGAATTACGCAGGATAGCCTTTTTGAGTCGCACTCAAAAAAACCTGCTCCCGAGATTGGAAGCAGGTTCGGAAGCAAACGGTCTCTTTTCGCGTTTCAATCGAATCAATCAGGGACCTGGACGACAGAGCCATCGTTTCGACTTGCCATTGCACTTATCACTGTGGGCGTGACGTTAGGGTTGGCGGCAGTTGCAATTTGCTGTGGTCCGCTAGCTCCGTAGGAAATAAACCTGACGCTGCCGTCGCACAATGCCCAATTGCTTCCGCCTGGATGCAAACTCCAGAAGTGATAACGATGAATGTCCATAGGGTCCTGGATCGTACCCGGGCGAAAAAAATCTGGCGTTGCCGTTGGGCTAATGCGTTCATGAACACCCAAGACCACATCGGTTGCACCAAAGTAAGGGGAATCTCCAGATCCCGCCCATTGCCAGCCATAGTCAAGCGTAATGGATGGTGGTCTTTCGCCAATACATATGGTGTTGCTCGTGCCATCGGAGATGTGGCCCATGTTGACTTTGGCGTTTACGTATAAGATGCCATCCTGGCCATTTGCCTCCTGGAATTGATTTGTGCCCGACACACCAAGATAGGAAGTGAGGGCGGCTTTGTCCGGGTTAGCGCCCGTGTCCGTCCAGGTAACGCCACCTCGCAAATCCGACGGACAAACAAACACCTGGTTTATTAGGCCATTAAATCGTTTACCTGCTGGTCCCTGCCACCAAGGCCATTTTGTTCGATCAAATGAGTTGTAAAGGCTTTGACCCTCTACGAATGGCAGAATGTGATACATCCAGCTAAAGAATGGGCCATCGTTGGGATAACCCGTTGCCGCGGACACTCCGCTCGGAGGCGGATTGCGTTTGAAGCTGGTGTACCAAGTTGTCCCAATTTGAAGAGCCGACGGAAATCGTTTAAACGCATCATGATGATTGTGCATCGCAAGCACTTGCTGCTTGAGATTGTTCGTGCATTGAATGCGACGACCTGCCTCTCTGGCTGCCTGCACGGCAGGCAATAAAAGGCCAACAAGGATACCGATGATCGCTATTACGACCAGCAGTTCTACCAGAGTAAAAGCTCTCCGGCGAATTAGATAACTCTTTACCATTTTAGAATAAAGCCTTCCAACAAGAACAACGAAACGAATAAGGGCACTAAACCAATAGATGCCTTAACAAACCAAATTGACGAACTCAACAGGTCGACTTGTTTCGCTCCGGATCGGGCCAGAATTCCCCGGAGTCCCCATCAATAAATGAGTTCCTAAAGCGTGTGTGCACACTCTCGCAGTTGAGGCATTTCGCGAAGCATTGTCAATTGCTAGTTCCACCCTTCCCCTTTAAGTCAATGCCTAAATGGATGAATTCCGGGGTGGAATACCACCCATGGGATTGAAAAAAGGCATTGAATTCGCCACCGTCGCGTCTTACAGGCCCCCTGAAAAAAATTTGAAAAATAACGACACTTCTCGGCGAACGCCACCTCGGCGAAGCGGTTGTAGCGGAATGCGTCAAGCATTTCGTTGGTTGCCGAAGTACGATCCGCAGGGCAAGTTCGGCCGGCTTTGAGGTTGTACCGCTTTGCAATATTATGCCGACAGTGGTGGGGATAACGGCTTTAACGACAGGGGGCCACCTTATTCGTCACTTGGTTTTTGGATGCGTGGATGAATTCGATACCAATGGGTGTGAGGATTGCGTAAAATGAATGACTTGGGACAACCGCGATGTTGCCTCATAACTTATCTCTTCTCTCATTACCCCAACCGGCTGCGGTTTTCGTTTGTATTACGTTTTGATTTCGCAATACCCTAGAACTCAAAGAGGCTTCGCCGGATTAGTGCTGGCGCAATTTTGCGTTTTGATCATGATGATCGGATGGGGACAATCGCAAGTTAGCTCAGCCCAAGAATCGGGTGGGATGCCAAGATTGTCGATACCGGAAACGACTCCGGACGTCTTGGCTCCGGGTATACGCCAAGACGCAATTATCATGCGAAGCGGGATGGGTGAGAGTGTTTTCGTTCCTAAATCGAAATACGAGGACTTCGAACGATATCTCAGTGCTGAGAAAAGCATACCGACAGCCTTTGAAAAGGAGGCCTTGGAACGGATCGATATTGCGGTCAACGTTGAGCAGGCAATAGCTCGCCTTAAGATTACCGCACAAGTGGATTTGATCGAAGCCAATCTTCGTTTCATTAGCATACCCATTGCATTGGGAACGGTCCAAGCGATACCTACGCAGCATCCTGGTGAAACGGCCGCGAAGTTTCCTCCGGTTCGCATCTTGAATGAAGGTGCCGGTTACGTATGGCGAGTGCCGCCCGGTTTGGCAGGTACGCGAGAGTTGCAATTCGAAGCCGTCAGCAACTTACGTATTTCTCCTCAAGGCCAATCGCTACAATTGAATTTGCCTTTGGTCCCAAGCATCATTCGAATCGAGTTTCCGATCGGGCAATGGGAATTAATCGCAATCGGTAATGGCTCTGAGGTCGTTGAGCCGTTTCAAGACACGGGTTCCAATTCGATTGCAGTCGTTCGAACGTCAGGAGGGTCGATCAGCTTCAATTGGAAAAAGAAGACCGTTGCCGAGCAGATTCAAGCTATTGAGGTCGAAAGCCAGACGAAATATGTTCCGTTGTTGGAAGCTGGTGAATTTCGTGCCGTGGCGAACTTGGCTATTCGTGGTCCTAAATTGTTGGGGGGACGGCGGTTTCTAATCACACTTCCTAATCGAAGCCAGTGGCGTGAGCCGATGGCATCTCCGATCTCGTTTCCAGGATATCGCATAAGAAGATCAGAAGGGACCGAAAACGAAGCAAAGACGATTCTTCTATTGGAATTCGAAGAATCGTTTTCTCGTTCGGAATTGGAATTTCCGATTGAATGGCAGACATCCCAACCCCCCGAATCGAATCCGATTGAATTCTCTATCGTCCGCGTTGAGGGAGTTCAGCGCCACATTGGAAGTGTTGAATTGTCAGTTCCTCGAAATGCATCGTTTCGATGGAAACCTCAATCGGGAATTCAGTTTGTCCGGCAAGCTCAGACTAGTGATGGAAGCGATACTCTAACTTACACGTTTAGGCTCAATCAGCAATCCGAGCCCCTGGTGGTCGAATGGAATGTTGGGGATCGAGCTTCGGACTTGAAAGCAGTTTACAACGTGTTCTATGATTCGTCGTCGATGCGTCTCAATGGCACAATCGATATTCTTGGAGATGTACGACTGCTCCCCTTTTTGCAACTGGACGTTCGGGGCTGGACTGTCGATCGAGTACAGTTGCAACCCTCGGGCCGCGACGTGGATCTGATCGCAACTCGAAGCCGTTCGGCGATGGGACCGGAAGGAGTGCAACAGCAATTCACGACTTCGATTCCGTTGAGCCTCGGCGAACTACTGGATGCATTGCCGCTCAAAAACGGCATTGGAAACCGATCCCAAGTCGAGATGACGCCAATGCAGACGGATTCGACTGTGCCAACGTCGACCATGGGTACTCGCGAAGAGAATGTTCGTCAGCCGACGAGGAGCATCGATTTCGTCCTATCCCGCTCCGGCAAGCCTTCCATGGAGGTTGACGGTGCGAATCGAGAAATTGAATTTTCATTGCCTATGCTCTCCTGGTTGGATCCGGAATCGCAGCAACGCATGTCACTAAGCGTTGGAGGTGAAATGACGATGCAATCATCTACTTCGAAGTTAGAGGAAACGGAATCGCTTTCGGCGTCGTTCTGTCCTATCGGTGAGGCATGGAATCAAGGTCGAGCAATTGGTCGCTCATGTGTCCTGCACTATCGAGTTGAGAGAGCGAAGTCTTGGCTGGACTGGATCGGAAACTCCAAGTCCAGTGGAACCATAATCGACGGAAACTCGCAAACAAGAGTTTCACTAACGGATGAGTTGATCGATATTTCACAAACATGGAATTTGTTATCTTCTGGAGGAACCCCAAAATCCTTACGGCTAGCTTTGCCAAAGGAATGGCTGGACGACGGTGCTCCCGTATCTGAAGTTCCAGACAAGGTCAATCGCGTTCAAATAGTCGTCGACGGCGTGGTTGTTTTCGGAAGGCCGGCTCCGGACTTGCCGACCGAACTCATTTCGCAATTTATTTCTCCTTCTTTCGCACAACGTTACGTTTGGTTTCAGATTCCATTGCCAGGAAGCCGGGCTTCCGCAGAATTGTCCAACGAGCGCAAGCTAGTGATTCACAAACGACTAAGTCATCGAAGCCCGTTGTCGGGTTCACAGAGCGCCTTCGATTGGCTGTTGCCATGGATTGCGTCAGACAACATTGATGACTCCCTTTCTATAGGGACGATTCGTGGAGAAGTCGTACATGACGAAAGCTTGCGATGTGCAATAAGATCCCCTCTTGGCGGAATCGAGGAAAGCCATCGCGTAGAGGCAAACGGTGCGTCGATAATTGCGTTTGATAGATCGCGGCTAGAACCGAGATTGGTAGGGAGCCTAAGTTTGCAGTCCATGACCAACGAATCTGGAGTGGATGTCGAGTCGGTGTGGCTGCAAACGATAGTAAATGCCGTCGAGCAAAGAGATCGGTTCGTTTTTCGTTTCAAAACTCGCGAAAGCTCTGTTTCCTTAAACTTACCCGCCGCCCGAACCACCAATGGAGAGTTCCTAGTCAATGGCCGCAAGGCTACTCCGAGCCGTAGCCCCATCGACATCAATCGTGTTGATATCCCTTTGGACTCTGTCGAGTCAAACCAACGTTCCGCTACGGATCGCGTCTATGTATTGGAAGTCTTTCTTTGGTCGCCGAATCGATCACAGTGGCTAAAATCGCTGCAGGCAGATTCGCCACGGATAATCAATTGTAGTTCAAGAGCTCCTATGGTATGGCAGGTTGTATTGCCGACTACCGTGCATTTGATCGGCAACGATTCCACGCTATCACCTGGGTACCGGTGGAGATGGCAAGACCTTTGGTTCGGTAGAAAAAGTGACCTGACTCAAGACAAGATTGCGAGCCAAATCGGTGCTACAACTCAACCTTTCGTAAGCCAGCAAACCAATCAATATGTTTTCTACTCTTTAGACCACACCGTAGCGATGAAGGTGTGGACGGCACCGAGATATTTGCTTTGGGCGCCAGTCGCTTTGTTGGTACTGATGGGATCATTTTTCGTCATGGAATTTAGGTGGATACGCAAGCCTTGGATTAGTATTTTCTTGCTGCTGTCGAGTTTGGCTTTCTCTCAATGGGCATGGGATCTTTCTATTGCGATTGTTCAATGCTTTATTGCCGCCATTGGAATTGCAGCCATGTATTCGATTTTGAAGTGGACAGTGGATCGAAGAGCAAGGCGTCGAAGCGTCTTTCATTTAAGGCCTCAGTCACCTTTGATTCCTTCGGCGGCTCGGATCCCTGCGCCGACATCTCCAGCCGTGTTGACTAAGCTTGGCGCTACCATCGCCGCAACCGGCTCAGACAACTTTGCGTTAGCGGAAATGTCACCATCGACAACCATTTCTCCAGACGGGGATATTGGGAAATGATGATTAAAGCACATGTCCATGCATTTGGAACCAAGGTTGTATTTTCGCTTTGCTTTTTGTTCGTGTGGGCATCGGTAGGTAGCGGCCAGCAAGACGATATTCGATCGCGAGGTATTCCCTATCGTAGAGTTTTCGTTCCTAGCAGAGATCTCGATTCAATTGGAATGGATGAGTTTCGTCCAATCGAGGTCAATCGGTTGGAGGAACTCCTTCAAAAATTTTCAAAGTTCACTGGTGAAGCGACTAACGATAATTTGACAGATGCGTCAGGCAGAATTCAGTTGCAGTCAATGTACTACGTTGCAAAGCTCGTTGGTTCAGATCTTTTCTCGGAACGCTCCCAAATGACATTGGCTGGAACGCCTAGTCCCGGTGAGCGATTTACTCTGAGCCCTTGGTCACTTGCTGTTCAGTTGCCTCCGGCATTGGGCAGGAGGTCTGAAACGCAAACTTCGCCAACCTGGATATTCGACGTTAAGGGATTACCTCAGATTGCAGTGAATCCCAGTGAGGCTACGGAGACCGCTGACGGAGCGAAGCAACGGCAGTTTCCGTTGCCATTTGGTTGGTCCGCGAGGGCTGATTTAGGGAGTACACCGAACCATCTAAAATTCTCATTTGAAATCCCAAGGTGCGCCAATAGTTGCTTAGTTCTTGCGTTGCCTCCTCAAGCGGTTGTTGAAGACAGCCTTACCGTTGCAAAGCGCGTCGGTGAATGGGCAGAAATAGATCGTCGACTAACGGACTGGAACGATTTTGCGAGGGAAAAGGTTCGAGAGCAAAGTTTATCTCGTAGTAGCGCCGAGTCTCTGTGGTTAATCGAACTCGGAGGCAGTCCAATCGCTTCGTTTTCAATCGCTCTGGGCGGTGGAAATCGTTCGCAGGATGACTCGTTAACAAGCGATTTCAAGCGGTACATGCAACTGGTTCCGTCTCAAAACAACGAACATTTTGTCGAAGGACAAGAGATTCGTACTACTTGCGAGGCGGAAGTATTTGCCTCGCAGGAACAACCGCAGATGCGAATGAGTCTCGAAAAAGGTGCAAGACTCCGACGCCTCATGATCAATCAACAAGATGTTGATTGGGAGGTCGACAACGGATGGATTCAATGGAATATGGGTAGCATTTCCCAGGGGACTTTCCCGGCCAAGCCTGCAAGCATATTTGCTGAGTTCCTCTCGCCGCTTGATGCAGAAATGCTAGATAAACTCAGCCTGCCAAACATTGCTATTGAACGCGGTTATGTGATGACGGGAACGACTGTCATTCACAGCGAATCCCCATGGCGAATCACCAACGTAGAGTGTGAAACCAGTCGAATCACCGAGCCAACCGGAGACTCCAAGCCGGACGTGACTCGAATCGAATACTCATGGTATGAATCTCCACCCAACTTAACAATCGGAGTTGAAAGAAGCATTTCTTCAAAGCGTTGCGAAGTCTTGACGCGTTTGGCAAACAAGCGGGAGGGATTGTTGGCGGTGATTCGAGCAAAGCTCTTTTTTGCGGAACAAGACACAAGTCAGATCCAACTATTGATCTCACCTGGATGGAGTATTCTAAGTGTCAATTCTATGGATCCAAACGATCCGGTTTCTGTTCAGCCTGACACAGAATCGAACGAGCACCCTCGAACGGTGAACATGAGTTGGGGATACATCCAAAAGAATCGCGTAGCGGACATCGAACTCCGCTTGTTCCGAAGCGCAATCGATTCTCCCGGCAAGCTGAGACGCCTTGCGCATCAACCAATCTTCAGTATGCATGATTGGAAAAAGACGGACATCTTGGTCGTCGAGGATGACGGTATGTTTGAATTGAGACTTCGCGACGCACTCGTGGATCTCCTGATTTCAGACGAATTGATACCAGATTGGCAAAGGTCACTTTTACCAAAAATGGGTCCGTCCTATATTTTTCGTTTCGAATCTCACTCAATGGACCAATCGACTAGTAACCATGAAAATACATACTTGGAACAGGATGCGGTTCATGCTGCGCTGATGGCCATGGAATGGGAAGAAAAACCCAGTCGATTCGAAGCGACCGTGAAGACTGAAGTAGATCGAACATTGCTCCAAAGCCTGTGTGTCAAACATGAGATCCAGTTGGGATTTAATTCCAACCGAGATGAGCCCGTATCTATTCATCTTTCGGCAGACAACGTGGTTTGGCGTCTAAAGAAAGGGACTAGTTGGATTCCATTGAGTCCATTAGAAAAGAGCCCGGCATTGAGCAATCCAACAACGGGAGTGTGGCTGTTTGATTTAAGTCACACCGAGGGAGATTGCACTTTGTTGGCTATCACCCATACGGAGATCAGGGACGAAAAGGAGCTTGAATTCCAAATCCCAGTGTTTCCAAATGCAGATGTTCATTCTCAACATGCGAGATGTTTTGCAAGTGATGTTAGCATTCATTGTGACGATAGATCGTCGTTTTGGGACATAGACGAAGCGGGGTACAAGTTTCTGAATCTCAATGCGTTGGAACCTGGACGAGCTCTAATTGCGAGAATGTTGGAGCAGTCCCCGGTGCGAAAATGGATCGTTAATGAACGCGAACTACATGTAGCAATCGATGAACTTGGGTCCCAAAGAGCATCCCTTTTCATTCGGTCGAACTCATCGCCTAATGGTATTATTGCTATTGAACTGGATGACGGCTGGAATCCCTCGACAGTGCTCGCGCGCCGGTTTTCTATCCATTCGCAAGTGGCCTTTCGGATTGATGGTCGAAGACTCGTTATTACACCGGATCAGAGCGATGTGGGAGAAATGGAATTGCGGGTTGAATTGATTGGTGCTCGCCTGCAACGAAAGTTTAGCTTCGTTACGATGGACGAGAATTATCAATTCAAATGGCCCGAGTTCCCGACGGACTCCGTCTGCCTAAGTTGCCGACAGCATTTATGGTTACCCGCAGCGTTGCAACTGACCGAACGGGATAACGTATCGCGAGGAAATGAGCAGGAAGCTTGGCCTATGTGGCGATGGAGTCAGCAAGTCGCGGCAACGCTTTTCAAGCATTCCACGCGAGACGAACAATGGCCGACCCCAGTGAGTTTCACGGCTTCGGGTGGCCTGATCCCAAATTGGGATTTAGATGGCTGGGGAGTCGTATCAACAGTTTCACTTTCGCCGAAAGCACTTTCCAATGAAACGACGCGTGTTCGTAAACTACATACTATCGGTAAAGTAGACGCGGGACGTTCGTTTTTTGCAGTCCTATTTGCGTTGGTTGCCTTGACCACGCCTCGATTGATTTTGTTTCGGTATCACGCAGCAACTTTGTTCGCATTCCTTTTGTTGGTGTGGGTCCATGTTGCACCGCCAGAAGTCAGCCGATTGGCATACACGGGTATCATCGGAATGAGCGCTGGATTCCTTGTGTTTTCGATTTACTGGCTGTTGTCCAGTCGGGCCAACACTGAAAGGAATGATTCGCATCGCAACTCGGCTAAACTGTCGCCATGGCATGATCGCGGTGTTGAATCCGGATCCATAGATCCGCGCGGTCAACAACGCAAAGACTCGAGGTCATCAATGGCCAATTTGGGATCGCTTGGTCTATGTTTGTGCTTTGGATTGGTGGTTCCGACCGCCTGCTGGCCCAGGCCTTCATGCGCTTTTGGGTCAGACAAGCCGGAGGGTTCTCAGACGTCGGTCTATCAAATTGTTATTCCTATGGATGATGCAGGAAACATGGCTGGAACGACGGCATTTGTACCTAGGGAAATGTTGGATGTTCTGAATGGCAAGTTGGATCGAACCCGATTGGCCGAGCGTGGGACACATCCGCTATCTGCGAGGCATATTTTGCGAGTTGGAACGCGAGGACGCGTTTTCAATTCCTCTGACCAGATCACCATGATTTACGATTTCTTAGTAGGCGAAGATTTAGAACCCTTTCGATTTCCCATCAATGCCGCGCAACTGCTATTTCCAAGGTTCAGTGTTGATGGAATTGAGTTGAATCTCGGAGACAAGTTACGGAGCAATGGCTCTCAATGGATTTGGACGCCCGACAAGTCTGGGAAACATATCGTTCAGATCATTGCTCAGCCTGAATTGAAATCAAATGAATCGGACCGAAATCGCGATACGCTGACGCAACAATTGGATATCGCTCTGCTTCCAGTCGCAAATGCGTCGATTGAAATCGAAACGGATCCACAAAACCGAATTGAAATAGTTTCTCGAGGACGGGTTGTCGATCCGGCTGCAGGTCGCTTTGTTGCAATGCTAGGGGCGTTAGATCGTCTGCAATGCAGCGTCATCACCCCTTTATCGAAACCGAGCGGGACATTTTCTTCGCCATTGGCCACTGTCCCAGAGACTGGCGACGTGCCTGTTATGCATACGGAGTTGTTTCTTCAAAACGATCTCGTACAAGCCAAAACGATTGTGGACTTTCCAAAAGGTGCGTCAACATCGAAGGTAATTGAAATCGAAGCTGACTTGCAGTGGCTTCCGATTGGAACTCAATGGGGAGATGCGAGATGGGTCGAATCTCGACCAGGTACTACGTTGTCGAGGCGACGTTATTTACTGGAGTGGAAAGGAACACCCAGCAACGCGTCCGCGAGCGCAGCATCCAATCGAGACAGACAGATTTCAGTTGTCTGGGTTCCGCAATCGGCAACTCAAAGCTTAAATGTCCTGTTCGCTGAATGCCGTGATCGTCGAACTCGGCGAGGCATGCTCAGGTATTCACGAGCCCCAGGTGCCAACTGGAGCATCGAAGGAATCAATACCTGGATTCCAGCCATCGGTTCAAAGGACCGACTGGATTGGCCAGAGCTAAAGAACAATCCTATCGCGACAACCCTGCGCATTCCGTTGAATGGTGGATTCGGAAGACTGAACCATAAAATACTCGCTGACCGACAGCAGGCGCGCATAACCACAAAATGGATGATTCAACCAACTCGCGAAACGTTGACGTCGCACATAGAGCTGCCTGGCAGCTCCACGTCCGATTCGCTTATTGTTGACTTGCCAAGCGACTTCCTCGTTACCGACTTAAGGAACAGGAATGGCCCAATTCGATATCTTCAAAGCAAATCCAATGGAAAGCTTCATTTGCAAGTGCTAGCCGAGCGTAGAACCCTGGAGGATAGCGATCTATGGATTCAAGCGAACCGCCATGGGACAATTCTTGCCGAAACGGCTGGCAAAGAGAATTGGCTTGAGATTCCATGGGTGGCTCTGCCCACTAGCATCAATTCAGACCAAACGATGGAAATCATCGCGTCCGAACAAGTTGCATTTCGACTTGAATCCGAAACTAGACCGGTTTTCGGAAAGGGCCTTAAAGTGCCAATTCTGAATTTGGCCAGGTCGTACTCCGATTTCCAATCGAATATTCTGGCTTCTTCCAGATACCAATTGCTTCAGCGAAAGGATCCGCTTACCGGCAAACTGACTGTAAAGCGGAATGTAGATTCGATTCAACATGAATTGGAGGTCGTTGGGGACTTTTCTAGGACGACCTCTTCTAGACCACATTTTATCCTTGAGGTTCCAGCGTCGCTAAAAGACCGATGGCAGAGTGAGTTGCGAGTTAATGTTGTTCCTTTGACGGATTCCAACAAGGCCTGGCTTCAAATCCCTGTGCCTGAACCCTCAACTCTGGAAACGGAAAACCAAGTCACCAGTCTTATTAGGTTTTTCCCGAGATCCGATGAACCTTTGAACGATTTGCAATTGATGTCGCGAATTCATGCACTCGACCGAGATTTAATTCCGACCCACTTTATAGATTCGAGGGTTCAGGACGCTAAGGATGAGCATACGACCGAAACATCCTTGGTTGCCAAATGCACTCTGCGAATACGGGATCCCTCTTTTTGGGAGACTCCGACAACGCGTTGTGTGTTGTTGGAATCACAATACTGGATCGAAGAAAAGGGAGGGGTCCAATCTGCAAACCAAGAATTGGAGTGGCACGTTGGGGACGACGTGGACGTCATTTCAATGCAAATAGACGGCAAGCAAATCGTTTTTGGAAAAGACGGCAATCGCATAATTTGCCCTCTAACTCAAACAGGGCTTTGCTCCGAAGTACTTGTCTTGTCCAAACACAAGGCCGCAACTAGTTTCGATGTTCCGGCAAGGATTGATGCACTCGAATTGAAGGGCACACCTTTGTCCGAAGATACTCTAGTGATTGATACTCCTCAAGTCGACGTGTTTTCGTTTGGGGAGCCTCTTGCGATGACCTTGGAACCGGATGCCATTCAAGAGATTACCGAATCGTGTTTGGAAAAAATTGAGAGATCAACAGCGCACTGGCCAAATTCCGATCGAATGGAATTGGGGTCGGATCTGGATCAGTGGAAAAAACACTGGGCTCAGAATGCTTATCGGTATCTACATGAATGGTCCAAAACAGCAGACGCCAGTCAGCAGGAAGCATTTGGGCTGGCAGTTGCACGATGGCATTCACTGCAAACACATGCTCGGCCTATGTTCTGCAATACAGCCCACCAAGAGCACGAGTCGACTGGAACGGCAGCCGAAGGAACGAGCAGTAACAAATGGTATTCGCTTTCGGGATGCTTGTTGATTTTGTTGTCTATCAATTGGCTAGCACCCACATTTGGAGCTGTTCTTTTTCAACGGCCTTGGTGGAGCCTATTGATTTTGGGATCGTTTGCTTGGTTGGTTTGCGGCTCCCCGTTACCAGCCCTGTTCTTAGGATCTATTGGGCTGGTTGTTGCCATGGATAGCTACTGGCTCATTACCGCGCAACTTCGACGAACCGGGACTCGCGGACAACGGTCACTTTGATTTCACCAGGATACGTTAGTTGCTCCTCGAAACTCTTGGCGATGTCTCTACATATTTTGGCAGCCACGGCGTCGTCGGTATTCTTAGAGCTGACAATCACTCGCAACTCACGGCCCGCTTGGATTGCAAACGCTTGTTCAACGCCGTTGAATCCTTTGGCGATGGCTTCTAGTTCCTCCATCCGTTTGATATATCGTTCAAGCGATTCTCTTCTAGCGCCAGGTCGAGATGCACTGCACGCGTCGGCAGTTGCAACCAAGAGAGTATATGGGAATTCGGTCGTCAACTGGTCATGATGACCAAGAGCGGCGTGCACAACCTGTTCATTCTCACCGTTCCGCTTGAGCAAATCGGCGCCAATTTTCGGGTGGCCCCCTTCCAGTTCATGGTCAGCGGCTTTGCCAATATCGTGCAAGAGTCCACATCGCCGTGCAGTTTGAGGATTTAGCCCAATCATTTCCGCCATCATGCCAGACAGGAATGCGACTTCGACACTGTGCCTAAGTACATTTTGCGAGTAGCTTGTGCGAAAATGAAGTCTGCCTAGCATGTCGATGGTTCGTTCATGAAGTCCCTGGATGTTGACTTCCTGAGCTGCCTCCTCGCCTTTGTGCCGAATGAAGGCTTCTATTTGCTTTTCGGTGGCAGCGACGATTTCTTCGATGCGAGTCGGATGGATTCGACCGTCGATGACGAGCTTTTCAAGAGACTGTCTAGCAATCTCGCGACGAACAGGATCAAAGCCACTCACGATAACTACACCTGGTGTATCGTCGATGATTAGGTCACAGCCAGAAACCTTTTCAAAGGATCGAATATTTCGTCCCTCGCGACCGATAATACGTCCCTTCATATCGTCGCTTGGGATATCGACAGTACTTGTACTGCTTTCAGATGTCTGAGCGGAAGCATACCGCTGCATGGCGACCAACAGAATGTCCTGGGTCTTTTGCTGAGTGATCTCAGCGACCTTCTTTTCGTGTTTTAAAATCACGGACCCCAGTTCACCCTGAAGCTCTTTTTCCAAGATCGACATCAACTGTTTTTTCGCTTCGTCAATGGACATACCCGTGACCCGCGTAAGGTCTGATTGTTGCTGCTGTATAAGTTTTGCATATAGCTCATTCTTGCGAGCGACGTCTTCCAAACGTTCGGTCAATTTGCGTTGGGTGTTTTCGACCAGCTTCTCTTGTTTGCGAGCGTCTTCTGCGGACTGTTTTAGTTGCTCTTCTTTTCGTTCTAGAGTCGACTCCCTTTTTCGAAGCTCGTCTTTGATTTTCTGGTTATCGCCATCGAATCTGGATTGCTGTTGCAGGAGTTTTTCCTTTTTCTCCAGCTCGGCGGATTTGGTCATATTCTCGCAATCGAGCTTCGTTTGTTCTAATAGTCTCTTCGTTTGATTCTTGGCATCGCGCCCTTGTAGAACATTGATGCCATACATGACCGCAGCCCCAATCGCGGCCCCAACAATGGGCAGTATCCAGCTTGAAAACGTGTTCGTGATTTCCGGCGTTTCCGCGAATAGGTGAATCTCCAACGGATACCGAAGGAGCAGGTTAGAAGAGATAAACACGGCATTTCTTTCTGTTGGTCAACAGACGGCAGCGTGTTTTCGAAGGCGAGTAGGCCAGAATAGATGTATTTGCTCAACTAACCTTACGATAGGATCGGGCACGTCCACCGCGTATCGACTCGCGCCTTGCAGTACAAGCGAATCGCTGTTGTAAGCCTGACCATTGCCCCGAAAGGCAGGGTTTGGCTTTAACGCGATCGTCGCAAATACAACGAATGCAATAATGGGAACCAGTAACAGTGGGATCATGTGACCGTAATCGGTAAGGTTGGTCGAGTAATCTAGGCACAACCCGAATTCGGCCATCCACCGATTCGAATGAAATCGTTGAAAAGCGTCATTGCGTCTGTTTTTGAGTTTCTCGGTGGTCCAATCAATTTAGGTAGGCGGTCTCCAGATCATCTGAATCCATCGCCCTCGGCAAATCGTAGCATAGACACCGATTTCCGAAAACGATGGACTTGGCATCAGCTGGAAAAATCCGGGATAACTTTTATTTTTCAGACAGTTGGAAAGACGCGCAAGCGTTCCATTTCGTCGGTCAGCACTTTGCCGACGTGCGTTTTTTTCCTATCGCCCCCCGTTTCCGAACTTTTTCAATGTAGTCTGGCGCGAAGGGCACCTTGCAGTCATTGTCTCCTAGGTCAGCTGTCACCGGTCCTATCTTTTCACCGGTCTCGATAGCGATTTCCATTAGGGGTTGAACGTAAGTGCCGACGGAAATGACAAACGTATTCATATCGTACCGCACCGGATCCGGCTCCATGTGAATCGACTTTCGCACGCGATGAAGCAATTTTTTTAAGATAACTAGATCGAGTTCCTCATCGTCGGTGATGGATACGATACTTGCCAGCGTGGCCCAACCGGCCACGGCCGTCAGTGGTTTCTTCGAATCGATCCATTCCATTCCCAAGTCCCAACCGTGTGGACTGCCGGCCGCCACCCAAGCAACTGTCCATCCACAAAGCGGTCGACAGTATGCTTTTGAAACCCATTGTTTAAGATCCTTTTTTGTCATCTTCGCGTCGTCAGCGATCAAACCGGCCAGATACATTGCGTCGTAGACGCCTGTATCGAAAAGATCAAGCGCGAGCTGGTAGTCCATTTTGATGCGTTTCACGATCTTTTTTAGATCGCTTATCTTGACGCCAAAACATGGCTCCTTCACTCCATGTTTAAAAATCACTCGCTTGTAGCTGTCGCTACCCAGAGGTTGGATCTCGTCAAGTATTTTTTGCGCGGTCATAATCTTTTTCCGATTTCGTGCTAAAGCAGCGTTGCTTAAGGGGGCAAGTCGCTTGCCGCCGGTGGTTTCTCATACTAGTGGCCAGCGTCATTCCGCTCCACATTTAAAAATAATACTTCATCGCAGCACCAGCGACAACTATTCGTCAGTCACACAGCCTTCGCTTGCGCTCTTGACGGTCTTTATGTACTTGAAAAGCGTTCCTCGCGTTGCCTTGAGCGGAGGCGCTTGCCACTTTGCCCGTCGTAACTCCATTTCCGCATCCGATACGGCTACGTCCAATCGGTTCTTGTTCGCATCTAGCGTGACGATATCGTTATCGACTACCAATGCCAATGGACCTCCTTCTTGCGCCTCGGGGGTAACGTGCCCGACTATGAACCCGTGCGAGCCACCGGAAAATCGACCGTCCGTCAAAAGCGCTACATCCGAGCCTAGGCCTGCGCCCATGATTGCGGACGTGGGCGTCAACATCTCGGGCATCCCCGGTCCGCCCTTGGGCCCCTCGTAGCGGATAATGATAACGTCCCCCTTACGAATCTGTCCTTGTTCCAAAGCCGCGAGCATGAGCTCCTCGCTGTTATAGCATCTCGCTGGTCCAGAGAATCTCATCCCTTCCTTGCCAGTTATCTTGGCTACCGAACCCTCCGGTGCTAAGTTGCCGTAGAGGATCTGAATGTGTCCAGTTGCTTTGATCGGACTAGTCACGGGTTGAACGACCGTTTGACCTTTGCTCAAACCCGGAAGATCCGCAACATTTTCGGCCAACGTCTTCCCAGTAACGGTTATGCAATCGCCAGTCATGAACCCTTCAGCCAACAGGTACTTCATCACGGCTGGGGTACCGCCGACGGAATGAAGATCTTCCTGAACAAACTTACCGGATGGTTTCAGGTCGGCCAAAAAAGGAACGCGGTCACTCACTTTTTGGAAATCATTGAGCTTCAAATCAAGTCCGACGCTACGTGCCATCGCGATCAAATGGAGGACAGCATTTGTGCTACCGCCTAAAGCGACAACGATGACCATTGCATTTTCGAACGCTGCCCGCGTCATGATGTCGCGTGGTTTAAGATCGATTTCCATCAAGTGTCGTATCGCCTTGGCCGCGCGTTTGCATTCATCGACTTTCGCTGGATCCTCGGCAGGAATGGATGCAGAATAGGGGAGCGACATCCCCAAGGCTTCGATCGCCGAAGCCATCGTGTTGGCTGTGTACATACCACCACATGCACCCGCACCGGGACAAGATTTACGTACAATGTTGGCTCGTGTCTCTTCGTCGATTTGGCCCGAGATGTACTGTCCATAGCATTGAAAGGCGGAGACAATATCCAATGCGTTACCGTTCCACTTGCCCGCTCGAATCGTTCCGCCGTAGATCATTAACGAGGGACGATTCAGTCGTCCCATAGCCATCAAGCATCCAGGCATATTCTTGTCGCAGCCTGGCAATGCGATCAATGCGTCGTACCATTGAGCGCCCATGATCGTTTCGATTGAGTCCGCAATCAGGTCTCGCGACTGAAGCGAATAGGACATTCCATCGGTCCCCATGCTGATCCCGTCGCTAACTCCGACAGTGTTGAATCGCATGCCCACCAACCCCTCATCTACCACGGCTTTCTTGACCGCCAGTGCAAGATCAAGAAGGTGCATATTGCAGGTATTCCCCTCGTACCAAACGCTTCCGATCCCCACTTGCCCTTTGTTCATATCCTCCGTGGTCATCCCAGTGCCATAAAGCATCGCTTGCGAAGCTCCTTGGCTCTTGGGTTGAGTGATACGCGAGGAAAATTTGTTTAACGGATTCATTGGAAATGGGGGCTGAGGGAGAAGGGGGTAAGGCTAAAGGCCGAATGGGGAGTCGCACCCGGCAGGTGCGACCTACTTGCGAGCGCGTGGATGTTTCATCGGTACCCAGGACCCGTTCTGCGCGCTACTTGCAACGCATTGCTCAATAAAGTACATCCCTTCGACCCCATCGTTCACATTTGGGTAGAGCGTGTTGACTTTTTCGATCGATTTGCCTTGCGAGACATCCACCATGGCGTCGAACGCAGCAACGTAGATGTTTGCGAATGCCTCAAAGAACGCTTCTGGGTGTCCGCTCGGCAAGCGACAAGCGGCTTTGCCACTCGCGTTCATGAACGAGCCGTTTGGATCGCGAGTGTACAGCTTGTGCGGCTGGCCGTTTTGTCGGACCACCATGACATTGGGCTCTTCCTGCCGCCAAGACAGAGAGCCTTTGGTACCATCGATTTCGATGGACAAGTCGTTTTCGCGGCCATGACTGATTTGGCTAGCGGTGACTGTGCCGAGGCCACCATTTTGATAACGTACGATGGCGGTGCCATAGTCGTCAAGCTTGCGGCCGGGTTCAAATATCTTGAGGTGGCAACTGATTTCGGCAGGCAAAAGACCAGTCATAAAGCGTCCCAGATTGTACGCATGGGTCGCAATATCACCGA
>JANLRK010000468.1:0-3653 GCA_031361585.1 Pirellula sp. | reverse complement strand
GGCATCATGACCAATGTAAACAAGAACGCCTTGGTCCCGACCATGGCCACGTACTCGCGGTGCGCAATAACCCAAAGCTTGAACATAAAACTACTATTTCTGAGTGGAGGTTCTATTCGTTAGGTCGAGCTCTCTTAAGGCAACACAAGCGGAAAATGGAACGGCGTCTCGGCATCGGCTCGTTTCCCATTCCCTAACTCGAACCAATAGAGACAATACACTACATGGTAACAGTTTGGTTCGGCTGAATGGCTCACAACGGATGGTGTTCTTGAAGATGCACGAAACCCTTATGGCTCCGACAGATGCCGTACCCACGGAAATAGACCCACAACAAATTCGTCGTCGTTTGGACCAGTTGTCCTTTGCGAGACTTGAAGCGATCCGTGAATTCGAAGCAAATGCGAGGGAGCTAGAGAAGCTGGCAAAGTATTTGCAAACCGCAGAAAAAGTGTCCCTGGCGCTCGAGAAACTTAATCAGGATTTGTTTTCGAGTCTCCTTGGTACCGTTCAAGAAAAAATCACCATCGCGCTGCAAGAGATCTTGGAGCAGCCGATCACGTTCCACGCCGAGGCCGGCTTTTCGAGGAACAGCGCCAGTGTTGAGTTCTGGATCGAACGCAACGGAAAGCCCGAGGATCTCATCAATGGCCAAGGGGGTTCGGTCGCGAACATCGTTAGCGTTTGCTTACGAATATTCGCTCTCACAACGCTCGATGAAGCGACCCATCGTCGCTTTCTGATACTGGACGAGCAAGACTGTTGGCTCCGCGCGGATTTGGTTCCGAAGCTCGTGAAAATCATACATGACGCCAGCCGGGCGCTTGGTTTCCAAGTGTTGATGATCAGCCATCATGAACGCCACCTGTTCGAGCAATACGCCGACAAGATCATCGAGCTGCAATGGCAAAACGGCAAAGTCGTCGCCATCGACACAACGTCCAGTCCATTGCAGCCGGATTGAAGTGCTGGTAGGTCACTCTTGCCGAGAGTGACCCTGCGGTATTTGGAATCCCGCAGCCTTGAGCTGCGGATCGTTCAGGCTCTTCGGCTAAACAATCGCGGAGCCGCTCCAGATGGGTTTGGCGAGAGTGTCCACAATGCTAAACCGAGCAAACAAACCGGTCCTAGCAATAGCCAGATTCCCATTGCAAACTTGTTGCCGGTTGGAGCTACGACTATCCCCGGTGGCAAATCCGTTTGAGTTATCGAAGGAGGGGGCATAGCAGCGGATGGGAATGGCGACGCCTGCGTGCTATTTGTATTTGGTGAATAGGGTAGCACATCTCGTTGTGGATTAGCTTGCATATTGTACTGGGCAGAGCCCGGAATGTTCTGAGTCATTATGGGAACCGATCTGGGGAGGTCGGTCGCCATCGTTCCCGGTATGGATTGCTGTGACTTTGAGAACTGAACAACTCCGATTGCTGGCAATATCAGTGCCAAGCAGCTAGAGGCACATATCAATATTAGGCCTGTGAATTTCATTTTTTTACGGGGGACGCTGAGAGTCGGATTGGACAATGGGTCGAAGCTGATGGTCGGAGCTCCGGGAGAATAGCACACTTCGCCGGTGCAAAACCATCCGAAAGGTCACAGAAATTTAGGCAAATCGTTAGTTTTTGGTTTGGGACGGCATTTCTAGGTCGCTGCCAACTATACTTCTTTTCGACTCCGAAAGTATCTCGCAAAGTATGTCCCATTGCCGCCGGAACGAGTTCATGCCTGGCGACTAGATCTTCCCTCCAACATTTCGCGAAAATGAAAACGAATCGAAGAAGTGACTTGATTGCTGGCATGGCCCTAAGCGGCAGTTTGGTATTTGCGGCAACTGGTTCGGCGCAAATGATAATTAGGCCTCTCGCATCGGATGCAGGCGTCAAGTATGGAACTATAATTCGACAGTCCGTGCCGGCTGCCCCGACGACTATGTCGACCATGCATCTTGGCAATGGTCCCATTGATAGGAACAATTTGTCGGCTGACATCTTGAATTGCGAAGTATGTCGTCAGCGGCTTGGTTTGCCGCCGCTCGGCATCTCTTCCCGTTTTGCCCCTACAACAACACCGGCCGTTCCATCGACCGAGGTGATTGATCGAGGAGTAGAGACTTCCGGCATTCGAACGCAAGACCCAACAGACTCGCCTAAGATTGGGTTTGAGGCTAACGCGAATCGTATGCTTGGTTCCCCGGGTTTGATTTCTTCTGGCACAGCAGAACAAATGGCGTCCCAAGGAATTGTCTTCGAAGAATTCAAACCACAGATGCCAGCTCAAGATGCGATTCGGCTCGGCGATTTGCCGCCCGGAGTTCGCGAGCAATTCCTGCGCAGTCTGGAACTACCGGCGGGTGCCACGGTGACGTCCGCCCGAATCAAAGGCCAATCATCGTTTGAAGAGGTCAAAGCTGAAAGTTTGCAGTCGACGATAGTCCCTTCCGCCGGTCGAATCCAATTGCCGACCGAAAATGCCATTCCATCGGACGAATATCCGCAGTCGCTTAGTGCTCCAGGAATAGCTTTTCTAACTGAGTCATTGGCTCAAACGAGAGCTTCAGCAGACGCCAAGGCCGAGCCCGTTGCGGTTGCAGAGGAGAGCGCGAAGGTCAACGAGCAACTTCAAACCGAATGGAAGAAACGAATCGAGCAAGCGGATGCAGCCAACAGGGAAGTGCTGTCCTTGTTAGAGAAGCGAACGGCCGAGGTCACGGAGTTGCAATTGCAATTAAAGTCGCAGCAAGAAGCATTGGAAAATGCACAAAAAGAAGCGCAATCTAAGGCCAAACCGGAGAGCAAGAAAAAAGCCCCCAACAAAAGTAAGAAGCCGAAGAAGACAACTATCGATACGTAGTGCTTAGGCTCAAACGAAAGTCTGCGAAATCCATTCGCAGATGAGAGCAGGTTTGTCTTCGCCCTCGATCTCGACGGTGACTTCGAGCATCTGCTGCATCTGGCCGGGGCGTTTTTCTTCGATCGAAGCGAGCTTGAAATGGGCGCGAACTCGCTTGCCGGATTTAACAGGTGCCAAGAATCGGAGACGGTCCGACCCATAGTTCAAGCCCATTTTGATATTGTCGAGATGTGGCAATTCGGCCATTGCAGACAGCATCGGGATGAGCGAAAGAGTCAGAAATCCATGTGCGATCGTCTGTCCAAATGGCGACATTTTCGCCATTTCGACGTCCACGTGAATGAATTGATGATCGCCGGTTGCATCTGCGAACTTATTGATCATTTCCTGATCAACTAGCACCCATTCAGACGTGCCCATGTGGGTGCCGACTAAGGCCTTCATTTGCTCCACCGTCGCCATGTTTTTTCTCCGTTAGGACGCGCAATTCCAAGTAATTTTATTGCAAATGCAGGAAAGCATGGTCCTCCAATCCAAAAATTTAGCTCCTTCTTATTAGTTCCTGCGGGAATATCGGAAAAACTACGTCTTCTTCGTGACGTCTTGCAATTCCCTCGGCCTGTCCAAGGATTCTACAGAGAATTGCTTCGGAGGTAGTTAAATTCAGGGATTCCGAAAAGGATCGCATTTTGAGGCAAATCTCTGACGATGAATCCCTAGTGCCTTTGGTTTCCCAACTAAGATTGGTAGAAAAACACCTAAGAGTTGCATCGACGCGAGAATCTTGGAAGAATATGGTTCGT
>JANLRK010000442.1:0-2867 GCA_031361585.1 Pirellula sp. | reverse complement strand
CGAACCCATCCATCGCCTTGCGCTGCAATCACCTGTGCACGACCGTTTACCTCGACCACTACGGGGCTGGACCATTGCCCAAAAAGAATGTTCTTTGCTGGTGAGCTATCCTGCCAGATTAGTTTTCCAGTCCGTTTTTCGAGACACACAAGGCTCGGGGCATCTGGTTTTAGAACAGTTTCATAGTCTTCGCCCACGCCGTTACCGGTAATCGCATAAATCCACTCCTTGTACGATGCCACAGAACTCCAATGATGGAAATTCATATATGAGGCGCGGGGCGATATGTCGAACTCCTGGATCATGTCCTTCTTCCATATTTCATTCGGATTTCCTTCGCCGCGCTGCAAGGGTCCGACATCAAGGCACACTATGCTGTAGCGATTAGTCATGAACCACAAGAGATCGCCTTCGATTAGCGGCGTAGAGGCCATGGGCCCGTACGGAGGATCATAGATTCTTAATGGCATACGATCCGATTCGTAATTGTAAACAATCTCTCCGTCCATTTCGCGTACGCACATCAACACCGCTTTGTCTGGCTGCCTAAGCGCTTTGTCTGACAGCCTAAGGTCGTTGAGAGGCGTATTGTTTGTCCCTATCCACACAAGACCATTGGCGACCACTGGGTCGCCGCCCATCTCTGAGCCAAGCTGCACGGACCACTTCATGTTTCCGGACATTCGATTGCGGGGAAGCAGTCGCCGCTCTTTGTCTGTTGTGTCCACCACTCTCCAAAAGGTGGGTGGATTGATTTCTGTGCTGACGCCGTTTCGAGTATTGTCTCGGCCCAGCATCGGCCAGTCTTCGGCACGAGCGCGAACGTTTAAGCAAATCCCCAAGAGCATCGACGCGATCCCTGCGATATGTGCTCGACTAATGGCGACCAAGTTCATCGTTTGGGTCCTCAGTTATAGGCTGCGTTCGCAGCGATTGTGTTCAATCGATCGGCGCTCGTGAATAGGATTTTTCTAATTGAGATTGTATGCGACGAAGTCCGGCACTGCTTGTCCGCACTAGTAATTAGCTCGATGGATTTTCACAAAACTTTCAGTCGTCTAAACTCCGGTACGACCAAAAAGGAACTACCACTCCCCGGCTGGGCATCAACGTAAAATTAGCCCAGTGCGCATCCGCGAGTCGGACAGTTCCATGAACCGTCTCGCCCGGAACAAGCCAAGATTGACGGACACCGATTGAACTTTTTTAGTAGAGGTATCTCTTTGGGATGTGTAGGTTCGGTTTCGCTCATTTGCAACCGGGAGCGTCTAGCGAACCAATGGATGGCTGTGAACGATGGGAGAGTAAACCGATAAGCCGGCTCGCATGAGTGTTGACATTGCCAAGCACGCTGCGTCGAACCGCGACTCGCGCACAGCAGCATCCACATGGGTGTAGGGACTGGCGAGATAGATCATACCGAAGGTCCTCCGAATACCACCCCCTTGAAATCGACAACACATAACTTGACATCCAGCAACTTATGACGCACGATGGTGGTACATTGGTCGACCATACCAGGAGAAACTAAATGATCAAGAATTTTGTAAAGCATGGAAATAGCTGGGCAGTTGTTATTGACAGGCCCATCTTGGATCTTTTGAAAATTGATCCTGAATCGCAGATTGAGATGACGACAGACGGGAAATCGATTCAGATTACGCCACTTACCGCTGACACAGGTAAAAAGAAGGTCCGAGCAGCTCGTGCCAAGGTCAACGCAAAACACTCTAAGGCGTTTAAAAAACTTGCGGAGTAGCACATGCCTCAATTTCTGACTCTCGATGAGGTACTCGAGACGCATACTTTTCAAATCGAGACCTACGGCGGAAGCGCCGGCGTTCGCGATTTGGGTTTGCTTGAGTCTGCATTGGCTCAACCCGAATCCGGATTTGGCGATCAGTATCTCCATGTAGATATTTTTGAAATGGCGTCGGCCTACCTTTACCATATTGTGATGAACCATCCCTTCATTGATGGAAACAAACGAGTTGGATTGGAAGCTGCGCTTGTATTTTTGGAAATCAATGACGTTTGCATTGAAGCCACTGATGAAGAACTGGTCGAACTTGTCCTGGGAACCACCAGCGGCAAAATGCACAAGAAGGAAATCGCCAGCTTCTTTCGAACCCGATCAGAATAATTCATATTTGCAGAGATAGATTTCATCGCATGTTCTCCTGTCTCGTCCTCATCGGTATTGGAGACTAGCCCGTTCGTTCGAGTATCGCTGGCTTGCCGGCATATCGCTGGTACCTATCCACAATGACGTCCGCGTAGGGCGCGTCTAGCTCCATCAAGAATGCATTGCGGCCTGTTCGCTCTGCAGCGATCAATGTCGATCCGCTTCCACCAAAAAGATCAAGTACGTTCTGACCAAGCAGCGACGAGTACTGAATGGCACGAACCGCAAGCTCCACAGGTTTTTGAGTTAAATGTTCCATTGACTGCGGCAAAACCTTCTTTACCGACCAAACATCTGTGATGTTTTTCGGACCATAGAACTTGTGCCCAGCGCCAAGCTTCCATCCAAAAAACGCCCATTCGTGATTACCGAGGAAGTTCTTCCTCGTCATGACCGGGTGCTCCTTTACCCAAATTATGGACTGACTGAAATAAAGTTCATGCCTCTTCAAAACCGGTGGATAATTACCGCAATTTCCGTATCCTCCCCATATGTAAAAGCTGCCACCAGGCACAAGCACTCGAGCAATGTTTCCAAACCATGATTCAAGCAAATGGTCAAACTCATCATCCGTAACAAAGTCGTTTGCCAGCGGTCGATCTTTCGCCCGCATCTTCTGTCTGGGCATTTCCACAGTGGCGACGCCGCCGGCTTTCGCTTTATTCTTTTTGTTGATCGCATG
>JANLRK010000432.1:0-11008 GCA_031361585.1 Pirellula sp. | reverse complement strand
GTCACGATTACCAGCCCCGTGGCGGACCTCGATCCAACGACACCCGGTACTTTAGTAAGGGAAGGCTCGACGATACCAATCTTCGCCTCTGTGACCGACGATGTGCAAGTACGAAACGTGGAATTGCTCGTCAATGGAACTGTGGTCGCGAACGACGTCACGTTCCCATTCGACCTCGCCGCTGTCGCAAGACGGATTGATGCCGTGACTATGCAGGCGCAGTTCCAAGTCCGAGCCACCGACACCGGCGGAAATGTGGCTTTGTCTAATCTATTGACCCTGGATTTGACCCCAGACACCATTCCTCCCACGATTGTGAGCATCGATCCACCGAACGGCTCATCGCGGATTCAAGTTCAACAGCAAGCGATTCGTGTTACTTTCTCGGAGTCGATAGCTACGAAAAGTGTGAATACGAACACCATTCGTTTGCGCGACGCTGCGGGTGATTTCAAGACACCTTTGAATATTCAGTTTCGCGAGGATGACCGAAGCGTCCAACTGGTTTTTCTCGATCTACGCACTGGGAGTTACCAGCTTGTCATTTCTGCAGCATCGATAACGGATCGAGTGGGCAATGTGCTTGGCGTTGCGGATATCACGTCATCCTTCAGCCTGACACATCGCGCCTCGCTAGCCACAACCGTTACCGACGACGATCTAGTGAATCCGGGCATTCAGGTTTTCGAAGGCAAGAATGTCCCGCTAATAGCGACCGTCGTTCCCGGAATCACCGTCCAGAAAGTTGAGTTTCTCGCCAATGGTCAAGTTGTCGGAGTGGACACTACTAGCCCATACCAGTTCACGCCTTTCGCACCCAACATTACACCAGCTTCCAGCATCGCAAGTTTCCAGGCGCGAGTTACTGATGCGGCGGGTTACGCTACAACGAGTGCTCCATTATTGATTGGGCTGCTCGAAGACGTAACACCACCAACGATCCTAGGGATTAACCCTCCAACGGGCGGTAGCCGCGTCGAGGGACAGCAATTTTTTTCTGTAACCTTTTCCGAGCCAATGGCTAGCGGCACGGTAAATGCCAGTACAATTCGCGTTCGCGATGCGGGTGGCAACTACTTTACTCCTAGCTTCTTCCGGCTTTTGGACAGCGATCGCTTCGTACAGCTTGAATTCCAAGGAACCGCTGCGGGGTTGGTGGCGGGCAGTTACGAAATCATTCTTTCTTCATCTTCGATTACAGATCGAGCCGACAACCCATTGGGCACCGTCAATGTAATAAGTCCGTTCACTCTGACTCCGAGAGCTACTCTCACCACAACGCTTGTTGACGCTGATCCAATTGCGCCGGGTCTACAGGTGGTCGAAGGAAAGCGGATACCATTGAAAGTCACGCCATTAATCTCGGTACAGAACGTCGAATTCCTCATCAACGATGTCGTAGTGGCGACTGACAATACTTTCCCGTACGAAGTCACAGTCAACGCGCCCGATTTGACTCCAAGCGTGCAATCCATAACTGTTAAAGCCCGGGTCAGGGACTTCAACGGCTTTGTTACGACTACGAATGCGATCCTCATTGGCTTGCTCGACGATGTTGATCCACCCGTGATTGTCAATACGCTACCAGCCAACGGGTCGCTCACGCTGGACACCGTCCAGTCAGTGACAATCAATTTTTCTGAGCAGCTCGACCGGACCACTGTGAATCGAGATCTATTTTTGCTTGCCAACGCCGGTACTGGCAACGTCTTTGGCGACGGAAATGATGGCGGCGTTTCCATCAGAGACATCGAGTTTCTTAACGACGATTCGACGGTACGATTGAACTTCAGTACGCTCATACCAGGCGTGTATCAAGTTCAGATCGTTGGTACCGGTATCAAGGACCGCTACGGTCACGGACTTGTGGCCACGGGAGCGATCAACACGTTTACGGTGGGCAAATTCTACACAACCAGCGGGGATACCGACTTGGTTACTAACGGACTTCAATTGCTGGAGGGCACGACGCTTCCGTTGTTTGTTAACATTCCAAGCAACGTTTCGGTGCAGCGAGTCGAACTGTATGAAATACGAGGGGGCTCGACAACCTTATTGGCCACTGATACGACAAGCCCGTTCCAGTTCACAAAGATTCTTCCCAATTACACAAACGGTACCTTCACCGGACAAGCCCGCGTAATACTGTCCAATGGAACTCAAGTGCAATCTCCCCTTCTTACTGTATCCTTGCTTCATGATTCTCTAGCGCCAACCATTATCGGAATTGATCCCGCTCCCGGGTCCACACGATCAAATCGATTGGGAAATGTAGAAGCCTGTTTCTCCGAGCCAATGTCGACCAACACAAACATCTCGCTCCAAAGCGGTACAACATTTTTCGGAGCTGTGAGCCGACAATTCTATCAAGACGACCGATGCGTCACAGCGTCATTCAACTCCTTGCCAGCCGGGAATTATCAATTATCGATTAATGGGTCAGATCGTTCTTTCAACGGCGTCTCATCGACCACGACCTTCACGCTTCTAAGCGACTTTGACCCCAACGTTCGAGTTGTTAGCAATACAAACGACTTTGGATTTGGTTCATTGCGGCAGGCTATCAATGATTCCAATGGTATTCCGGGTCCACAAACAATAGTCTTCGCGATTCCAGGAACAGGACCAAAAACAATCAATCTACTAAGTCAATTGCCGACGATTATTGACCCAGTGACAATCGACGGCACGACTCAATCCGGATACTTGAATGCTCCGATAATTGAATTGAATGGTGCAAGTGCTGGAAACGCCATCGGTTTGGACGTCGTTGCGGGCAATAGCGTGATCCGAGGATTAGTCATCAACCAGTTCATTGGGACGGGAATATTGATACGGCAGGGTAACAACAACCTCATCGCTGGAAATTATGTTGGAGTAGACTTGAACGGTACACTGGATCGAGGGAATGGCTTAGATGGAATTCTTATTAGTACAACGAACAATACCGTTGGTGGCATTTTAAAAAGTTCGCGAAATGTCATCTCGGGAAACAACAGAAACGGCGTTTCTATTAACGGAACATTGGCAACCGGGAATGCAATACAGGGTAACTACATCGGCACGGATGTTACAGGAACGATCGATGTTGGAAATTCGTGGACCGGAGTTAGCATCTTTAGCGGTGCAAAGAATAATACAGTTGGCGGCGCCGCTCCTGGCGCACGGAACGTAATATCGGGAAATGACAACAACGGCGTCTTTATCGGTGACGTTGGTACGTCAGGGAACGTTGTGCCGGGCAACTACATCGGTACTGACGCGTCCGGTACGCTCGATTTAGGCAACTCCTTTTCTGGTGTATCTATTGGAAACGGTGCAACGAACAATTCGGTAGGCGGTGCAACGGCCAATGCGAAGAATTTGATCTCCGGAAATGACAATAACGGAATTGCTGTTTACGGCGTTGGTACCGGCGGCAATTCGGTACAAGGTAATTATGTTGGTACCGACTTTTCGGGGACGATTGATCTGGGCAATTCCTTTTCTGGTGTGGCGATTGGCGACGGTGCATCGAACAATACGGTCGGCGGCTCAACTGCTAATGTGAAGAATTTGATCTCAGGAAATAACAATAACGGAATTGCCGTTTATGGCATTGGAACGACTGACAATCTGGTGCAGGGCAACTACATCGGTACCGACGCTTCCGGTACGCTCGACTTAGGCAACACGCTAAGTGGTGTATACATTTTAAATAATGCAAACCACAATGTTGTCGGTGGGACAACAGTTGCGGCTCGCAATATCATATCTGGAAATGATCATTACGGCGTTGTCCTTTTCGGCACCGGTGTCACTGATAACTTTGTGCAAGGAAACTTCATCGGAACAGATTTTTCCGGTGCTTTGGATTTAGGTAATTCGTGGTACGGAGTTTATTTGGGCAAGGACACCAAAAATAACTTGATTGGTGGAACTACTGCAGAAACACGAAATGTTATTTCTGGGAATGATGACAGCGGTGTTGTGATTTTTGGTGCTGGAACGACTGGCAATTTAGTGCAAGGAAACTTCATCGGTACGGATGCATCGGGCAAAATCGATCTTGGCAATCGATACGAAGGAGTCGTAATCCAAGATGGCCCAACAAACAACATTGTTGGTGGTACGACCGCAAACGCCCGAAACATCATTTCGGGAAATGACCAGCGCGGTGTTGTACTTTTTGGAGTGGGCACTCGCGACAATTTTGTTCAAGGTAACTACATCGGTACGGACATTTCTGGAACCATTGATGTTGGTAACTCCTGGAACGGCATCGACATTTTCGGCGGAGCTTCGAACAATTTGGTTGGAGGGACTTCGGAAGGGGCTCGGAACGTCATCTCGGGAAATGATCTTAACGGCATCGCGATCTATGACCTCGAAACCACTGGCAATCTGGTGCAAGGTAACTACGTTGGTACCGATCTTTCGGGAACGCTCGACCTCGGCAATTCATTCAGAGGTGTAATTATCTATAACGGCGCTACCAACAACACGATTGGTGGCAATATAGAGGATGCGCGCAACATTATTTCAGGAAACAACCATTCCGGTGTTGCAATTTTCAATGCGGGAACGAGTGGCAATTTTGTCCGAGGAAACTACATCGGTACTGATGTGTCCGGAACCCGTGCCCTTGGCAACTCGATCGGAGGCGTGAGCGTATTCGCCTCTGCGACGAACAACACTGTGGGTGGCGTTACGCCCGGAGCACGTAACGTGATTTCAGGAAATTACAGCATCGGCATCGCACTTCTTGACGTTGGGACAAGTGGCAATTTGGTGCAAGGTAATTTCATTGGTACGGACATTTCCGGCACTAAAGATCTTGGGAACACCAACAACGGCGTATTAATCTCTTCAGGTGCTTCAAACAACTCTATTGGTGGTGAGATCCTTGGATCGGGTAACTTGATATCCGGCAATAACGGAGCTGGTGTTTATCTAATCGGTCTTGGCGTGGATGGAAACGTGGTACAAGGGAATCTCATCGGCACAGACATCTCGGGGAAACTAAAGCTCGGAAACTTCTTTAGTGGGGTGAATATAGGTGGTGGAGCTAAAAACAATGGGATCGGTGGAACAACGCAAAACGCACGTAACATCATTTCCGGGAATGGTACAAATGGAATTTCCATTTACAGCGAGGGCACGAGCGGAAACATCGTGCAAGGCAATTATATCGGCACGGATATTTCGGGAACACTGGATCTCGGAAACACGCGCCGTGGTGTATATCTCGGCGACGCGGATCGAGCAGATTTACCGTTGGGATTTGCTTCCGGCAATCTAATAGGCGGCACAACACCGGGGTCCGGCAATTTGATTTCTGGGAACGATATGGAAGGTGTCATCATCCATGGTCCGAGCGCAACGGGTAATACGATCGCAGGTAACTTGATCGGAACCGACAATACCGGTGTAGCCCCCCTCGGCAACTCACTCGATGGCGTGCTAATTGAGACCAACGCCACTGGCAACATTCTCGGTGGGACAACCCCTGGTATGAGTAATGTGATCGCTTTTAATCTTGGCAATGGAGTCCGCGTGAGTTCCGGGCGAAGCAATTCCATTCGCAGTAATGCAGTTTTCTCGAATGCTGGCCTGGGAATCGATCTGGGTGCCGTAGGCGTTACCCCCAACGATGCAGGCGATAGTGACATTGGGGCCAACGATCTTCAGAATTATCCAACGCTGACGACTGGGACCGGTGGCGCGTCGACTCATGTTGTCGGAACGCTCAACAGCCTTGTTAACTCAACACTGAACATCGACTTCTATGCAAGCAACTTGGCTGACCAGAGCGGATTTGGCGAGGGGCAACGCTATCTCGGTTCAGCATCCGTGACCACCGATTCGTCCGGCAACGCCAGTTTCGATGTCAATCTAATAGCCGCTACTAGCTTGGGGGAAGTAATCACCGCCACCGCGACCGATGCCGTTGGGAACACATCGGAGTTCTCGAAAGCAGTGAGTGTTACGTTAAATGTCCAGAGATCAGCTAGCCGTGCAATGACTGAGAGTACTACTCAGTCTCCGCTTGTACTGGGCTCGTCAGCCGCGTTGGACATTAACAGCGATAAGGCAGTAAATCCTCTAGATGTGCTGCTCGTAATCAACTACATCAACAGTAACGGTCTACAGAAAGGCCAAACCGCTGCTCCGCCGGCCTATGATGTCAATGGCGATGGTTTTGTCAACCCACTCGACGTTTTGCTGATAATCAATTTCCTCAACTCTAGCGTTGCCAGTCAGGGTGAAGGTGAATCACCGAATGGAATCAAGCCAATCGACGATTTCTTCGAATACTTCGCGATTGATCAGTCGAAGCAGGACGAGCATGCCAGCGCGTTAAGTGAACTCATGGTCGAATTAGACGCAGAGCCACTGGGAACTGCATTGCGAAATCGGTTCCGCTTTTCCCGGTCGGCAAAATGAGAAATGCCGAGCTGAGCAGTTGAGGACAACGTTGAGGACAACTGCTCTACTATGGCAGGAGTATCTGATCAAATTAGCCGCTTCTGGCTACGAAGAAGTCGACAGATTTCATTTTTTGCCACGCATTTTTTGACACTTCTCGGCGAACGCCACCATTTTCGACTACCGGTAGCGGAATGCGTCAAGCGTTTCGTTGGGTATGTGGCTGGTGCGAGTGCTTCGAAAGCCTTGACGGCGTCCGCTACCAGAAAGCAAGCGTTTGTAGAATTTTGGTGGTGATAAGCGAGAAGTGTCCATTTTTTTGCCAGATAGATTTATGGCAAGGATTGTGGCTACGAACTAAAGTGCCATTCGTCGAGTGCCATTCGGGTCAGCCCCTGTTTTTGGTTTTCGCCGTCATGAGTCCTATGCCAACGCATTGGACAAGCCGCGGGTAGGCAGCCAGGATTTCGTCCGCCGAAGAGAGCGACTAACGGATGGAACCTAGGTCTACTCTGGACAATCATTTACACCAAGACAAAGCGATTGAGGACAATATTGGGGACAATCACTTTACTCTACCCAGCGGATTCATTTTGATAATTTATCCTCTCACTGCATGTAATAAAATCGAGACTTGAGCACAACAAACGTTAACTTCCATCGTATCCCAGGCGCATTGGGAGAACTTCAGGATGTTATCTACCGCGAGAAAGTCCTTTGCGCTCGAAGCATGACTGAGATCGGATGGCAAGAAGTTCGTCGGCGATTGGAGATCTTTGCGAGAACGCAGGATGAAGGGCGTTACGAAAGAGGGAGAAAGATAACGCGATTTCGCACTTCGGCAATGTCGGCGCAGTATGCCATCAGCTCCAAGTCTTCGATAATCTCTCCTATTTTCGGTCCCAGTTGATGACAGTAAATCAGGCCAGCAAATTCGTGTCCTTGTTGTTGATTTCCGGACGCGATGGCGAGCAAATCGGCGTCCTGCGAAAACAATACACGCTTGAGTTCGTTTGCGCGTTCCAGAAGCGGTCGGTCTTCTGCTTCTTGCATTCCGTCTTCTTGCGATGTGAGTACGTCCACGCCACGACGGCGCAGTCCCGCCGTGATTGTGAAAGGAATATGTACGTCCATGTAGAAAGCAATGGACACATCAATTCCCTAACGCAGCCTTGCGCTGCAACAACTCGCTGCGTGAGAACGGCTGCGGAGGACGCTTCGATTCAAGTGTTGCAAATGAAGCCTTTAACTCAGCGACCATCGCATCATAATGATCGTAAAAATAAGTCAGCGCCGCGTAAACCTCTTCGGGACGCAAGTCAACATGCTGGCGAAGCAGCTCTTCAGCCGTCCAACCGTGACAGTAGTGTTCAGCAGCCAGATGCAATACCTCGTATCGCGTATTGCCGATACGCGCATGCCCAAACTCGTCGATCGCTAAATGAGGGTAAATGGTCTCGGCGCTCATATTACACACCTATCGTTTCTTTAAGGGGACAACTCTAGCATAACTTCCAATCGAGTTCCTTGCAAATTGGAAATCGATCCTGTATTACTTCTTGGAGGGCTAGTCCTAGATGGCTTCTTGCTTATTTGGTTTCTTATTCCCGCTGGCCAATCTACAAATCTACAATAAGGATTCATTAATCTCGCGAGCGGCGGAACATGAACATCGACTTCTATACTTCTATGCGAGCAACTTTGCTGACCCGAGCGGTTTCGGCGAGGTGCAACGCTATCTCGGTTCAGCTACTGTGACCACCGATTCGTCCGGCAACGGTAATTTCGATGTTAATCTGACAGCCGCTACAAAATTGGGTGAAGTAATTACCGCCAGGGCAACCGATGCCTCTGGCAATACATCGGAGTTCTCGCGAGCAGTGAGTGTTACGATAAATGCACTGCGATCCGCTGGGCGTGCAATGACTGAGTACACTACTTCATCTCCGCTTGTGCTGAGCTCGTCAGTCGCATTGGACCTTAGCACCGGCGCAGAAATAACTGTCAGCCGTAGCCGAACTCGTGAGAGTTCGGACCGAAGTCTCACGACTTCGACTACGACAGTCATTTCTGTGCCAATCCTTAACAGCGATAAGGCCGTATCTCCACTGGATGTGCTGCTCGTAATCAACTACATCAACAGTAACGGTCTACCGAAAGGCCAAGCCGCTGCTCCGCCTGCCTATGATGTCAATGGCGATGGTTTTGTCAATCCACTCGATGTTTTGCTGATAATCAATTCCCTCAACTCTAAAGTCTCCAGTCAGGGTGAAGGCGAATCACCGAATGGAATCAAGCCAATCGACGATTTCTTCGAACACTTCGCGAGGGAGTATTCCATTCAGGACGAGCATGTCCTTGCTCTGAACGAACTAAACGCCGAACTGTCCACTAAGCCACTTGGAAGAGCATTGCGAAATCGGTATCCCTATTCTCGATTGGCAAAATGAGAAATGCCATCGGGAAACTTAGATGCCATGAAGGTGGGCACAAAGATCAAGGTACTGATGAGTAGGTTCAGTCAAACCGTAATTTTAGATTGGAATGGACGAAGCAGGTTCCAATCCAATTTAGCGCCACGACAATGTTCCCAGTCGCGGAAAAAAGTGTATAGCGACAACTGTTTTTCCCCACCCGACGCAACTACAAACCCCAGATTTTCGTTACGGATGGGTTTATCCGCCGTTAAGCTCGACGGAGAGCGAGTAGTCAATCTGCATTCCGACACGATCTCGAGCCGTTTGAGATCGGCACAATCAACAAGGTGCAGTTCGAAATTTCCAAGTAACCATGTTGCATTGATTTCCAGGGCGACTTCGTTGGGGCCAGACCCTGTTTACTGTTTTCGCATGCTAACATCCTCACAAGCAAGGAGGGCATAAAGGGGACACATCTCGTCCCTTTGCATCTGGTCGTCCCTGGGGTCGGAGATTCCTCAGCTTCGTAGTGAACGTCGAAGACTTCTGGTTTTCCGCTTAGGTAAAATTGTCGAGTTGCGATGAGATTACGAGCGAAGTTGTTCTACTAGGAATGTTCCGTCGCGAACCCAATCGGCTTGAATGCGGCTACCGCGAAGTATTCGCGTTCCGATCAATGCTTCGTCGAGAATCTGAGCTTGAACGGTGCGAGCCTCATCGTGCCAAAGGATTGTTATCTCAACTGTGTCAAAGTAGCTTGAGCGACCATCTGCCGTGATGCCCGCCTGGACGTCGAGCAACTTCAAACCGAGTATATGGACCAAACTCTGAGGCACTGCGATGAAGCCGTTGAATCCTGTGTCAACCACGAAACGCTGTCTGTGAATCGCCCCGTCATGTTGAATATCCAATTCAATAATCGCCTCCAGATTCGAGTCGATCCGTCCTTCAATCATTCGGGGCTCCGTTTCGCTTTTCGGCTAACGTGCGAAGAAAGCAGCTCGGTGACCAACTCGAGCAATAAAAATCTGGGCGTTTGGCAAACGCTTTCGCAAGTGATCGCCCGCGAGGTACGCCTCGTCGGCAACTTCGTACTCAGCCGTCTCAACATCAATCGCAACAAACTGATCGAGGGAAGTTGCCTCAAGTGTTGAGCGCAGTTGACATTCATAGATTTCCGAACCACGTATGCCGATTTCGTCACGTGATAGTCGTCTCGTCGACATTCTTTACTCCCTAAAATCCGTTAATCATTCGTTTTCCTCATCTTACCGTCTAAACGTCACGATGAAAAGTGTGTGTCGTTCAACGGCTATCGATCTACCAACCGCGTCGCAAAGATTGGCGGAAAACGTTGGGTATTCGATAGTGATTCCATCATGAAGGGCACCGCGACGGAAACGTTGAGCAAGATTATTGCTTGGTGTCTCAGAACCCGAACCATTACGAAGGTAGCGGAACCGAACCTTTACGATTTGGGTTCCGCGACGGTTCGACATCAAACAGAAACGTCCCAATACTGACGGAGTCCGACAACCCGCTTTTGTGAAGCGGCAATCGACCTTGATCGCTTGGGCATCGAAACCAGGGGCATTGGCTGATTGCTCTAGCCTTGTCGGTACTCGAAAGGTTTGGCGGGTCATTGTGCCACCTGTTTATCGGTCCAAGAACGGGCCAACGCCAGCAAATCACGTCGGGCCGTTTCATCCAATTCTGCCCAGATCGAAAGTAGTTCATCAGTACCCTCCAACTCGGGATAGTCCCCACTGTAGTACCCAGTTGACGAAAACAGCTCGTTTCCGCTGCGGTTTTGAATTCTATTCGAGTCCAAAATCGTCCACTTATTGATACTCTCAGTAGCCCTACCCACGCCATCAGAAACCTTCAAAACATCTTCTTTTTGTTGGGTTTCAATGCACTCTTGACGCTTCTTGCTGGTTTCTTGATTGGCACCGATGGTACCCATTTCAGTACCCACTGGGTACTGAATAGTCCCCACTGTAGTACCCACCTCGGGCTCGCTTAGCGTTCACTCTTGGCTTGCTCGGTCAGCAACATCAGAACTCCTGATCTGGGATCGTTTGGTAAAGAGTTAGCTGATGGCGATATGTGTAGCTGTGCAAGGGTTTACGTAAATTCGGCTGAAATGGCGCCATGCTAGAAATGGGAAAATAACAGGGTAC
>JANLRK010000426.1:0-24398 GCA_031361585.1 Pirellula sp. | reverse complement strand
ATTACGCATCCGTTATTGTTTGCGACGATGCTGGCCATACTTTGCAGATGCCGTAAAATTTGAGAACAAGCTGCTTGATCGGACAGAGTGGCGTATAGCTGAACAGCGTTTGCAATTTGACAACCCAAGAGCGTGACCGTCGTTAAGCTTACCATTTGCCCTGGCGAAAGTACTTCGTCTGGGAACCAGTCTCGAAAAGCGGGTAGTCGTGCAGCGTCGGCGGCGGTAAGTGCATCGGCTAGCGAAGCAAGTCGTTCAATACGTATCTGTCTAGGATCGGCGTGAGAATTCAAAAAGGAGAGCACTTGCTCACCGCTTCTTAAGGTCGGAGTTTCGTGCTTGGCAATCGGACGAGCTAAATCAAAATCCCACCGCCCAATACTTCCACTCGGTGCAACGCGGAAATCGAGGACATAGGGTAGTTGTGGACCTCGCAGTCGGTACTGACCGTCGTTGAGGCGAAGCTGTAAGTTCAGTCTTTCGTCGGCCTGCAATCGGACTTGCGCCACGACATGCGACGAGAAAGCGGGTCCGCCCACACAATACGTTCGCGTTTCTGCAGCCCGAACCTCGGGGTGGGCTCGAAAAATCAACTCGATACTCTTCGCAAAATCGAGTTCATAGTCAACATTGCAAGCTTCACAATGCCCATGGTCCGCGAGTCCTTTCAGTGTTTCTTTCACGTCCGATGGGATTCGACAGGTTGGGCATAGTATGTCCCATAGAAGAACGAGTGCTCCTTCGCGAGCGGCCAATAGACAAGTCTCAACAACTTCATCTGGCTTCAACGCGAATCGCTCGGCGAAGGCCAATGGCCGCAGTCGAGCAACCTCAAGATCGCTTGCAAACTCGAGATACTGTTCGAGGGTGTCGAGTACTTTGGGATCGATAGTTGGAGCGCTGGATCGTACCCTAGCGAACCGCTCTCCAAGACGGCGTTTCTGTTCTCGCGTGATGGCCTTTGAGGCAACAAATGCGTTCGACACCAAACTACGGTTGGAATTGGACTGCAGGTATTCGTCAATCTTTTCGTAAACGCGTCCGAAATTGCGTTCTGATTTATTGCCGATCTGAAAGCGGGCAAACATTTTGCCCATGAAATTGCGTGGGACCATCTGGAGAGTTTGGACGACCAGAGTTCCACCATCCGACTGTGGGTTGAGTTCAACCACATTGGTAAACCAGTGAAACGGCCCACTTGGAAATTGCCGCAACACGCTCAAGCGGCGCCCCTCTATCCATTCGTAGGGATGCTCCTCCCACTCCATAGTCATGCCCATGGCGCGAACGGTTGCAATTCGGCGAAGCCCCAGCTTAGGATCTTGGAACGTTTTGTATCGGACCGCGGGCAATCCGACAGCGTGATTGACGCGATCGGTATTGGACACATAAGGCCAAAGCGATTCAGCCGACGAACGCAGTTTCCATTGAAACTGATATCGCAAAATACCTTTGGTATTGGCATCGGGTATGGCCGGATGCAGCAGGATGGATGTTCGCGAGCCAGAAAGCAGACCTTCGAGATCCTGATATAATTCGCCTGCATTTTGATACCTTGCGCTCGCATTCTTGGCGAGGCACTTTTCGATCACTTGCTGAATGGCGTCGCTGGCAGTTGCGACAATCGATTGCAATTTCGGGATGGGAGCGTCACATTGTTTTCTAAATATTTCGATGGGTGACTGGCCTTCAAATGGAAATCGGCCCGATAGGCATTGAAACAGTGTGACACCGAGCGCATAAACATCCGTTGCTGGCCCAACCTCTGCACCACGGCATTGTTCAGGCGCCATGTAGTAGGGAGTTCCCAAGATCATTCCAGTCTGCGTCATCGCCATGGACTCAGACGAATCAAAGTTCTTGGCAAGGCCGAAGTCGGCAACCTTGATCAATGGCTCACTTCCGGACGAATCGATTGCGCCCGATTGAAATGAGCGTTCCCCTCGTGCGCTGAGCAATAGGTTAGGGGGTTTGATGTCGCGATGCACATGCCGATTTGGTGAGCTACGTTTAGGCCGCGAGCTGCATCTGCAATAGCACTCACGACTAGCGATTCGTTAAGTGGTTGCTGCAATCTCGTATAGTCAGCCAAACTTCCGCCTGGGACATACTCCATGGCCAAATACATCGTGTCGCCGGACCGGTTGAATTCGATGAGTTGGGCGATTGCAGGATGAGCAACCGTGGACATCAAACGGGCTTCTTTTGCGAATCGCCGCGTTGCCTTTTCATCTTTTGCCATTCGTGCGGAGAGCACTTTGATAGCGACCAACTGATCGTTGCCACGATCTCGGCCCAAGAAAACTGCGCCCATTCCGCCTTCGCCGAGCGAGCGCTCGATGGAGAAGCGTCCAATCTGAGGCATATGCCCCGGAATCATTTGTTCCTTTGCCATTGCCTCGACCGCGAAGGCGGGAATTTCCTGGGTTGCGTCATTGACCGATAGCCCCGAACGCATGCTCAAATCGACGGAACCAGTCTGCTGCAAAGCTATGCAAGAGTGCAAGCTTAGAATGACTTCCTCTATCGACGGGCGATCGATCCACTTGCGTTGACGCATCAGCATGATCAAAGGCCTGATTGCCTCGAATGGGCTGGTCGGGGAGGAGCGAATCAACATGTCGTGCATCAGCGATCCCAACGAATCGACATCGTCCGCGAGAGCGATAGCCCCGGACCGTTCTGCAGTTTGGTCCTCGACCAACAAACCGTCCAACAAGTCGATTAAAACACTGCTGTATTGGTGTGTTCGCATCAATGAATTGAAGAGAGTCCAATAGACGTTGGAGGGCATCAAACGGCTGTGAGCCACCCCTATCCGATGCGATGACGCAACTGATTCAGCAACTGCCAAAAAGATCGCGAGGCTTTCCTCGGCGGTGGGATTGCGAGTGCTAAGATTCTGGGCGTGAACGTAGGGTGTCGACGTCACCAATGCATTTGGCGAATCTTCCACAATGGAAATCGGAAGAACACCTTTGTGAGAAACGAGTATCGACCGTCGAATGGAAGCAATCGTTGCGGCAAAAAGATCAGCTTCTGACGGGTCATCGGTTCGCAAAAATCGAACGATGCGGAAAGGATCCTTGTCTTTTGTAGCGAAAAAACTTTGGTAACGGAGGGAGCTAGCAAGCGGTCGTTCTAGCTTGAAGTCATCGATATTCGGTGCATCGAATTTCACGGTGTAACCTGCCGACACGGAAGATAGAGACGAACAAAATGGGACTTGAACGGAGTATATTCGAATTGGACAGTCGATCGGTTCTAGTCGACCTGAGTCTAGCCACAAAAATCAGAAAAGTACAAAAAGAGGTTTCGAGGCCATTCCTCACTTTGGAGGCTTCTCTTTCTCCAATTTGCCCCGACTTCGATCGCCTTTCAAACGCCTTATCAAGCATCCACGCAGACCTCGCGTGCGATTGCGTTGCAGCGTGACAACAGAACCCATACATGCTCACAAACCGTACTCGTGGTACTGACGCTCTGATCGGCTAACTGACGGTCGATTCAGAGCTGGCAAACGAATAAGAAATCAGAACAAAGCGATGGATCTAAGTCGCGGGTCCGCCGTATCGCCCGGGCTTGACTTGCGTTGAGTAAACGACTCTCCCTTGTTCTTCACGTCGTTCCCCGCTCAATGTAACTGCAGAAAATGACTGACTATCCAAAACGTGACTTGCAAAAGAATTATGCATTTCATATCAGCATCCGAGAGCTTCTAGCGGCAACTGCAATTGTAGCATTGGCAATAATGCTTTTTTTGAAAACGCCGAAAAGGCGCGCCTAAAAGCGAAGCTTGCTGAACTTTTTCCTCGACCACACATCTGGATGCATGACGTTTGCCCACTGGAAGAGAAATACTCGCCGACTTCGAATATCGCATTTACTGGCGTGCTTTACCCGAAAGATCATGCGTTTACTGCGAAACCCCTCGTGTTGGCTCGAATGTTTGATCCAACAACTGCAGAAGTACTAGGTGAAACGAGCGGCGATTCACTAATCAATGGCGGCTTCGCGTTTACACTTCGTCATGGCCAGAACTTGCCACCTGGATTCTACCCAATCGTGGTTGAAATATTTGATGGAACTAACCGCGTCGCACACGCAACCAGTACTATTCAGATAGCCGGCATGAGCAAACCAAGGGATGAACCGAAACAGCGTTGACCCGTCCACTTTGCTAACATGTCATCGCCTATGCGACTTGAGGACGTTTTCAAGGGGGGTCAGACTTGGGATTCGGGCTTGCTTGGGCATCTGTTGCACGGTAGGCTGGCGTTTGTTGCTATGAAACGTCACTTAAAAATTGGGCTTTAATATGCCGCGTCCTCCTCGACTTCAGTATCCCGGTGCGATCTATCATTTGGTGACTCGCGGAGACGGGCGTCGGACGTTGTTTCACGATGCTGGACACTTCGAGCGGTTTACGCAAGGATTGAGCGACGAAGTTTCCCGGAGTGGCTGGATTGTGTTGGCCTTTTGTTGGATGCCAAATCACGTTCATACGCTGATTAAAACACCCGAGCCAAATTTGTGCCGAGGTATGCAGCATTGGCTTTCGGGATATGCGAATTGGTACGCGAAACGAAATCGACGGACAGGTCACTTGTTTCAGGGACGCTACAAGGCGTACCCAGTTGAAGACGAGGGATACTACTGGAACTTGAGCCGATATATTCACTTGAACCCGTGTAATGGCCGCAAGCCTTTAAGCGAAACACCAGAGGCATATCCGTACAGTAGTTTCGGCGGCTATGCTCGCAAAAGTCAGCGGCTAGATTGGGTTGCCTACGATGAACACCATCGGTACTGGTCGGAACTCAACGGAGGCATCGATCCGACGCCTGCGTATCGCCGGTTTGTGAAAGACGGATTGATCGATTCCGTCGATCCGAAAATCGATCGTCTTCGTGATTGGGTCTATGGCGGCGAGGACTTTCTCAGACGAGTCTTATCGATGGCCGAAGGAGACGACCCGGTATTGCACCGACGGCGTGTCCGCCGTGCGAACCCCGTTTCAGTGGATTCGATTTTTGAAGCGACAGCGTCGCAATACGCCGTAAATGCAGATGAATACGTAGGATTTCGGAGCGGAGCTGCCGGTCGCGATATAGCAGCTTATCTTTGTCGTCGATATACCACTGCGACATTGCGGGAATTGTCCGATCGATTTGGATTGAGTCATCCCGACAGCGCCTCAGACTTGGTACGGCGAGGTGCAAAGCGAATTGAACAGTCTAGCGAAGCGGGTCGCCAGCAAGCGGCCATTGAAACGAAACTAGGACTTAATCCCGAATCCCAAGTCTGACCCCAAATGCACTCACCCCAAACCCAGGACTTACATGGATTCGTTCGTCGAAGAAAGGCTAATAATGTGGACTCGATTCTCGCTTAGGACGATTCTTGCGACAACGACCTGCGTGGCAATACTGCACATGATACAAAGCAAAGATGACCAAAACTGTTCATAAGTTGCGTTTTACTGCAAAACTCTACCGGCCAAAGGCGACCCCGAAGGCCGTCACTTGGACCTTTTTAACCATTCCAAAGCACGTCAGCGCGAAGCTCCCGTCGCGGGGTATGACGTCGGTTGAGGGCACCTTCAATGGCTTCCCCCTTCGAGCCACTCTCGAGCCCGACGGCCAAGGCGGCCACTGGCTCAAAGTGGACCGAAAGATGCGAGAAACCGCGGGTGCGGAAGCTGGCGACCTCATCACGCTGGAGATCGCGCCGGTGACTGTTGAACCCGATCCCGAGGTGCCGGATGATCTGAGTAAGGCTCTGGCCATTGCTCCCTCGAAAGCGTTGGAGACTTGGTCAGACATCACGCCTCTCGCTCGTCGAGATTGGATTCACTGGATCATCTCCGGCAAGCGAGCCGAAACTCGTACTAAGCGGATTGATGTGGCCATTTCGAAGCTATCAGCCGGGGATCGACGCCCCTGCTGTTTTGATCGGTCTGGAATGTATAGCAAGAGTCTCAGCTGCCCCATAGCCGATGACACCTGACGAAAAACTGCGTTCCACAATTGTGTCCAACTGCCATTGAGGGATTGCGGATTTCCTCAATTACGTTGTCACCTCTTCGCTGTTCAAGGAGCACCAAAAGAAAATCGTCAAAGGGACAACCAACCCGCACATGGGACACAAGAATTTCAAATCGACTCCCGCCAACATTCCACCGCTCGTTGTGCAATTGGAAACCGTGACAAAGCTCGATGAATTAGCGGGAGAACCCAACGCCTCGCCTGCCTCTACGAACGGAAGCACGCCGCGCTGGAGGCGTTGAAGAAGTCGCTGCTGCACCAATCCTTCACCGGAGAACTTTAACCCAAAAAACACTATGACTATTCAAACCGGCGGTAAACAGATTCTACTTCATGGCCTGGCCCTCATTCTGGCTGGGCTGGTCTTTGGCTTTGCCCCGCCCGTGACGCCGTATCCCCGGCTCGCACTCGGGGCGCACATCCAGTTTGTCACCAACGGCATGTTGTTTGTGGTGCTGGCGATCGTCGTGCTCAAGGTGCCCCACCGCGCCGGCCCCAAGTCGGTCCGGGTGATGGTGGTGTCGGCGTGGCTGACGTGGTTCATGGCCTTGTCCGAGGCGGGCAATGCATGGTGGGGTGCAAACCAGATGCTCCCGATCGCGGCCAAGCAAGCCGGAGCCGCCGGTGCCGCGGCCTAGCAGGAAGCCGTGGTGAAACTATGTCATCTGCCAGCGGCCCTGGGCCTGATCCTCTCGGTGACGCTGCTCATCATCGGCATCGTAAAAAACCGCGCCGCGACGGAATCGGAAGCCGCACCATGAGCTAAGCGAAAGCCCAACGCCTCGCCCGCCTCTACGAGCGGAAACACGCCGCGCTAGAGGCTAGTGCAAATGGTTCAGGCACTTTCACAAAGAATCATGTACCGATTGTTTTTTCGCTGAGAACAATTGAGGAAGATCGGAAAACAGATAATGGACGACGACGAAACGCCCAAGTCTGAGATCATCCTATATCAAACCGAAGATGGCCGGACTCGCATTCAATGCCGAGCGATTTCTTGCGGTCGGTGGACTCGGAAGGGGAAAGACTCGATTTCCATAGTTTGCGGCATACGTGCGCAAGTTGGCTGTTCCAGAGCGGGGCTGACGTAAGACGGTTCAAACAATCATGTGTCACAGTGACATCCGGTTGACGATGGATCGCTACGGTCATTTATTCCCAGGCAGTGAGGCAGCAGCGATTGAGCGGATTCGCGGCGCATTTACCCAACCGGTCGAAACTCGGAAAACAGGTACAGCAGACTCACAGCAATTTCAACAGCAATCAGGGTGCGAACCAAAGCGAGCTAGGTGCGAATTGATGCCATTAGGCGCGACTAACCATCACACACCCTCAAACGAAAAAACCCCACTTTTCCCTGAGAATACTGAGGAATAAGCGGGGTTTTCTGGTGAAAGGCTCCGGTGGGAGTTGAACCCACGATGGCGGATTTGCAATCCGCTGCCTTAGCCACTTGGCTACGGAGCCACAATCGATTCAATCGTCAAACGGGTTTTAGTGGAGTTTCGTTCGCCGGTCAAGACGGTTCTTGCTTCGACTCTATTCGAGAGTCGCTTTAGAAAACTTAGAGATGAAGATGATTAACGCACCAGAGTCGGCCTCGAACTGTCCAAACCAAAGATTCCAACCTCTCTTCCCTTGGGATCCAAAATATGTCCATTTTTGACAGTCCATTGATTCGTTTCGGTATTTCGCAATGGCTTGGAATTCTGCAACTGGAGGGTGCCAAGCGGCAATAGTAAAAACACGTTAAGGGCGAATGCAAGCATCTGGAAATCCATCTGGTTTGAATAAGAAAAACTTTGAATCGATCCACATTAACTTAGGCGAACCCAGTCTTTTGCGAAGTGAGCCTTAGGTGGGGCAATTTTGGCGACCGCCAAGTGGGGTAAGCAGAGAGCCTTTTCCACTAAATCCAGGAAAACTTCCGGATCAAATGGTTTCGGCAGGCAATAGACGCCGCCAGCCAAATTCAATGGCTCGATCCAATTTGCTTCAAAAGTTTCAGCTAAAAACAGAACCGGCAGCTCTCGAGTGGAGTCTTCTCCTCGCAAAAGGCACGCATCGTTCGCGGCTTGAAGGGGATCGCGTCCAAAGGACAAAACAATCAAATCAAATGCCATTGCCTGTGTGGCCTTAAGCCCGACGGCCGTCCCTCTTGCCAAAAAACAACGATAACCCTTTTGATCCAAAATGGCAGACATGCCGGTCAGCAAAAGCGGGTCACTTTCGACAATTAGGATCATTGGCGGTTTGACAGCTTGGTTTTCCATCACTTTTTCCTACAATCTGCACCTTCTCAACTAATCAATTCACTCTCAACTGCTCAAACATGGCCGATTCTCAGGATCAAGACAACACCGGTTTAGGGGTTCATCAGGCTGCAAGGCTCGAAAAGCTAAAGAAAATCGAAGCCCTCGGCTTGGATCCGTGGGGTGCGCGATTCGACAACCGGATTTTCAACGGGCCAGTTCGAGACATGGCCAACCAGGTGCAATTCAAAAAAGAAGACGGAACACTCGTTCCTCTCCCCGACTTGGACGGTTCGAAATTGCCCGGTGCCGAACCCATTGACTACAAGGCTTGGAAAGCAAGCCAAGGTGCGGGCGAGGAAATTGGACCTGAGGTACGTGTCGCAGGCCGTATCATGCTTTTGCGTACGGCAGGCAAATTATTCTTTCTGAACATTCGCGATTGGACTGGCGACATCCAAATCATGGTCGCCAAAGGGCAAGTTCCCGACGCGGACTTCGATCTCGCAAAACTCCTCGATTTCGGTGATTTGGTCGGCATTGATGGCCGACTTGGTCGAACGAATACGGGTGAACTCACGGTCATCGCGACAAGGCTTCACTTCATGACCAAAACGCTTGAGCCACCCCCGGAAAAGCACGCAGGATTGCAAGATGCCGAGTTGCGGCAACGTATGCGATATGTAGATTTGACTTATAACACCGATTCGCTGCAAACATTCCTCAAGCGTACGAAGATTATCCATTCGATCCGCGCAACTCTAGCTTCGCACCAATTTGTGGAAGTTGAGGGACCAACATTGCATACGATTGCTGGCGGAGCAGCAGCCAAGCCGTTTGTTACTCACCACAATGCTCTTGATATGCAACTGTTCTTAAGGATAGCGCTGGAGTTGCACCTCAAGCGATTGTTGGTCGGTGGTATCGAGCGTGTTTACGAAATGGGGCGAGTTTATCGCAATGAAGGGATCAGCCCAAAGCATAACCCCGAGTTCACGATGATCGAACTCTATTGGGCTTATGCCAATTACGAAACGATGATGGATCTGACGCAGCAAATTATCTGTGACGCGATCCAAGCGACCGGCCAAGGCTACCAGCTGAAGTGGGGAGATCTTGATATCGATTTCACACCACCCTTCCAACGCCGCACGTATGCAAGCCTTTTCGAGGAGCATACGGGTCTTGAAATCTCGGATACGGTCGGTATTGCGAATCTAGCGAAAAAGATAGGGATCAATTCGGCGGGCAAGCACCCAGATGTGGTCGTCAGTGAAGTCTTTGAGGAAAAGGTGGAGGACTCGCTCATCGGTCCGATATTCGTTATCGACTATCCCGCCAGTATATGTCCGCTTACAAAACGAAAAGATGGACATCCTGATATCGCGGAACGATTCGAGCTTTTCATTCACGGGATGGAATTGGCAAATGCGTATACCGAACTCAATGATCCTATTCTACAAGAAAAGCTGTTTCGCACTCAACTTGATGGCATGGCCGAAGAAGACTCGATGGCAAAAATGGACCACGACTTCGTTCGTGCACTGAGATATGGGATGCCGCCTGCGGGTGGACTCGGAATTGGAATCGATCGAATGATAATGTTGCTTACGAACTCGCGTAGTATCCGCGACGTTATTTTGTTCCCACTTTTGCGTCACGAAAACTAGGACGACCGACTAAAAAATGGAAGCTGGAATTGTAGGTCTACCGAACGTAGGCAAAAGTACGCTGTTCAATGCATTAACCGGATCGCAATCTGCTCAAGCGGCAAATTATCCGTTTTGTACCATCGATCCCAACGAAGGCATCATCAGCGTTCCTGACGATCGATTGAATCGGATTGCGAAATTGGTCGGCCCGCAAAAAGTCATTCCGGCGATGCTCAAGTTGGTTGACATTGCGGGTATCGTCAAGGGTGCAAGTGAAGGGCAGGGGCTTGGTAACAAGTTCCTCAGTCATATTCGCGAGGTCGATGCGATCCTGCAGGTCGTTCGCTGTTTCGCCGATCCCGACGTCATACACGTCGGCGGCAAAGTGGATCCATTGTCTGACATTGAAACGATTGACATGGAGTTGATGTTTTCGGACATTCAAACCCTGGAAAATGCGTTGCCCAAGGCCGAGCGGGCAGCCCGCGGCGGCGACAAAGAAGCCAAGTTGCGTGTCACAGCGATTCAGCACTGCATGGAGCAACTGAACAAAGAGTTGCCCCTGAGGAAAATGGTATTGGATGAAGTTGAAGCCAAGGCAATTTCTAGTTATGGACTAATGACTGCCAAGCCCATTCTTTACATTGCTAATGTCGACGATACAGATTTGCATGGCACAAGTGAATTGGTTGGTAAGATTCGAAAGTTTGCGGAGACCGTAGGGGCGCAAGTGGTTCCTGTTTGCGCGAAGCTCGAGGCCGAAATCGCGGAATTGGATGAGCCGGATCGGACAGAGATGTTGAAGGCGGTGGGGCTTGAGGAACCTGCCTTACAGTCGGTTGCTCGCAAGGCGTACCAAACTTTGGGTTTGCAAAGCTACTTTACTGCGGGCGAAAAGGAAGTGAGAGCTTGGACGGTTCCAGTGGGGGCAACGGCGCCGCAGGGGGCAGGTGTTATCCACAGCGATTTCGAACGCGGGTTCATCCGTTGCGAGGTGTTTACGCTTGCCGATTTGGAAAAGTATGGGACAGAGAAGGAAATTCGACTGGCCGGTAAACTCCGCACGGAAGGTAAAACATACATTATGCAAGACGGGGACATTTGCCACTTCTTGTTCAATGTTTAGTTTTTTTGAGGCATATACAATCCTTGGAGCGGAGCGGGGCAATCCACCATGCCGTAGCTGCGCGTGACGGAAATCGTAGCGAAATAGAAATCGTGATACCGGCGGCTAGCGCCTCTCACAAAGTCAGTACCATTCGGATAGCGCCCACGGCTCAAGTTTTAACTAATCATGAAAGACAAACGTGCTGCACCGTAGGCTACTCTCTGCCTTTGTTCTAATCGCGGTCTCGCTATTTCTGATTGGCTTGGATCTGTGGTACCCCATCGGAGGTCAACTCGGAGTTTGGATGATTCCGTTGTATTTTTTCATGACTCTAGGAACTGCAGCGGAAGTAAGTCAGCTTCTAGCCAAGCGTTGGCCAGTTAATGTGAAGAGCGTTCTTATTCATTGCTGTATCGCTTCGGCAGTCATGCTTTTTCCAATTTGGTACAGTGTCGTAATGAACAAGCGCTATCCATTCGATTGTCCGGTCGGTAGAACTGGATGGGTGCTCATCGGCGTGCTCAGTGGGATTGGTAGCAGTGGCCTGCAGGCCATGTGGCAATTCAGCAAACTGCCCCCTGATTTGTCTTTAAGCGAAGACATACCGTCGACAGAGCGAACAACCTTGGCTTGGATTTTGTCTTCGTTCGTGATCACTTATGTTGTGGGTTGTCTGAGTTTTTGGTTTTTGGTTCGAATGCACGGAAGTTCGCTCGACGGAATGCTTCACTTAATTGCGTTGCTTGCGATAATTAAGTTTGCAGACGCGGGAGCATACTTTGCGGGCAAGTCTTTTGGGCGTCATAAGTTGATTCCATCGATTAGTCCCGGCAAGACTATCGAAGGACTAGTGGGCGGCATGCTTCTTAGTATTGTCGTTGCCTATTTTTTCCTAAGAGTGCTACTGCCGTGGTGTGGTGTTCCAGCTGGCGGTTTCATTTGGGGACCTGCATTGATAGGGTGTGTATTAACGTTAGTAGGGCTTGTAGGAGATTTGTTGGAGTCGATGGTAAAGCGGACGGTCGGGGCTAAGGATAGCGGGGCCCTGCTGCCTGGCCTCGGAGGTGTCTGGGATGTTACAGATTCCTTGTTGCCGACAGCAATTGTCGGTTATCTTGGAATAATCGCCAAACTCACATGATCGAAACTCTTCGTCAACTGAGTCCGCGATGCCTTTTGTAGAAGCAATCAAACAAACGTATGTCTGAATCGACATTGACTCTTTCGGACCCCCATTTGGCACTTCAGCTCTTTGGTCCGCAAGATACGAACCTTCGCTTGGTCCGAAATCAACTTGGGGTAGCGATAACGCATCGCAGTGGCCAGATTCGCATTTCCGGACCGGGCGACGCCGTTCGTTTGGCTACCGAAATACTTGAACGACTAAAAGACCGGGTCACACGAACGGGCACGTTGGGGCCAGATGAAGTGGCCGATGCACTCACACATGCCACCGGCAAAAGCAATACTCCTGCATTCGAGCGACAGGAATTGCAGATCGGAAATGCTGGCAGGCGCATTAAACCTCGAACGGAGGGCCAGGCGGTTTATGTCGAGGCGATTCGCAGTCACGACATGACATTTTGCATTGGGCCTGCCGGTTGCGGGAAAACCTATTTGGCCGTTGCAACCGCGGTCGAAGCGCTCAAAGCCCGACAAATCCGCAAGATTGTGCTGGTTCGCCCAGCGGTCGAAGCAGGCGAAAGCCTTGGTTATTTGCCTGGCGATTTGCATGAGAAATTGAATCCTTACCTTCGGCCTTTGATGGACGCAATCAACGAAATGGTCGATTTGGATCAAGTGAAATTCTTGATGGAGCAGGATTTGATTGAGGTCATCCCGTTGGCTTACATGCGAGGTCGAACGCTTAATCAAGCATTTGTTATATTGGATGAAGCTCAAAATGCGACGGTGGCTCAGATGAAGATGTTTTTGACCCGAATGGGTGAGGGTTCCAAGATAGTAGTGTCTGGAGACATCACCCAAGTGGACTTGCCATCTGGTGTTTCAAGTGGTTTGCGCGACGCAGTTCAGCGACTGCAAGGTATCGAAGGAATCAGTTTTGTTCGACTTAATGAAGGTGATATAGTCCGGCATCCATTGGTTCGGCGCATCGTTGCAGCATACGATGGTCCAAGTCATGGACCAAACGCAAATCGTCCCTCAAGTGGAAGTTCGGCAGGCAGCCGACCTTTCCTTACCAACGATCGCTAAGCTCGCATAAGACCTATGTCCTCTACGACCAACGCGAAAACACGCAGCGAACGTGCTGCCAACTTAAGAGTCGAACGCTATCCATGGCGACGGCTATTCGAACGCGTCACTTCGCTGGATGCGTTGGCACGATTGGGATTGGCTATTGCAGCTGCGGCCATCTTGACTATTTTTGTTCGAGGATGGGAGCCGCCGTTCGCCTATCGAAAGGGCTATATCCCGCAACGCGCGATCCTCGCCCGAATTGCGTTCAAGGTAGTCGATGAAGTTAAAACGGATGCATTGCGCATTCAAGCCAGCCGCGAAGTACTTCCCATTTATGAGAACAACAAAGAACCAATCGTACAATTGCGAGGAGCCGTTAAGGATGCACTGTTTGCGGTTCGAGAAGCCACGGACCCAACGGCGTTAACAAAAAAACAAGTCGAAATACTTGGAACGTTGGGTGTCACCGTCTTGAACCCCGACGAAAAACCGGTAAGCAATGAACAAGCGTTGCTTGCCATTCAAAAGACGTTAGCGACCGACGCCGATATATCGCGTTTTGACTCTAGTATGCGTGAAGTGCTCGATCCGATCGAGGAGATAGGATTGATTCGTTCGTTGGCGCACGACATTGAACAAGGCAATCAACGTTACATTCGCGTCATCAAAGCTGGCGACGAATCAAAGAGAGTCGAAGCGGAGGTGCAGCGTATACGAATCGCGGAAGTTGCGATCACTCTGCGTGGTTCGCTTGAACGCGAGTTTCGAAATCAATTCGGAACGCCGGAAGCTTTACTTCTTGCAGACATGGTGCATAACTACTTGGCCGGCAGACTTCCGGAAACGCTAACGCTGCGGCAAGACTTGAGCAATCAGGCGAGATCGGAAGCGGTTTCCAATGTTAAGCCGTCGACCATCTCTTATGATCCATCTTTTGGCGCTTTGGTTCCGCTCGGTCGCATCCTGGACCAAAAGGAGTTGTTGCTTTTGCGAGCGGAGCACAAAGCGTACACGGAGAATCTGAGCACGCGAGAAAAGGTCCAGCGACTAGCTGCGTTTGTTGGTTTGATCACCGCTTTGTATATGCTATGTGGCTTTTTCATCTTCCAATCGCTTGATAGGACCTTGGTAACCGAAACGTTGCGATTGTTGCGCATCCTTACGCTTTGCGTGACTTGCATTCTGCTGGCTGTTTTGGCTTCGATGGACCCATTTCGTGCCGAAGTCATCCCGATTACCCTGACAGCGATCGTCTCGACCATCGCGTACGGAAGACCAACAGCATTGATGTTGATGGCCGCCTTTGCAATGTTGGTGGCATTTAGTACTCGCGTAGATCTTTCCGAGTTCATTACCCTTGCTGCCGCTGCGGCGGGTTCTATTTTGCTCTGCGGTCGCATTCGCACGCGAACACGGCTTATCTATGTTGGTGCCGGCGTATCGGTGATTGTGTTTATGACAGTCTTGGGCTTGGGGGTCATGACGGGTCAAACAGGCGGCGTCGTCACCGATGGACCAGCGGTCAGTAGTTTCCAATCATCGACCTCGTCGATTTTTCCGATGCAGTTGATATCGGAGGCCACTTGGCAAGCGGTTTGCATTTTATTGTGTGGACCATTAATGACTGGCTTATTGCCGTTGGCTGAGAAATTGTTTGATGTTCAGACCGATTTGAGTTTGCTGGAACTGAGCGATATGAGTCACCCGTTGTTGCGCCAGTTAGCTCAGCGTGCGCCTGGAACATACAACCACAGTATCTCGGTAGCAGCCTTGGCGGAATCAGCGGCCGAGAGCATCGGCGCGAATGGGTTGTTGGTTCGCGTAGGTGCTTGTTTTCATGACATTGGGAAAATGTTCAAGCCGAATTATTTCGTAGAGAACCAAACCCCTGGTACGAATCGACACGATACATTGCAACCAGCTATGAGTACATTGGTTATCATTGCGCACGTCAAGGACGGAGCTGACTTAGGCCGCCAGCATCGACTTCCGACGCCTGTCGTGGACTTCATTGAACAGCATCACGGAACAACCTTGGTAGAGTATTTTTACCGTTTGGCAACGAAGAAGAGCGAGCAGGATCCGCACGGCGAAGAGATTTCAGAAACATCCTTTCGCTATCCAGGACCAAAACCGCAAACCAAGGAAGCGGCGGTACTCATGATGGCAGATGCGGTGGAAAGCGCGTCGCGAGCGCTTGTCGAACCGACGGCATCGCGATTGCAAAATTTGGTAGAGCAAATCGCCATGAAGAAATTGTTGGATGGTCAATTTGATGAATGCGGCCTGACGTTGCAGCATCTCGATACGATCAAGCGATCCTTGATCAAAAGCCTCACGGCAATCTATCATGGTAGGATCAAGTATCCGGACCAGCAAACCGCGGGATAATTTCAGTTCTTAGTCGCACCCGGCAGGTGCGACCTACCGTAGGTCACTCGTGCCGAGAGTGACCTTGCGCTGCTGGTGCAGCCACAAGCTCGTCTTGTCTGTTTAGAGCAAGAAACGGTATAACCTGGCAATGGAAACATCACTTCACCGTCAGCTAAAGTACCATTTTGCCGCCGATTCGGATTCCGTAGAAGTGATTGTCGACGGTTTTCGAATCGATGCGATCGATGCTAATGGGTTTTTAGTGGAAATCCAACATGCCGGTCTAGGCTCGATCCGCAACAAAGCCAAAAAACTCCTCGAAAACGGGCATCGACTGCGAGTCATTAAACCGCTCATCAGCTGCAAGTGGATCGAAACATTTGATCGAGACGGTGGAGAATTGCTTCGCCGCCGAAAGAGCCCCAAGAAACTTGCTTCGATTGACATCTTTCGAGAACTGATCCACTTCACACAAGTCTTTCCAAGCCCCAAGTTGACGCTAGAAGTACTTACCGTGGAGTGCATTGAACAGCGGTTCGACAGGGTCAATAAACGCCGACGTCGCAAACAGTATAAGACCATTGACCAGCATTTGGCGAAGGTTGGTGAGTCGAATGTCCTCAAGGGAATCCCGGACCTTTGGCGATTGCTCGGAAATCCGAAACTACCAATCGCATTCGACACGAAAGAACTGGGAGAGTATCTTGGGCAGCCGCGATGGTTCGCTCAGCAAATCGCGTACACGTTAAATCGTTGTGGAGCGACCGACATATTGGGTAAGCGAGGGAATGCAATCGTATATAGCCGTAAGGTCAAAACCACCAGCAAGTCTGCCCGGAAAAAGGCGGCGTGAGCGAACCCGATTTCAACTTGAGCCGCGGACACGAGGAAATGCATAGTTCCAAAAAAGCCAGCGCTGGCCACTTTCATCGGTTACCGATCCGAGTCCAATACTTTGAAACCGATGGTCAAGGTCGCGTGCACAACTCACAGTACTTGAACTACTTTGAACGTGGACGCGTCGAAATGTTGAGGTCGATTGGGATTTCCTACCGCGAATTAGAACGTACCGGGTTGATGTTGGTGGTCCGTAGTATGCACGTGGACTTTCGTGTTCCCGCCCAGTTCGATGACGAACTCGAGCTAACAACCTTATTGCGACACAGCCATGGTGCAAGGGTAGAACATAGCTATACGCTCGTAAAGCATGAAAGTCTGGAATCGCCGCCGTCGGTCATTGTGACTGGCCACAGCGTTATCGCGTGTGTTGATCGGGAGGGGAAGATTCGACGGCTCCCCAAGGAATTGCAGTTATTGAAATCGGAATAGATTTGAGTTTTTGGCATAAAATGTAGCCGACGTCGCACCGCGACTCGGCGATTCAGTGTCGCGGACGGGCACTGCAACATTGATTCACGGCCCCGGGGGCCTAGGCTGGGCTTCACGGGCCGGGGGCCCATGCTACAAAGTGTCGGCTCGCTTTTCGCTTGAACGCGGGCCGAGGTTGCCATACCGATGGTAGTCAAAGGAAATGCTTTGTTCCATCACATACCATAACAACTCGATGCGCCCGTGCATCGAGACACGTTGGTCTGCGATGAATACGTGATGCCTATTTGCAACGCGACGTACCGATTCAGGGACGCGAGTGGTTGCCGCGTACCTCAAACGAGCAACTTGACCGTTCTCTATCGAGTGGATTAACTCGTCATCGCTTTCTTCCAAAAACTCGATGCGCCCTGCCCATTCGTACGTCAATTTTTCCAGTGCTGCGATTGTCGATTCATGCACGGCTGGCGGATTGCTCACGGTTGCCCTACAGTTGGTCGCGACAGCGGCCGAGCAGCGAGCCGCAATATCGAAGGGTGTATCATCCACATGGAGGCGTATTCTCAGAGGCGATGCTGGTAAATAGCGTCGCTGATTGTCTTGGCCAACCAATAGATAGTGGTCGTGCTCGACTAAGATTTCTACTCTTGAAAATCGATCGTAGGACAAGATTGCCGCTCGAAGTTGTGTTATTTGGGCGGCGGTGGAATCAGCAAGATCCAACAACAGTCGACTTGATCGATCAAGCCTTTGCCAAAAACTAAGTAGGGCGATCGACTTGGGTATTTGTCCAGAATCCGGCGCGGGTGCCACCGACTCCAAATCGTCAAACGACATGAGTGTTGTGACGTAGTTCGGACCGCCGGCCTTGGCTCCGGGCCCAAACGCGCTCTTTCCCATCCCACCAAAGGGTTGTCGGAGAACAATCGCGCCGGTTGTTGGACGATTGATGTAAAGATTGCCGGCACGTATGGACTCTCGCCATATCTTTTGTTCTCGATCATCGAGCGATTCGAGACCGCTGGTCAATCCGAATCCAGTTGCATTGACCATTTGGATTGCTTCACCGAGTCGTCGGAATTTCATGACTCCGAGTACGGGTCCGAACAGTTCGTTCATGTGCGTGAAGTTGCCTGTGGTAGTATTCCACTTCACGCCAGGCGAGTAGAGACATGGGTTGTCTCCAAGTTGAGTCGGCATGACCGCCCAACTTTCTCCGTTTTCAAGTTCCTTGAGTCCTCGCAACAAGTCGCCGGAAGGTGGCCGAATCAAGGGCCCCATTTTGGTTGTTAGGTCCCAGGCCGATCCTATTTTGAGGCTTGCTACTGCATCCACAAACTGCTCGCGGAATTCCGAGGATTCAAATACTTCTTCTTCTAGAAGCAGGAGGGAGGTAGCACTGCACTTTTGACCCGCGTGCGAAAACGCACTTTGCAATATATCCTTGATAGCCAAGTCGCGGTCGCTGAGTCCACTAACGATGGTTGCGTTTTTGCCACCTGTTTCAGCGAACAAGTTCAACGAAGGCGTTTGATCTAAAATCGCAAGAGCCGTTTCGGTCCCGCCCGTTAAAATCACTCGAGCGATCTCAGGTCGTTGGAGCATATGCTTCCCAGCCATCGCACCGCTGCAAGGCACGAACTGCAACGCCTCTCGCGGTACGCCCGCTCGCCAAAAGCATTGGCACATCACGTACGCAGGCAACACAGTATCCGAAGCAGGCTTCAGGATTGCAGTATTGCCGGCAGCCAGTGCCGCAGCGATACCTCCACATGGAATCGCGATCGGGAAGTTCCATGGGCTAATGACCACCGTAACTCCTGAAGGTTTAGCTTTTAGAAGGGGATCTTTTTGCAAATCGAGAGCGCATCGCGCATAAAATTCCACGAAGTCGATAGCTTCGCTCACTTCGGGGTCGCTCTCCAAAATGGTCTTTCCGGCGTCTGCGATTGCTGCACCGATCAATTCGCCTCGCGCGACGCGCAGCTCTTGCGCGACATTGCGCAAGATGCGATAGCGCTCGCTTGGATCGAGGGCGCACCAACCGGAGCGATCGGCACTTGCACAATCGACCGCAGCCCGGATCTGGGACTCATCAGCTTGCCGGTATTTCGAAGCAATGGTTCCAGGCCTCGACGGGTCGAGCGATTCGTATACGTTGCCATTGCCCTCCTGCTCTTGGCAGCCTATAGACAGAGGTACGTTGGATGCACGATCGTCGCACAGTGGTTGCCATTGGGAAATAATGGATTGAGCCCATTGGGCGTTTGCAACCAATGAGAAATCCGTATCTGGCTCATTCACGAGTGATTGCCAGTTAGCGGGTCTGGCGGGCATCGACGGTGGAATGCGTCGGTCTTGTTGCCGACGCGGTTGGACGGAAACCGAATCGATACGTTCAACCGATTCGAGAAATCCATTCTCGAGTCTTTGCCAGGTGGAACCTCCTGCCGTTATTTTGAATGCGTGTCTTAAGAAATTATCGGGGCCAGTGTTTTCATCCATTCGCCGAACCAGGTAACCGATGGCATTGATAAACTCTTCACGTTGACAAGCAGGTGCGTAAAGCAACACGCTTTTGCTCAATTCAAACATGGCTCGACGTTGATGATTGGCCATTCCCTCCAACATCTCGAACTGCACTCGATCGACGAATCCTTGCGAAGCGGCGAGCATCATGGCATATGACAGATCAAACAGATTATGGGACGCTACCCCAAGTCGGACTGCTTCGCTGTGTTCCGAGTGGAGGCCATAGCGTACCATGCGTTTGTAGTTTGCGTCGGTATCAATCTTGGATCGGTAAGGCGCTTGGGGCCAACCGCGTATGGATGCCTCAACACGTTCCATTTCCATGTTTGCCCCTTTGACGATACGAATCGTAATCGGCGATCCCCCCTTTCTAAAGCGATCAACAGCCCATTGTGTGATGGTCTCTTGCACGAGAGATGAGTCGGGGATGTAGGCTTGTAACGCAATCCCGCCTCGCACATTTTCCATGCCATTGCGAGAGAGGGTGTGCATGAATATTTCGGCGGTCAAATGGAGATCGCGGTACTCCTCCATGTCGAGATATACGAACTTGGGTATCCGCTGGCCATCGGCTCGCACGAACATTTCCTTGGCTGCGGCTCGATACAACAATTCCAAACGATCGGAGACGGTTCGAATGGAATGTTTGCGGGCCAGCGGAGAGATTTGCGAATAGAGAGTCGATATCTTAATCGAGACACATTCGATTTCAGGCAGTTGTAGGGCGGCAAGGTAGCGATCGAGTCTGCGGTTGGATTCGCGTTCGCCGAGGATCGCTTCGCCTAGGAAATTAACATTCATGCGAAGGCCTTCTTGCGAACGCTCGCGCAAGTGGCCACAGAGCTTGTCGTGCTCCGCAGGCAAGATGACGTTTGCCGTTTCTTTGCGCATCTTTTCTTTGACCATTGGCACAGCTACGCCCGGCAAGTATTCGCCAAACGATTGGAACCCCTTCAAGAGTGCTTGGTCAAATACACTAAAGAATCTAGGGACTCCTTGGACATCGAGAATGTGAACCATCTGGTCTACTACACGACCAGGCAACATGCTTCGGAAACTCTGATCCGTTATCTGTGTCAGCGTGGATTTGTCCTCGGGGTGTTGCAGCATACGGTCGAGCTCGGCTTGTTGTCGGCGTTCTTGAGGCGTTTGCAACTGACTGGCTCGCTGCTGCAGAATGGTCGCTAAGCCTAGTGAGGCTTGCAAAATACGTCTGTCGTTGAGCGGCGGCGATTTTTGATTTTCAATTCCGTTTCGAGCTAATAGCGAGTTAACGAGCTCAAGGTTGAGTGGTTCTAGTTCCACGGAGCTGGGCATAGTTGAATTGCGTTTTTCGAGTTTGTGTCTATTCGATTAAGGCGACGGGCAAGAGTGAAGTTTACCGTAGCTTGGGCTCCTGTCCCGAGCGTTAGGCTGTATTGCACGGCCCAGGGCTGCATCACACGGCCCAGGGGGCCATGCTACTAACAGACCTCATTCAAAAGATTTTCTGCGAATCACATTTTCGCCTCGAAAATCTTATAATCATCCGCTTGTTCTCATTCTACCCCTGATTGTGACAGCGTTTTGATTCGGTTACTCATGATCATGCCCAGATTCGATCACTTCACGAATGTTGTTTTTGTCTGCCTGATCTTGGCGGCCTGGATGAATTGCTCCACGATTGCTCAATCGCAAATGTTGGATTTGAGTCAATTCAAGAGAGAGCATCTTATCACTCAGAATCTTGGTGGAAATACCGGCGAATTATCAATTTACGTATCATTTCCGAATTGGTTTGGCAATTCAGGGTACTGTCCAGTTCGCGTGCGGATTGTCCCAAGAAAGGGACTGAAATTCAAATTCAACGGACAACTTCAGGTCGTCATCAACTCGACCTATTACAATTTAGGCACCGAACGACAAGTAGTCATCGATATACCCATTGAAAACGGAAACAGCGAAGCGACAGGCGAAATACTCGGGAATTTTCTATTTGAGAGTCAAAGCAGGTTTAACAACCAATTCACGATTTCGGCGAAGTTGAATGGTCGAAAACTGACTGGTCAAAATATTCACGTTTACAGCGCGAACACCGCGAGCATCAGCAATGGCTTTAAGAGCCTCGTTTTGATTTCCAACGAGTCTTCTCTGCACGATAGCAACCGGCTTGAAGCACTCGCGGAAATGGCCCAATCCGGTAACTGGTTTTCACAAGAAAAGTGCACGGACAGCGTTTTGCGTTCTGGAGCGTATGGTCATGTGGAGAAAATGCCAGTCAATTGGTTGTATTTGAGCAGCCTTCAAAATGTTTCCGTGGGATTTGATGACCTCGTACGGATGGATGCAAAGCGATTGGAGTGCTTAAACAACTATGTGCTGGCTGGTGGACTATTGAGGGTCAATAAAGTGCCGTCACTTCAGGCGGTTGCAACCCTACTACCTATCGACGGCTCGAGGCAAAGACGTACGGTAAAAGGCTCCGGAATGAACGACGACAATAGAGACGCGGCAAAGGTGAAGAAGTCGGTAAACTACGACTCGGAGACCGCTAATTTGGGTTGGAGTGAGGAGCATGCTGTTTGGCATGAAGGCTTTTCGGAATCTATTTCTCAAACGAACATGGATCCGATTTATGTTTCCCACGGATTCGGAGAAGTGTGTTTGGACAACAGTTATCGCGTTGATCGATCTTATCTTCCTCAGGCAGTGTCAAGTAACGTGCCGTATCCAAATTCGTCGATTTCAAATCCCAGCAATCGCACACTTCGTTTCGCGGAAGGAATCGGCGATGATTTTTGGAACTGGCTCATTCCATCGGTAGGACGTACCCCTGTGATTCCTTTCTTGGCCTTCGTCGTATTATTCGTTGGAGCGGCAGCCCCTGGGATCATGTATTGGAGCAATCGGCACAAACGCCGAGTATGGCTCGTCGTTTTGATGCCGCTGACGGCAGTGGTATGTACTCTACTGTTGTTTACCTACGGACTACTCAAGGACGGCCTCGGAGCAGTTTCTCGAACACGCTCACTTGCTTTTGTCGATGAGCGTGGGGATGGAATCGTTTGGTCGCGACAAAGTTACTTTGCAGCTACGGTTGCAAATGACGGGCTAATGATCGGAGAGGAAACGCAATTTGCTCCGATGACCGTTAGTTCCTTCGCCGACCTACCAGCCTGCGAACAACATGGCGTTGAGGCAATGCAGCAATATCGCGGTATATTGCTTCCGCGAATGCAAAGCCAATTCTCCATGACACACCCTTTGCGAGAGCTCGCGGTCGTAAAACGAGGTGTGGAAAACGATACCGTGTTGAATGGTCCGGTGATTGTCAATCAATCGAATTTCACGTGGAGCAAGGCCGTATTCGTTGGACCGAACAAGGAGATGTATATTGCTTCCGACGTTAGGCCAGGCCAGAGAGCGATTTGTGAACTTTCAACGAGTGAAGAGGCGATCAGTGCATTGAGGACTCAATACAAGTCTCAAGCTCTGATTCCGCCGGCCGATTCACCATCTGCCGATCAAACCTCTCTCGCACAAGCCTTTACGGGGATATTCACGTTCAAACGTGCACGCAATAACACGGTCGGGCAGATCAACGAAGAAACAACCTGGACCAATCACCTAGGGATGTCTGCTGACAATGCGACCATATTGTTGCCTGGCACCTACGTCATCTTCGCGGCGGAGGCACCCTACCTAGAGCGCTGTCTGAAGGGTGTAAGGGATCAAGACGGATTGCACACGATTGTCGGCAGATGGTAGACGATTGAGATCGTGCTTGAACTTACCAGATGCTCAACTCGATAAGTGGTGCTTGATTAATGCACGTATACAGTCAAAGGGGGGCGTCGATCTTAAATCGGACCGATTTAAATCGTAGCGTAAGCTTTCAACGCTTTCGTGAATGCTGGACGCCAACGAAATGCTTGACGCATTCCGCTACTAGGGAACGCAAGCGAAAGTGTTTCGCGGCCCATCTTGAGATCGACGCCGTTAATGGGTGAAAACGATTGCTACAATCCGAACAATCATCCTGTTTTAGCTTGTTACAGGCATAAGTCGCACGAAAACTCTTTTCTTTTTGAAAATTCGTTAATCGAATCAGCATGAAGAGTTTGACTGGTGCAATCTGTGTCCTAAGTTTCAATGTAGTTTTCGTCGTGGAACACATCTACGCCCGAAACAGAATCATGGCGATGATCCTGATATCGGTCGTTAGTTATTTTTAGTAGAGAACGATTTAGAGCCCTGTCGGAGGAAATTCAAATGAAAAAGTTTGCAAGGAAGCTCACTCGCTTCTTGAAGAATGAGGACGGACCGACAGCGGTAGAGTACGCGGTTATGCTATCGCTAATCATCGTTGTGTGTCTTACTGCAGTTACAAATATAGGCAAGAACGCGAAGTCCACCTTCACCACGGTTTCGACGCAGCTTGGCACAGCCAGCTAAGTCATCGGTTCGCGCCGCTCCTCCACCAACCAAGGCTATTTCCAATGACACAAGCTTTCTTTCCCATCGAAGCCATTAGCAGCCTTTGGGAGATTGTTTGCTTTGGCTGTACTCTCTTCGCAGTCGCAACCGCGTGGATCTTGGCACCACGCTAGGCATGTAGTGAAGCATTTGCAGCTGCACTCGCAGCGCAAAGTCACTTTCGGCACGAGTGTGTCGAGTCCGGTCAGGGACTGAGCCAGTCTTTTGGTTTGGCTGGGGTGGCTGGCGGCGAGTTGTTTACGGTTTTGGAGGCAGACTATGATGGAATTCCGGTTTGCTTCCGAATGGCTAGAAGCATGATCTAAAATTCGCCTCACCGCAGAGTTATCAGCTCTGCGGCGAGACTTGACCTAGGAGAGTTAACTGCTCTCGTTGGCCCACCTAAAGCTTGCTTCCCAGTCCGATTCTTCTCAAGACCATTCCTGGCGAT
>JANLRK010000403.1:0-20292 GCA_031361585.1 Pirellula sp. | reverse complement strand
TGCTCGGGCCGTTAGTTCGTAGTCCGTCACTTTGCCTTCGGCGAGCACCAGCTTGATACCAGCTTCTGCGAGATCGGGGTTGGTAAAATAGTCCTTGAAGGGAGCCCCGATCAATTCGTCCCTAGTGCAGCCAGTGAGCTCCTCCATCTGCTTATTTACATCGCTAATGATTCCGCGAGGGTCCGTAGTGATTAAAGCATCAATATTGGATTCAATGAGCGAACGAGTGTAAAACTGCAAGTCACGAACGCGTTGATCGAGTAGCATTCGTTCGGCTTCCACTTGTTTGCGAGCCGTGACGTCGCGAGCAGCGGCAAACACCCCCTGTAGTTTGCGATCGCGATCGTAAAATGTACTTGCATTGTAAGAGACAACGGTTTCTACTCCGCATTTGGCGCGTGCGGTCAGTTCATAATCGGAAACTTTGCCCTCGGCCAATACAAGCTTGATCCCAGCCTCGGCTCGATCTGGGTTGGTAAAGTATTCTTTAAAGGGTGCACCGATCAGTTCGTCGCGAGTGGAACCAGTGAGGATTTCCATCTGTCGATTGACGTCGGTGATGATGCCTCGAGGATCCGTGGTAATCAATGCATCAATATTGGATTCGATCAGTGAACGGGTATAGAACTGTTGATCGCGAACACGTTGATCAAGCAGCATACGTTCCGTTTCAATTTGTTTACGGGCTGTATTGTCTGTGCCGATGAGCAAGTAGCCGATAATGTTTTCTTGTGCATCGCGAAGTGCCGTCACTGATACGATGGCAGGAAAACGAGTGCCATCCTTGCGAATGTAGGTTAATTCGTAAATGTCTTCGATTCCGCGCGAGGCTTTAAAAACCAACGCTTCGAAACCGGGGGTGATGGTGGTTTGAAGTTCGGAGCTTAGGGACTTCGCGCGCGCGATGACTTCCTGGGGGTCTGAAATGTCGGCGGGCGTGATCTTATTCATAACTTCGGAAGCTTCGTAGCCGAGCATACGTTCGGCTCCGACATTGAAGATCTGAATGACTCCTTTTTCGTCGGTGGCGATGCTTGAAAAATTGGCGCTATTGAAGATTGCGTTTTGCAAAGCGCCCGCTTTGACGAGTGCCTCTTCCGCTTGTTTTCTGGCTGTGACATCTTCCATAGCTAAAACGAGCAGTTCACCATGCTGGCCCGCCTCTAGTTTGCGTGCGTTAAGCAGCATGATCCGGCGACCAATGGATGGAAACGTATGTTCGAGTTCAAAGTCATTGAACACGGAGCTCTTGGGAACTATGTCTTCGAGCAGCGTTCGGAGATCGGGAATGTCCCACTGGCCATTACCCAGTTCGTAGATGAGACGCCCCTCCGTTTCCGCTGCCGAGACTTGAAAAGTCTGATAAAAAGCCCGGTTTGCCGATCGAACCCGGAGAGTTGCGTCCAAGATTAGCAGAGGTTCTCGGACCGTATCAACGATGTTTTGAGCATAATTTTCAATTTCTTCTACCAACGGCTGCGAAAAGGAATTTGGCATAGTTTTTTGAAGTTACAGATTGGGAATCGACGGCCAACGTCTTGGTACAGCTACCCGGCAGTAGCATGGCCCCCTGGGCCGTGTGAAACTCGGACCAGGAGCCCAAGCTACGGTAAACCAACTCCTGCCGCCCTGCCAAGCACAAAAAAAGCCGACGAAGTTAACCCTTTAGCAAGAGTTTCACCGCGTCGGCTTACTTGTTTACCAGTTTCTCAGCAAGCGCCGAGCCACTTTTAATTAGTCATCCGAAGTTGCGTTCCAACAGAGGATTGCTCCGTTGCTGAACATGAAATTAAGAGTACCAGCTAAGGCAGACTAATAATCCAGAATAATTTGCACTTTATGCAAATAGCGAGTCTGCTCGGATCAGCACGGATAACTCTGTGTTCCTCGATACCCCCATTGAAAGCCTCCGGTTTTCTCCACAACGCTTATTCCTTTTCTCCCAAATAAACAAGGATTTGAAGGCTATAAGGAGCTAAGCTGAATAACAGAGGCTCCTCCATGGAGACCGCATCGAGTTGGCTTTCGAGGTTAATGTTATCGAAATCCTCGCTGTAGCCTGACCAGTCTGAATTAAACCGAATTTGCCATCGCCCTATCCTTGGCAGGCAAACAGGAATCCTTTCACGCACGTCATGACTCAAGTTAAGTAGTACGACCACATCATCTTTAGGACCTCCGTTGGCCCAGCGATGATAAACCAAAACGAGCGAAACTTTGTTTTCGTAAATCACGGACAAGCCACTGCCGGAAAGCCCAAGCGATTCGCCCGCCAAATTACGCCGCAAGGCGATGAGATCGCGGTACATCAAGTGGATGCCAGTAAAAGTAAGCGTACGAAACCATTCAATGGGATCGGTATCTCGGAACCACTCGTCTTCCAACAGTTCCTGTCCTTGAAATAACATCGGCACGCCCGGGACAGTTAAGCCTAGCGCGGCAGCCAAAGTTGATCGTTTGCGTGCGTACCAACCATCCGGTGAACTAGGTTCAATTTCGCTTGGAACTCTCGCCTTTCCATTGGCAACTTCATCATGCGATTCGCTAAAGATAACTCTTTGGAACGAATCTCCATTGTATTGTGCGAAAGCGGCAGACTTGATCGCGTCGATGGATCGTTCAATATCGTCATTTGCGATCATGCATTTTCGGACGGGGTGGACAAACTGAGCATCCCATTGCAAATCAAAGCCAGCCCCGCCCTCGCCAACGGGTTTCGTCAACCAATCGTTGTTCTGCAAGTCTTCGGCAATCGTAATCCGACCCGGAAAGTCCCGGTGAACCATATCGTTGACCGCTTGAGTCAAACTCCAGCCTTCTGGCAATTCTCCGTTCGGATCACCGCTGCCGTTGACGTGACGGATGAACAACGTCATGTCAAATCGCAACCCATCGATCTTGAATTCTTCGAGCCAGAAACGGGCATTGTCAATAATAAAATCTCGTACTTCCTGTCGGCCATAATCAGGCCTGGTATCGCCCCAAGGTGTCGTGCTTCGCCAATCGTTGTAAAAGTAGATGCCTCCCTTGTTGTTTTCTGACCACCCATCGAATTGCCAAGTCGGTAAATCACTCGGGCCAAAATGGTTGTAGACAACATCTTGAATAACTGCTATCCCCCGTTCGTGCGCAGCTTTGACGAATCGTTTGAGTGCCAGCGGGCCACCGTATGCTTGCTCTACTGCAAAAAGGTGGGCCGGATTGTAGCCCCACGAATAATCCCCCGCAAATTCAGCGCAAGGCATTAACTCGATCGCGTTGATGCCAAGTTTGGCAAGATAATCCATACGGTGCAGGCAATCATCCAGCGTCGCCGGTTTCTTTTCCTTCTGGACATTGAAAGTCCCGATGTGCATTTCGTATATGACCAATTCGTTTTTTGGCGACGCACGAAATTCAATCGCTCCCCAGTCGAACGATAGATCGGTGATAATTCCATTCCCAACTGAGTTTGTCACAGCAATTGCATACGGGTCGATTCGAGTAAACTGTTTTTCGCCATTGACAATGCCAAAGCGATATTGCTGCGCAAACGTTGCGTTCTCAACGACGGCGTACCAATAGCCCGATTCCTCAGAGGCCATCTGGTTTAAAGACCAATCCCATTCGTTGAAATCGCCTAAGACGGATACCGATTCAGCATGTGGTGCCCAAACTCGAAACGCAAATGGTCCCGCATTGGTCTTCCAACAACCCAATTGTCTGCTCACGCCTTACTTCCCCTTACCAAATCATGCTCGAATTCAATTCAAACGGGACAAATCGCGTGCTTGCTTGCAATCGCGATCCCCGATAATAGCATGTCTCGCCAAAGATCCTTAAGGCTCTACGACCCTCACTAGAGTTTTTGCATCGATTATGTAAATGCCCTGTCTCGCGAATTGCACGCAAGGCCCGTGTACAAGCTCTTAGACGTAGAATTAAGACGCCAGTTCAAGCACTCTTCCGATGCGATCGGTTTTTAATTGTGCCATGGAAATAAGAGCGGTAAGCCGAACTTGCATTTCAATTGCAGTTTTGCGTCGCTCTTCTTTTTCCTCATCGGACCAAGAGTTCATAATTACAAAACGGCGATCTCTCGCATTCTTCGTTCCGGCGACGATTGATAAGATTGAATTGAGTTCCATTGCGTGATTCCTTGGATTGTGATGGCTCCTTAAAGTAGCGGCTATCGCCACACTACAACCGCTCAACTGCAATTGCCGGACCAAATCAACGCTGTCTGTACAAACAGACTTGCCGCTCTCCTAGTACTTAGCGTAAAACGACTCTTTGAACTGCATGACGAAATTCGCGAGTGCAACTGATCGCTAATCGACCAATCGCATTGCTGGGCATCCATCGCATTAATGGCGCTGTCACACCAATCGACACCTTATCAATCGCAAAAACAACATAGGCTAGAAATCTTTGAACAAATCGAGTCTACATTAATCCTTTTGCGATTCCATGCATCTCGTGGCACCGCAATTGCGATTCAAGATCGACAACCGAATGCCTCAGGTGTTTAAATGCAATCCGAGCTAAATTCATTTCCAAAACTGTTCTTGGTTCGGCATGGATCAACGGATTGGAGTGAATCACGACAGCACACTGGACTAACTGATATCGCTTTAAACGCAAAAGGAGAGCAGTCTGCGCTGCGGTTGAAAGATCGTCTTGCACTCGAGCGTTTTGAAAAAGTCTTTACCAGTCCACTCGTGCGGGCTAAAAGAACGTGCGAACTTGCTGGGCTCTTAGACAGCGCCGAGGTCCAAGGGGAACTTGTAGAATGGAACTACGGTAGTTATGAAGGTCTAACTACGGTCGACATTCATAAATTGCAACCTGACTGGAATCTCTTTCTGAATGGAACTCCAAACGGGGAATCTCCAGATCAGGTCGCTTCTCGAGCAGATTTTTTCTTGAAAATCGTTCGATCGTATCATTGCAATATTGTTGCATTCTCCAGCGGCCACCTAATTCGAATGATTGCCGCTCGTTGGCTCAATCAACCGCCCCAAGCCGGACAGTACTTCCTAAGTTCCACGGCTAGCTTGAGTGTCTTGGGCTATGAACATGATTTAGAGGAACCAACCATTTTATTGTGGAACGAAACGCAGAAATCGGTTTAGGCGCGGCTATGGTCATCCTCAAAATAGTGCGGCAATCTAAATAAACTCTATTTCTTCTTGGGTTCACGGTACTGCGAAGTTTCAGCTAAAGTAAAAATGACTACTTCTTCTCCCGTTATTGTACTGATGTCATGGTGCAAGCTGACTGGCTTTACGCCAGTGATATCACGTACCAATTCCTCCAGTGCGGGCCTGGCAATTTCAATTAATTGCGATCGAACTTGTTTTAAAAGATCACGTCCTTTGTCGACTGGCATGGTTTTGACAAGGTGTTGTTCTGCTGCAGTCAGAACGCCTTGCAAGCGAACAATCAACAGATCATCGATCAAGTGAGCTTGAATGTCTTTGGGGCCCCTCCCCATGAATTCATGTTCAAACTTCGAGATGCATTTGCAAATGGATGCTTCCATCTCTCCCTTTGTCAATATCAAATCGCTAATTGCATTTTCCTTACTTATCATTTGCGTCGAAGAGTCCAAATCGTAGAGTACAATCCAGAAAAACTTCTGCTCGGTGATATTACCCGTTTCGGCCTGTTGTCGCAACCAACTATCAGACTGACTTGATCAGCTAGCACGCACCAAGCCCAACACTCGCAGCTCTGCAGATGACTGTCTTGATTCATTCAGAAAGAAGAGCCACTTCGCCACCCGCTCGGGTTCCGAATGCCCGCCAAATTGCCAATGGAATACCGTTGCTGATGAGATGTGTCGAACCATCCATGAGCAGTACATTGACCCCGCCAGTATGATAACTACGCGAAGTTACGGCAGCGTACGTGTCACCTGCGTTTGATTCGGTCGCCAAAACCACATCGACATCATAATTTACTCCGCCAGCGTTAAACAAAATCTTTGCATTCGGCGTGAATACCGTGGTGAAGCCTGTCTCATGAACTTTCCCATCTACCCATTCCACGTGTGCGAACGAATTCGGATTAAACGCGCCCAGGGAAAGCGATGCTAAAGTTGTAGGCACTGGCAAAGCTGGTGAGAATGTCGATGAAGTACTTGCGCCAGGAACTCGGTTCGTAAAGGCCTTTACTTCCGCTACAGCGAGCGTGTTGCTTAAACCGTCCGTAAAGTCCGAAGTCCTGTGATTGCAGTTTGGTCCAAACGCACCGTCACCTATTCGCATCCCCACGGACTTGGCAGTCAATATTGACCATGTTCCATTGTTCAAAGCATAACTGATCGGCCAGTGTTTATTACCGAACGTGGCATCCGTTCCAAAACCTTTGTCGTTGACCTCACTGGGACACATATAAGTGCCAACTCGCTTCGACGAAATATTGGGCTGGGCATTGTACCCCACCGAAAAGTCGATACTCCGAAAAAGATTTTCTTGTTCGATATATGGCAATGTGCGTGCAATTCCCGACCAAGCATTTGTAGTTATGACTGCCGAACCGTTCCAAGCATAATTGCCGTTCGCAGGCAGCCTTTTTCTGGTGTCCAAATGCATATGCAGCGCGAGTCCGACCTGCCTCAGATTATTTGAGCACTGCATTCGGCGGGCTGCCTCACGTGCCGCTTGAACCGCTGGCAAAAGCAATCCAACCAAGATGCCAATGATGGCAATGACGACGAGTAATTCGACTAGGGTAAAGCCAGTTCTCCGTCGGACACTATGTGCTTGCGAATAAGGGCAATCGGAAGAATGAATCGACAACATGTGTAAACTCCTCAAAAACCAGGGAACGAAAAGCACCTCAAGCTCGAGATGAGCCCCATCAGTTGCTACTGAGAATCAATATCAATAGCACTATTGCGGAATTTGGTTCCGGTGTCAATCATGTCCTGGTGTTTTCGCAGCGTTAAATGCGAAAATTGTCGTCGTAGAGTGCGGACCGCATTGCTACAGTTCTAGCCAATTGGCTCGGCAGGTGTCTTAATTTGTTGTTTTGCCCAAATGGCGGCACCCATTGCGCCTGCGTCGTCGCCAAGCTTGGCCATTTTTATCTCAAACATGTCTTCATAGCATTGGAGGACGCTTTTTTTGACGGTCCGTGTAACTTCATCCAAGTAGATTTCGCTAATGGATTCTACAAGTCCGCCTCCCAGAATAATGACTTCAGGGCAAAGCATATGGACCAGATTGGTTACTGCATAACCAACGGTTTGGGCCGCTTGCCTGACAACCCGTTCTACCGATTTGTCGCCGTCCCGAATGGCCGCGGCCAAAACTTTGCTACGGATCTGCGCAATATCGGTGCCAGCGGCCCGCAAAAGATTTGGAGCCTCACCACGGTACGCGAGCTTTGCGCATTCGGCTGCAATCGCTAACCGACTGGCCTCGCTCTCTAGGGTGCCAGTCATCTCCGTTCCGCTACTGCGATTTGAAGAAGTTATTCGAGTATGCCCAATTTCCATCGCCGAAGAGCGTTTTCCACGCAGGATCTTCCCTTCGTATACAAAGCCACCTCCAATTCCAGTCCCTGGGAAAAGCCCGGCAACACTTCTTGCTCCAACTGCTGCCCCGGCGGAATATTCGCCATAGACGCCAGCATCCACGTCATTGAGAACGGACACTTGGCAATCCAATTCATCTTCGAGCATCGCGCCCAAGGAGACGTTTTTCCACCCCAAGTTCACGGCAACGTTGACAATGCCGTTGTCCATATCTACCGGACCGGGGCACCCTATGCCGAGCGACTTTAGTCCTTCAAGTGGCAGATTGTTATCGTTAAACGTTTCGCGGATCAACTCAGCAATCCGCATAACGCCCGCTTGCGCGCCCTCTGTTCCTTTGGTTTTTTTACGTTTCCGTGCGACAATCTTCTGTTGTTCGTCAAATAGGATGCAGAGCATCTTGGTGCCGCCCAAGTCAAAACCACATGAATACGGATTCTGCATACTGATTCTCTAAACGAATATTGAGTTTGAACGCAACCACTCGATGCAATCGTGAACGAGTATAGTATAAGCTCTGAATCCCGGCAGGCGGCCAAGTTGCTTTGATTCATTCATGGAATTGGGCTATCGGTTGGTCTACAATAAGACAAGGGTAGATTGAATGAAGCGACCAGCAACATTCAAGACGCTTCCACGTTCGGTCAATCGTAGCTACGGTTGCCAATTCGTGGTCATCGAACATTTGACTCAGTCCTTGTCCCTAGCCTGAGGTTTCTCTGTTTATAATTCAATGCCTATGACAACGGACAAAATATTGTCGTGGCCGACGCTGCTAGCGTCGGCTCGGATGCTGGTAGGTTCGGTGCGGATGCTGACAGCATCCGCCACGCTCTTTTTTTCAACCGGCCAAATTGGTGCAACCGTAATTGCCGACGAGCCTGTCGACTTCAATCGAGACATTCGCCCAATCTTGGCAGAGAATTGTTTCTACTGCCATGGCCAAGACGGAAGCAAAAGGCAAGCGGACTTAAGGTTGGACATTCGTGAGTTCGCAACTCAAGCGAAAGCTATTGTGCCTCATAATGCAGCCGAAAGTCCGCTCATTTCTCGGATTCACTCGACCGATGTGGACGAGCAAATGCCGCCACCCAAATCCAACCGCAAGATTTCCATCGAACAAAAGCGTTTGCTTGAACGTTGGATAAACCAAGGGGCTCCCTACTCAAACCACTGGGCCTTTATTGCGCCATTTCGCCCGGACGTGCCTAAGCCATCTAAAGCCAATTGGACGCGTACGCCAGTGGATCATTTCGTACTATCCAAATTGGAGGCAGAGGGGATCTCACCATCCCCCGAAGCGGATCGACAAACTTTGATTCGACGTCTCTACATCGACTTGATCGGTTTGCCACCGACTCCTGCTCAAGTCGATGCGTTCGTTTCCGATGCCGATCCACTTGCCTATGAAAAACTGGTTGACCAACTGCTCAATAATGAGCACTACGGCGAACGAATGGCTTTAAGTTGGCTGGATGCGGCACGGTATGCAGACAGCAATGGCTTCCAACAAGATGGCGACACTTGGCAGTGGATTTGGAGAGACTGGGTTGTGCGTGCCTTTAACGACAACTTGCCCTTTGATCAGTTTACGATTTGGCAACTCGCCGGTGACTTGCTGCCGGATGCGACCAATGATCAAAAGATAGCGAGCGGATTCAATCGAAACCATCTGCTCAACGGAGAGGGTGGAGCCATTGCTGAGGAGCAGCGGTTTGTTGTTCTATTCGATCGAATCGATACGACAGCTACTACATGGCTTGGTTTGACCATGGCATGTGCACAATGCCATGACCACAAGTACGATCCGGTAACTCAGGTCGACTACTATAGTTTGCTAGATGCATTCAATCGTGTTCCAGAAACGGGCGTGCCGCAATTCTTCTCATCGCGAATTCGCGTTGCCGCACCTTTCATCGAACTGCCTACCGAAGAATACCAATTGAAGTTCGCAGAATTTGAATCGCAAATCGCAACTTTTGAAAAGGATGCTGCTCCGATAGTAGAAGCTGCCTTTGTCGGTTGGCGGGCTGGGCTCTTTGCAGATGGTGAGCCTGCCGATGGCAAGGGGTTACCAGAAGCACTTGCCAGTCTACTCAAGAAGCCTGAAGCAGACCGGACTGACGACGAAAAAAAGTCCATCGAAACGCAAATGCGAAAGTACTTTGAAGACAAAATACGCGGTACATTGAACGACAAGATTCCGACGATTGGGAAACTGGCTGAGGTCCGAAAGCAATCTGCCGACTACAAAGCCAACAACTTGCCACGCGTCATGGTGATGAGCGACGACAAACCTCGTGAGTCTCATGTCCTTTCTCGCGGTGAGTACCTCAAGCCTGCCCAAAAAGTGACGTTCAATACGCCAGCTTTTTTGCCGCCTTTATCAGCGGATGCACCTAGAAATCGATTGGGCTTTGCGAAATGGCTGATGTCTCCTGAGCACCCATTAACGGCTCGCGTGCAGATCAATCGGATGTGGCAAAACCTCTTTGGTATCGGTATCGTCAAGACCGCGGAGGACTTTGGCGTTCAGAGCGAGTATCCGATTCATTTGGCTTTACTGGATTGGTTGTCCGTCGAATTCAGGGAATCCAACTGGGACATGAAAGCCATGCAACGGATCATTCTTAACAGTGCGACCTATCGACAAACAAGCCGCGTGACACCGGAGCTCCGAACTCGAGATATTGAAAATCGATTGTACGCGCGAGCGAGTCGTTTTCGCATGCCATCGCTCATCCTGCGTGATTGGTCATTGTCTGCGGCACAGCTTCTGGACAAACGCATCGCAGGCATGCCAGTCTATCCCTATCAACCCGATGGCATTTGGGAATCATTGGCCATAACAAAAGAACGGGATTTTACCTATCCTGCATCGAAGGGAGACGATTTGTATCGACGCAGTCTCTACACATTTTGGAGACGAACTGTTGGGCCTGCTAACATGTTTGATGCCTCGAATCGTCAGACCTGTCGAGTGCGTCAATCGGCTACTAGCACACCTCTTCATGCGCTCACGACTCTCAATGATCCGACATGGGTCGAGGCTGCTCGAGTCTTGGCAGAAAAGGGCATGCGTCATTCCAGTTCGCCTTCGGAGCAGATAGAGCATGTATTTCGCTCGGTGTTAGGTCGAGCTCCTCGGGAAAAGGATTTAGAGACTCTTCAGATCGCATTGCAAAAGCAGCTCGCCATATATTCCGACGATCGTGCCGCTGCGCAGGCGTTCGTTGATGTAGGAAATGCTCCGAGAGATAAAACATTGGACTTGTCCAATCACGCCGCGTTGTCCGCGGTGTGCTTGGCCATATTCAACTTAGATGAAGCGATGACGCGCGAGTGAAGGTTCACGTAGCGGCGTCTCTCCGAGGCGCCGGAGATTTGCAAGAGACAACTATGGAAAACCTATTTCAACAAAACTTGGCGCGCGTCAATCGGCGTCAGTTATTTGGCTCTGCCGCAAGCGGTGTTGGTGTCGCGGCCCTCGCGTCGATGCTTGGTCAACAATCGCTTGGCGACTCACCATTGCTGAATGGTGTTACGAATGGCTTGCCCGATTTACCGCATCATCTGGCCAAGGCAAAGCGTGTTGTTTTGCTATGGCAAGGTGGTGGACCATCGCATGTCGATTTATTTGACGACAAGCCCACGTTGCGAGACATGGCGGGAAAAGACATTCCAGATTCGATTCGGGGGTCGACTCGACTTTCCACCATGTCGAGCGGTTACGCTAAATGGCCTTGTGTCCCGGCCATCAAGCCCTTTGAACAATACGGCCAGTCGGGCATCCCGCTAAGCCAGATGATTTCTAAGATCGGCGGAATCGCGGACGAAATGACTCTGATCAAGTCGATGCACACCGAAGCGGTCAATCATGCTCCGGGCGTAACATTTTTTCTAACCGGCTCCCAAGTGCCAGGTCGACCAAGCATGGGCTCTTGGCTATCGTATGGGCTAGGTAGCGAGACGGAAAACTTACCAACATTCGTCGTGATGACATCGAGCGACAAGTCAAAGACCTGCGGTCAACTCTTCTTTGACTACTATTGGGGTAGCGGGTTCCTGCCGAGCCGCTTCCAAGGTGTTCGGTTTCGAAATACTGGCGATCTGGTACCTTATTTGGCAAATCCTGCGGGCGTCAGTCAGTTGGCGAGGCGATCCTTGTTAGACGATATTGCGAAGATGAATGCGGAACATTTGGCAGACTATGGCGATCCGGAGATCGACACGCGGATCGCACAATATGAAATGGCATTTCGCATGCAGACAAGCGTCCCAGACCTGATCGATTTTTCAAACGAATCTGCCGCCACGATCGAGCGTTACGGACCGGATGCATTGGCCAAGGGGACATTCGGAAACAATTGCCTCATCGCGAGACGATTGTTGGAGCGCGGAGTTCGATTCGTCCAATTGATGCATGCTGGGTGGGACCAACACAACAATCTGTATTCGCAATTGGAGCAACAATGTGCCGACACCGATGCGCCCGCTGCCGCGTTGGTTCAAGACCTCAAAGAGAGAGGCCTGCTAGAGGATACTTTAGTCATTTGGGGCGCGGAGTTTGGTAGAACGCCGTTTGGCCAAGGCGATCCAGTCAAGCCTACAGGTCGCGATCATTTCGGAAGGGCGTTCAGTTGGTGGATGGCTGGAGGAGGTGTCAAGAAAGGGACTGTTTACGGTTCGACAGATGAATATGGCTGGAACATCACTGAGAATCCAGTGCATGTGCACGACATGCAAGCGACGATTTTGCATCTTTGTGGAATCGACCACACACGACTCACCTACCGATTTCAAGGCCGTCAGTATCGACTTTCCGATGTTCACGGTGACGTAGTCAAGGGAATTATTGCGTAGGAGGCTGGCACTCCGATAAAAAGCTCAACTTCCCAGCCTTGTTTTGCCGATTGTAACGAACGATCGCAAAAGCGAAGGAAATTCGATTTAACCGGGGGGTTTATAATGGTCCGCAAGGCCTTTTTGGTCGCCGCACTAGCACTCGTCGCTGGTTTGGCATCGTATGACGACGCCCAAGCCCAGCAGGCTCAGCCTCAGGCTCAGGCGTATGGTAAAGCGTGGGGTGGAGCTGCCAGCAATCGCGACTACGAGCGATTCAATCACTATCCATACGTTTACTATCCACAGAACTTCTATGGGAACGAGTACTATCGCAGCAGCGATAGCCTATATCATCGATATCCTGCTGAAATGCAGATCCCAGTTTACAACCGCAAGTGGTACAATTATTATCCAACCGCTCAGCGATATCATTGGGGCCACCATTTCCTAACCGACGTGTTCTAAACGACACGGACGACGAATGTTCAATTCCCGCAACACTGCGTTGATCGTTTGATCACGCAGTGTTTTTTCGTTTACCGCCGAGTGCCAAATGGATGAATCCAACCGCTCCATCGCCAAGCGACAGATCGCTAGGTTGCTTGGCAGTTCATCCAATCCGATTTGCGTTCTATCCGAAGACGACACGCTTGTTTTTGCAAATGAGGCAATGGGCAATCTAGTAGGGCGCTCTGTTGAGAGCCTAATGGGGTTGCGATGCGGCACACTTGTACCGGACGATGGAGGCGCAGACGCTGATCTTTCTGCCTTCTTCGCGCTTCCAATTCATTGGTCGCGCACGGACCTCAAGTTACTGCCTGAAGCCAACCCATTTCCGACATCTGAAAATCCACACACCAGTGCCGTAAGTGCGACAGCTTGGTCCGGGTGGGTGCGATGTTTGATTCCATTGGAAGAAAGCACTGGATGCGTCCTATGCATTTTCTGCAAAAACTTGAGCAGCGTTCCGCATGGAATCGTCGATGAACAAGCGGCTATTATCCAACGGATACTGAGAGATAATCGCAATAAATACCAACACTTGGATTCCATGTGGTTCTTGCAGGGAAAATCCGTGGGTGCGCGTCGCGTACTGGAACAGGTGCAACTCGCCATTGCAAACTCGTTGCCGCTCACCATTTTCGGCCAAAGCGGTTCAGGACGATCCTGGCTTGCGCAGTCGATTCAGGCACATCGACGAGGGATTGGCATAAACAGATCCAAGTTTGCGAACGAAGAGTCGATGGTTCGCATCGACTGCGCCCTTATGGACGTTGAGTTGCTGCATAGTATGTTGGAAGTCGTTGTAGAAAGAACGCTCCATGAAAGATCAGCTCCAACCGTTTTATTGGAAAACGTAGAGGGATTGCCAGACGAATGCGCGACCATTTTGGCATCGTTTCTCAAAAGGCACGAGGAGACTGTTTGTATCGCTACCTGCGACTCAGCAGTAATCCAAACTTTGCCCAAAGGCAATGTACTTTCGAGCGAAGTCATAACGCGAACCTGCATCCTTCGAATCGATTTGCCGAAGCTAGTTGATCGAATGGAAGACTTACCAACTTTGATTAGCTCTTGGTTTATTGCGCAGCGTAAAACGGCTGGAGCGACGCCAGAGATCGGCGACAGTTTCCTGGATGCGCTAATGGCCTATTCATGGCCGGGTGATATCGAAGAGTTTGCTGAGGCACTGACCCACGCTGCAAAAAGCGCCACCAGCGAAAAGCTCACCGACAAAGACCTGCCCGTAAATATTCGCACTTTTGTTTCGCATATCGAACACACGCATTTGGACGAGTCCGTGGACCTGGACTCCATTCTCGAGGATGTCGAGAGGACATTGATCTTAAGGGCGCTGGAACGGTATCCGCAGAACAAGACTTCAGCGGCCAAATTATTAAACATTTCCCGCGCCAGGCTCTTGCGCCGCCTGCAACAGTGGGGGATTCATTCCGAAAGTGGTGTGGTGGAAGGTGATGACGATTCGCCCGTGTTCAATGAGGTGAAGTGACCACCTCCGATCACAACGACTTGGGTTTTGGTAGAATGGCTTAGGCTGTTCAGCTGCGAATCGGATACATAACTATTTCGTGTCGAGGAGTTCAAGCTCAGCAATTCCCCGGGCGTGATTTTTTCCTCAACACCTTTTAAAGTAAAATCGTTCAGAATGATCGAAGCCAGCGCACTAAAGAACAAGCATGTGGTTGTTACCGGCGGAGCCACGGGAATTGGATTTGCAATTGCGGAGCTTTTCGCACAAAGTGGAGCAAAGGTCGCGATCGGGTCCCGACGCGAAGAAGCGATAGACCAAGCGATCACTGCGTCGAAGAGCAGAATCACTGGACATGTTGTTGATGTCGCAGCCCGGACGAGCGTGGAGGGTTTTTTTGAGTGGGTTGCCAGTTCCCTGGGTCATGTCGATATCTTGGTCAACGCGGCAGGTGTCAACATTCGAGATCGCTCGATCCATTGCATGTTACCGGTCCAATGGGACGAGATCATGGCGATCAACGCGACGGGAGCGTACAACTGCATCTACTCAGTTCTTCCGCAAATGCGAGCTCGGCAAAGCGGCATGATCATCAACATTTCAAGCATTGCCGGCAAACGAGCCATTGCACTAGGGGGTGTCGCGTATTCCGCTAGCAAGTTCGCGATGTCGGCACTTGGAACTTGCGTATCCAACGAAGTCGGTTCGGAGAACATAAGAGTCACCAATGTGTATCCTGGAGAGGTGAACACCCCACTCCTCGAGCAGAGGCCCACGCCGGTTTCAGACCAGCACCGACAAACAATATTGGTGCCTGAAGATATCGCTCAAGTTGTGGTTGGCTTGGCATGTTTGCCCGCTCGCGTTCATGTTCCGGAGATTGTGATCAAACCTGTCAGTCAGCAATACTACTAAGGAAAACGGCTTGAAAGTATCCATTTTAGTGCCCGCGTTCAACGAAGAGAAAACGATTGAACGGGTGTTGCTCAAGTTGCTGGCGTTGCAGATTGGCGAACGAGAGATCATTGTGGTCGATGATGGTTCTACCGATTCGACAGGACAACTTGTTCAGCGATTGGCTACGGACCAACCCGCAATTCGACACTTTATGCAGCCCAAAAATTTGGGCAAGACGGCTGCTATTGCCAGAGCCATTTCAGAAAGCACGGGCGACATTCTGATCGTGCAAGATGCGGACTTAGAATACGACCCGAACGAGATTCCGGAGATTATCTCTCCAATCGTCGAGGGAGTTGCGGATGTTGTTTACGGAAGTCGATTTTTGGTCAAGCGAGCGTCGCGGGTTTTGTACTACTACCATTACCTTGCAAATAAATCCCTCACCTGCCTAAGCAATATCTTAACCAATCGAAACATGTCCGACATTGAGACTTGTTACAAAGCGTTCCATCGCGATGTGATTATGCCTTTGCAATTGCGAAGCAGTGGCTTTGGAATGGAAGTGGAGATAACCGCCATGATTTGCAAAACGCGAGCCAGAACATACGAAGTCCCCATCTCGTACTACGGCCGTACCTACGAAGAAGGCAAGAAGATTGGAACCTGGGACGGTTTGGCTGCGATTTGGTACATTCTTTATTTCAATTTAGTTCATCCCTTCACCAAAGCTGGTAGGACCTACATCAAGACCGTCAATGCATCACTAGCCAACAGGCATACGATTTCATTCGGTCGCTCGGCCAAGTGAGCAAGCTAGCATTGTCGCAATCCTTGCTTTCCCTAAACGGGTGCCATCTGCTATACTCACTCTTCTCGAGGACGAGCGGTTCATGCTCTCCCACCCTTTATCTTGTATGACCCGCGGCCACGCGAAAAGATTTCGACATGTCGGACCATTGGAATAGTATAGCAAACTTACTCAAAACGCCCTCTCTGAATCCAACCACGAAAAAATCAGAGCACTCCGCCAAATCGCCGAAGGCAGCAGCGAATGCGGAGCCATCCGCACCATTCGAGCCCGCGGTTTCGCCACCGGCAGAACCGGCAAAATCAAAACCTGAACCCTCGCGACTTCGAAGTTCTTGGGACGCGGTTGCGACTTTTTTTGGGGTTGCAACTCCCGAGCAAACGCAGGAATCTGAGCCCAATTCATTCTTTGAATCAAACGCAACTTCGGATGCCAATGCCGCACCAAAGCCTACTGCCACTGGAGGCAAAAAAGCCAAACCGAGCATGTGGGGTGATACGACACAAGAGGAAAAGATTGAGCCCGAAACCCCGAAACGTGCAACTCGAATTGTCGAAAACCTTGAATCGACTCGAAAATCGGATGTTTCAACAAGTTCGGGCGAGTCTCGCGATCGCCCGCACGGCCGAGAGAGGGTCGCTCGATCTGGTCGCACGGAGCCTGAGCCGAACGCTCCGCAGGCGGGTCGGGACGAAGCCGTAGCGAATGACCCTGAACGACGTTCACGACGACAGCAGCCTCGCAGGGGTCGACAAGCCGACGTCCGCGCTGACCTCCCTTTTGATGAATCCGAGGCCGAACCATCTGGAGAAGAAATCCCAAGATTTGTGTCGGATCAAGAACGTGCTCCGCGAGGCCGAGGCCACCGCAATCAGGCTGAGGATAGCGACAATCGGCAGGAGCGTTCGATCAGTTCAGATCCATCGGAACGTGCTCCTCGACCGGAACAATCACCTCGACCGGAACAGGCACCTCCACCGGAACGTGCTCCTCGAACGGAACGAGGCCCACGAACTGAACGGGGGGATCGTCCCGATCGAGGTCCACGCCCCGAGCGTTCGGAACGCCCCGAACGACCAGCCCGCGTAGAGGGAGATACAAATCCTGTGCGCGCGGAGCGACCACCAAGGCCCCCGCGTGAAGACAATCACCAACGTCCGGTTCGCTCTGAGGGTTCCGATCGTCCAACAAGACCGGATCGCGGTGAAAGACCGCCCCGAGCGGATCGACCTCCACGAGCCGAAAGACCGACACGCGACGAAAGACCCACACGCGACGATGTTCCAGTTCAAAGCGATAGGCCTTCCCGCCCAGATCGTGCGGACCGACCTGAACGTACGGACAGGCCAGAACGTGCGGACAGACCCGAACGTGCGGACAGACCAGATCGTACAGACAGACCCGAACGTTCAGACAGACCCGAACGTGCAGACAGACCCGAACGTGCAGACAGGCCTCAACGAACTGACAGACCTGTTCGAGCCGAAGGTACTTCACGCTCGGGCGGTGCAGAAAGATCTACCCGTGAACGTCCAACGCGATCGGAACGAACTAGTTCGCCACGCGAAGAACGAGGAAATCGAGATTCTGGCTCCGATCGACGACCAAGCACATCTAACCCTATCGTTGCAAAGAAGCCATCGGGGTTTGGAGCCGGCATTCACGACGACGACTTCGGATTTGTAGATGATTCATCAGAAAGTCTCGACAATCTTGAGCTGGTCGACGATCGGACTGATGTCGATTCTGAACCGGAAACGCGCCCTCGCCGTCGACGCAGCCGAGGAAGGCGAACGGAACCTCGTAGCGGCGAGGGCGCCGAAGCGGGCATTGATCCACCCGACACAGACGATGATCGCGATAGCGACGACGAAGATTCCAACGAATTGGTTGGCAGGAATAGCAAGATTCCGTCGTGGCAAGATGCGGTTGGAACGCTTGTCGCTTCGAATATGGAAAACCATCAACGGAATCCATCGCAAAATCGCGGACCCCGCGGACGCGGTCCACGACGTGATCGCTAAACCTGCCTTGATCCAGCCATCTCGAGCGTTCCATTTCAGGGCTTCCAGGGCTAATGGCTGGAATGTATAAAGCGTTGGTACGTAACAATGATTAGGCGATCGGCAGGAGTTGAGTTAGCGTAGCTTAGGCCTCGGCCCGAGTTCATATGGCCCAAGGGGCCATGCTACTGGAAGATTTCAGTTCGAAGATCGCCGTGCAGCTTCCCTTACAGAATTTCATTCCGAAAGGCCCTTTGCGAGATGGCGGAATCGACCAAACGAACCGACGACGTATTCGACATCGATCGAATTCGAAAGTTGATCGAGTTGATGAAGGAGCACGAACTCGGTGAAATCGATCTTCGCCAAGACAATCAACGTATTAGATTGTGTGGAGCAGGGCATGGACATCCGAACTTATCCGGTGGAATGATTATGGCTCCGGCGGTTGCGGCACCATCGGTCGCGATGCCAACTGCTACTACTATCCCAATTCCTGATTCTGATGGTCCCCATATCGCCTACATCAAATCGCCAATGGTCGGGACTTATTATTCGCGAGCTAATCCGAACGCAAAGAACTTTGTGGAACCGGGCTCAATAGTTCAGAACGATAGCGTTGTTTGCATCATCGAAGCGATGAAAGTATTCAATGAGATACCGGCTGAAATACGTGGCAAGGTTGTTCAAGTCCTTGTCAAGAACGAAGAATCAGTCGATTTCGGTAAGCCACTATTCAAGATCGACACCAGGGGCTGAGAATGTTTAGTCGTGTGCTTGTCGCCAATCGAGGTGAGATCGCGTTACGTATCATTCGTGCGTGCAAAGAGCTGGGCATCGAAACGGTTGCTATTTTTAGCGAAGCAGACCGGGGTTCACAGTATCTCGAGTTGGCGGACCAAACCATCTGTATTGGCCCAGCTAAGTCCATGGATAGCTACTTGCGAGTCGATCGGGTCATTGCAGCTGCCGAGATCGGAAACGTCGATGCGATTCATCCCGGGTACGGCTTCCTTGCCGAAAACTCTGGTTTCAACGAAGTCTGTCGCAGTTGCAATTTCACTTTCATCGGACCATCTCCCGAAGCGATGGAGAAACTCGGCGACAAGAATTCCGCTCGAGAAATGGCTGTTGCTGCTGGCGTACCTGTGGTTCCCGGGAGCGATGGTTTGCTCGAGACGCCAGAGGATGCGATTGCGGCCGCTCGCAAAATTGGCTTTCCGGTATTGATTAAAGCGACTGCCGGCGGTGGAGGCAAAGGGATGCGGGTCGCTTTGGACGAAGCATCCTTGCAAACGTCGATCTCTCAGGCTCAAGCGGAAGCCAAAGCGGCCTTTGGAAATGGCGGCGTCTATCTGGAAAAGTACATCGATCGTCCAAGGCATGTTGAGGTTCAAATCATTGCCGACATTCACGGGAACATCGTCCATTTGCACGAACGTGATTGCTCCGTACAACGTCGGCATCAAAAGCTAATCGAAGAAAGCCCTTCTCCTCGTTTGCCAGAAGCCACCCGCAAGCAAATGTGCGACGCAGCCGTTCGGCTCATAAAACTGGCGAGCTACACTAATGCTGCTACTGTCGAGTTCATCGTTGACCAAAATGACAAGTTTTATTTTATTGAGGTCAACGCGAGAATTCAGGTCGAGCATCCCGTGAGCGAGATGATTTCAGGAATCGACTTGATCAAGTCGCAGATCTTGGTCGCCTCCGGCCAACCGCTTCCGTTTTCACAAGCGGACATCAAGCCTGTTGGTGCCGCCATCGAGTGCCGTATCAATGCGGAAGACCCCGACAAAAACTTCATGCCATGTCCAGGCCGAATCGAAAAGATGTTTATCCCCGGCGGTCTTGGGGTTAGAGTCGATTCGCACGCACATGCGGGCTATACGGTGCCACCCTATTACGATTCGATGATAGCCAAGATCATTGTGCACCGCCCAACGCGAGAGCAAGCCATCGAGTGCATGCTCAGAAGCTTGGCCGAACTGCGAATCACCGGCATCAAGACGACGGCTGGTTTTCATGCAACCGTTCTCAAGCAAAAAGAGTTTTTCAACGGTACCGTCGACACGAAATGGGTCGAACGCGAGTTGTTGCCGCGTCTCCTGGTAGGTCACTCTTGCCGAGAGTGACTTCGCGCTTGGTAGGTCACTCTTGCCGAGAGTGACTTCGCGCTTGGTAGGTCACTCTTGCCGAGAGTGACTTCGCGCTTGGTAGG
>JANLRK010000374.1:0-22735 GCA_031361585.1 Pirellula sp. | reverse complement strand
CGCGTCTCCAAGGCCTTCCGCAATCATGGCACCCATGAGGTGCCATTCGACATTGTCGGGATCCAATCTTCTAGCCATTGTTATTTGCTCCTTTGCCATGGAATACTGGCGTTTCCCTAGTCGAATCTTTGCCAATTCCGCGTAGGGAAACGCAACTTCGGGGCTTGTTTTTGTTGCTTCGACCAATACGCGTTCCGCTAAATCAAACTGCCCCAGCTGAGATGCTACGCTCGCCAAATTGATATGGTTGAGGACGTTCGTGGGCTGAAGCTCTAGCAAACGCTGTTGTACTTCCAACGCTTCCTGAATCCGATTGGTTCGGCGATACACAGCGGACAACTCCATGTAAGTCGAAAGGTCGCTCGGTTCAATGGCCGTAGCCCGCAATAGCCATTGCTCAGAAACGTTCGGCACACCATTCATCATGGCGGCCTTTGCTCCGAATTGATAAAAGCGAACTGCTAATCCACGAAGGGTTTTAAGGTACGATTCCTCGAAGGACGTAGTTCTGTTCGCTTTCGCAGAATCGTCTTGTTGAATCGCCGCTCGGATTTGTTTTGCATCCTCCGTTTTCCCTCGCCGAGCCAGAATATTTCCGAGCATTACCGCCATCGATTTTGAATTGTCTCCAAGTTCAATTGCGCGTCGAAACGCAATCTCGGCGGATTCAAATCGGCCAAGTTGAGTGTCGAGCGTCCCGCGTTGCGTTTGAAGAGCGGCGTTATCTGGAAACATTGCAAGTCCATCGTTGATAACAATATCGGCTCGCTCCATTTCGCCAATCTTTGAAAGTCCAGCCGCCAAGTCCGCAATCAATTCGGCAGACTTTCGTCCCGTTTGATACAAACTATCCAATAGTTCGACAGCTTGAGCGTCGTCGCCACGTTGGCTGAGAACGGATGCTAGGCCAACAAAGGGACCCAATTCCTTGGGTTTCAATTCGGTGCATCTACGCCAAATGTCTTCGGCCCGCTTGGTTTTCTTGAATTCAGCGAAAATCATTGCGGCCACGTGAAGCCCGTCGGTACTCGCGCCAAAATCAGCGACCAATCGATCTGCTATCCCTAACAATTCGGACTGTAAACTCTCGACTTGGATAGTTTCGTCCAATGTTGGAAAGTGTACATGTTGCAAAGGTGCCTCACTCGAATTCTTTGCGCTGGATAGACTGGATAGATCTGTGGATGCCTCGGTGTCGGTAGGCTCCAATTCGGAAACGGGCGCCATCGGAGTGAGTGAAATCGCGATGGCAATCGACAGGCTGGTCCCAAGCAATATGACAACGACAAGCTTGAGCCATTTAGTCGACACAGGATTAAATTCCCAAGACCAGCGGCCAACGCGTTTCTTAGACTGTTCACCTGGCCTCTGTTTCAAATCAACCTCAATCCGATATGCAAATGCGATGTGAGTGACAATACCGATGGCCAGCGACGCACCACGATTGTAATCTGTTTATGGCTTCCGAACATCAGTCGAACAAAATTGAGTCATTGTAGTGAAAAGAGGCACAAACGTCGATCGATAGGCGATATGATTGACCCCTCGATCGCCCGTTGTTATCCTCCTTATAGCACTTTCTTTAGTTGGTGCACTAACTTGCTCATTGTCATTGCCTTTTTAAAGTACCCTTCATGTTCAAAATTATCGCTATGCTTGTTCTTGTAGTAGCGTCCTTAACGTTCGCAGTTTTCGAAATCTACAGTACAAACTACCCCTTTGTTTTGGCATCTGAGGAAGCGAGAAAGTCGCTTGAAGTGACGCCTGCTCAAATGAAGGAGCTCAGGTCGGCAGAACTTTCAAGCGATATGATCGCGTACGGAATATTTTCCACCTTGATGTGCGGAGCCATAGCCGCATGCTGCAGCCTTTCTAAGAATACAGCCGGTCAATTGCTCGGTTTGGTGATTGGCCTTGTATTTGGTGCGAGCGCAGGTGCCGGAATGGGATGGATCGGCCATTGGCTCGAGCTGAACCCAGCGTTTGTGATATCGGACCCGATGATTTATTCGGTCGTGCGTTGGAGCATCATGTTGTTGCCTGTTGCAATCGCGGCTGGCATCGCAACTTCGATTTCAACCGGTTCGCTGAACGAACTCGGACATGCTGTTCTAGGTGCAATCCTAGGTGCGGTCTCGGCGGCAGCAGTCTACTCAGTCGTTGCGGGTGCTCTCACAACCATTGAAGCCAGGTCGAAAATATTGCCGTTTCACGACGCCAATCGCATATGGATTGTTGCAGCAAGCGTATCCTGCATAGGTGCCGGAATTATTCTTCAACTTCATCGTAAGCGGGGAGTTGAGCAATAGTCACTTGGCACCAAGCATCGTACTGCTAAGTGCCAACCGATTTGGTGCGAAGTGGTTTTGATCTTTTAAACAATCGTCAAAGGTTTCGGGATGGATAACCCCTATCGCTCCTCGCCGGTTCCGAAAGACAAACCTGCATCACCCGCTCAAGAGTTCGAATCGACTCAAGAATGCGACTGGCCGGGCAAGCTATTGAACGAAAGCCGCGACGCGATTGCGGCTATGTCGTTACTATTCAGCTTGATAGCACTGATCGCGACAGTCGTTTTTGGTTACTACCTGTTCCATTATGATCCAGAAGAAGGCACATACGCGATTTTCTTCGATCCCTACTGGATGTTAATGCAAGCGGTTCGCGTAGTCTTCTTTGGTTGGATTGCATTGCAACTGTGGCGTTATCAACTCGCGATTAAAATCGGCAATTTGGCGGACAAGCGATCCAGTAACGAATTTGCAATTGCACATAACCGTTTTTGGAATTCAACAGCATGGACATTTTTCGTGTTGGCAGCTTTTGCTATTCTCTCCATTTATTTGGGTAAATCGGAATGACTCATCGGAACAAGCTTCGGTAGAGGCATCGATCCGACGTCTGCGTATCGCCGGTTTGTGAAAGACGGATAGATCGATTCCGTCGCACGGCATGTCCTACTTGCTAATCTTTCCGACGAGCTTGTCGATTAAGTCATCGAGTTCCAACTTCTCGATTCCCATCTTGGCTGCCGCGAGAGCGAAAAGCCTTTTTTCGACTTCGCTAAGTTTTCCGTCCGCGGCCATTATTCGTACCAAGTCGGAGAGCATGGCGATTTGCTCTTTTTTTTCGGTGGGTAGCTTTAGTGACGCTTCATCACTCAAGGCATAAGCCACAGCTTTGCCCAAATCAGCTTCGTCGAGACCCATTTCGCCGCATCGATCCACCAACAAAGCGATTTCGCGTTCGGACAGGTTGCCATCGGCAGACGCCATGATCACAAGATTTTTAAGATGGTCCAGATGTTGCATGTTGCGATGTTACTTTCTTTGAAATGAGAACTAACTCAAATCATAGTCGAAGTTAGGTACTGCAGCGGTTTAACTAACTAGAAAGTTGCAACAGATTCCTCGACGGCAGTCGGACTGCTTGATTCAGAAACTCGGCTAGGGATTTGAAGGGATTTTTTGTTGGGCAATGGAACTCGGCGTGTTACCAAAGTAACTAAAATTCCATCTTGCACTTTTTCACTTTTTTGATTGAGAAGCTGCCGATACCAATGCACCTCTCCGTGACGGCGCCCCCTCGGCTTCAAATCGATGATTTCAGTCACAGCTCGAACCACATCGCCAACAAACACAGGTTTCGAGAAGCTCCAACTGCGAATATCAACGAGTGCTGCCGTCAAAACCGCTGGGGCGTTTGAACTCAGTCCAGCTAAAATGGACAGCCCAAGCAAGCCGTGCGCAACGGGTTTTCCAAATGGACCATTGGCAGCGAACTGAGGATCCGTATGCAATGGATCGTGGTCGCCGGTTAAATCCGCAAAGGATTGCAAATCTGCAGCGACAACCGTTCGGTCGACGCTGGTCCATTTATCGCCAACATTGAGTTGCTCAAAAGAAAGCGGGTCGTTCGTAACCATCAAGTATCCATCTCCATGCAAATGGCCTTGAAGCCTCATTCAGCGAGGTCCCAGTTTGCAACGCTTCCGAGATTCTCAGTTGGTCGAGGGATTGTTGCAACCCCGAATGGTGGCAAACTAAGAATCGAATCTTCAAAATTCCAAACGAATGGGTAACTAATTGCTCAAGTCGCTTCAGATTGCCTAGATTGAAAAGTCGAGTCCGGCAGAGGAAAGCTGGACGTGAAGAACAGGAACTAATGAAAAAGCTTATTCGCTATCATTTGGCGGAGGGGAGAACTTTGGAGCGGTTGACTCTGAGACCTCCGGTTCATCCTGTTTTTCAATTCGAAACGACTTGGGCTCGTAGGTCTCAACCGCTTGAAACTCACGTTTGAACTCGTCCACGCTGCGCTTCAGGCCGCGGTACGTTCCACCTAGATTTCTAGCAACCTCGGGAAGCTTCGCGCCAAATAGCATCAGCGCAACAATCCCAAACAAAACCATTTCAAAGCCGCCCAAATTACCAAACATATCGCTAATGCCTGCAATGCGAGAACTATTCTACTTAACGAATCGCTAAACCAATTTCATCAATCCTTGGTTGATGGATCAGTAGTCGGATCCGCATCCTCATCCCGCATGCCCTTCTTGAACTCGGTTGCACTCCGCCCGAGATTCCTCATTAAAGATGGAAGTCTGGCACTGCCAAACAACAACATCGCGACAACCAAAAAAATCAGCAGTTCTGTAGTGCCGAGGCCGAACATAGGTAGGTTCCAGTAAACGAAGGGAGTGGGGTTGTTCGAACGAAGGTACTCTCTACCTCCCCTTCATTCTATTGGCCACCGCCGACGTGTCAAACGATGAAAATCGCTTTGTTGCTTTAAATGCCGCGTTTCGTCTCGGTTTCAAGGTCAATTGCAGCAGAAAAAGCCAGCCAGTAGTATAGTAGGTATCAAGTGCCGTTACTTTGCTACATTCGAGCTTGTCGGTCGCTTTAGCCACTCCAGCGCAATTGGAATTACACTTACGGCCACGATCCCAACCGTTACCAGGAAAAAGTTCTTTTTGACGATTTCAATATTTCCAAAAAAGAATCCGGCCACCAAAAACAAAGTAACCCAAATTGCACCTCCAACAACGTTGTAAAGCCAAAAACGTCCAAAGTGCATTTTCCCAATTCCAGCAACAAATGGTGCAAAGGTTCGTACGATCGGAACGAATCTCGCAATGATGATGGTCTTGGCACCATACTTTTCGTAAAACTCCTGCGCCTGATCCAAGTGTTTTTTGTTCAACCACCGGGACGATTCACTATGAAAAACCTTTGGCCCGATCTTTGCGCCGATCCAATAGTTAACGGCATCACCGGTCACAGCCGCCAACATCAGCAACGGGATCATGACTAATAGGCTGAGGGCGGAGTTGTCGCTCGCGCAGATCGCTCCAACGGCAAACAAAAGCGAATCGCCTGGCAGGAAAGGCATCACAACCAGACCTGTTTCGCAAAAAAGTATTGCAAACAAAACAACATAAACTAACTCGGGCCCGATCGCATGAACCAACTCGTTCAAATGCTTGTCAAGATGCAAAACCCAGCTCAAAATGTCGTTGAAACTCATAGATCCCACTCAGTACGATCATTTTAAAGCTGGGTGGGAAGTTTCGTATTCTGTGATCTTGCCTGCGTTCTCCAGTGTCAAGCTGATGTCGTCTAACCCATGGAGTAGGCAATGTCTTCGAAAGGGCTCCACTTGGAAGGGTGCAACGAAGCCTTGTCCATCCGTGACCACACACTGCTCAAGATCGACAGTTAGCTTGAATTGAGATTGAACGGCATGGCGACTAAAGAGTTCCTCGATTTGCAGTTCGTCCAACTGGATTGGCAAGGTGCCATTCTTAAAGCAATTGTTGTAAAAGATATCTGCAAAGGAAGGTGCGATGATGGAACGCAGCCCAAAGTCTTCGATGGCCCAAACGGCATGCTCCCTCGAAGATCCGCTTCCGAAATTGCGTCTTGCGATTAGGATCGAGGCACCGCGATTGCGATCAAGATTCAATTCGAAGTTGGGATTCGGCGTGCCGTCTTCGTTGAAACGCCAGTCGAAAAACAGATATTGGCCGAACCCACTGCGTTCAATTCTCTTAAGGAATTGCTTAGGAATAATTTGATCGGTGTCGACGTTGGCACGGTCCATTGCCGCAACGATACCGGTTACTTTGGTGAATGGTTTCATAGTAGTTATTGGTCGTGTTGCTTGAGGCCACACGCATGGGTCGCTTGGTGGCAATAGAAATTGTTATTGTATGTTGTAATGACTCGCTCTGCTTTACGCTCGATAGTCCCATTGGCGAATATCGACGAAGTGTCCAGAGACTGCGGCCGCAGCGGCCATAGCTGGAGACACCAAATGCGTGCGTCCTCCCTTGCCTTGACGGCCTTCAAAATTTCGATTGGAAGTGGAAGCGCAACGTTCACCCGGCTCGAGCCTATCCGGATTCATTGCCAAGCACATGCTGCAACCCGCTTCGCGCCAGTCGAAGCCAGCTTCTCTGAAGACTTTGTCGAGGCCCTCCGATTCCGCTTGCCGTTTGACTTGTCCACTGCCTGGCACAACCATCGCATATACTCTGTCGCTTACCTTGTAACCTTTGACGACGCTAGCTGCAGCCCTCAAGTCTTCGATTCGAGCATTGGTGCATGATCCGATAAAGACGCGATCAATGGAAACACTCGTCAACGGTGCGCCGGCTTTGAGACCCATGTACTCCAATGACCCAGCTGCCGATTTGCGTTCTGTTTCGTCCCCAAAATCATTGGGGTTTGGAACAGGTGAATTGATCGAAGCGACCTGGCCCGGGTTTGTTCCCCAAGTAACTTGCGGTTCGATGTCTTGGCCGCGGTAGACGCCGACCCGATCGTAGGTTGCGCCAGGGTCGGACGGCAATTGTCGCCAAAGGGCTTCCGATTTAGCAAATTCCTTGGGTGCAAATGGTCTGCCCCTGAGATAGTCGTAAGTGGTTTGATCGGGAGCAATCATGCCGGCTCGAGCACCCGCCTCTATGGACATGTTGCAAACGGTCATCCGCTCTTCCATGCTCAATCGACGAATCACCTCCCCCGTGTATTCAAGCACATAGCCCGTTCCGCCAGAGGTAGTAAGTTTCCCGATCAAATACAGGATCAAATCCTTGGCCGTAACCCCAGGTGCCAGTTGACCGTCTACGCGAAGCTCGTACGTTTTGGGTAGATATTGCAATAGGGTTTGTGTTGCAAGAACATGCTCTACTTCACTGGTACCGATTCCAAATGCCAGAGCTCCAAATGCTCCGTGCGTCGCAGTATGCGAATCTCCACACACGATGGTCATTCCCGGCTGCGTATAACCAAGCTCTGGGCCAATAATGTGAACAATGCCTTGATGAATGTCATTGAGATCGTATAGTCGAATTCCGAATTCCTTGCAGTTTTCTCGAAGCTTGTCCACTTGCTGTCGCGCTATTGGATCGGCGATAGGGAGCATGCGGTCGCTGGTTGGAACATTGTGGTCCGGCGTAGCGATCGTCCGCTCCGGACGACGAACGGTTCGGCTAGCCAAGCGAAGCCCTTCGAAAGCTTGAGCGCTGGTAACCTCGTGGACTAAATGCAAGTCCACATACAGCATCGTTTGTTTGCCCGATTCATTGAGAACGGTGTGATTGTCCCAGATTTTCTGGAACATGGTGCGAGGCAGTTGGGTGGCCGTGGACATAAAAGTGGTTTGAAATGCGTGTTGAGAACTGGAAAGATCTACATTGAAAAGTGAGGAACCCACGGGTCGGGGGTGTTAAGGTTAAGTCGCCCCGGCTATCCTTTGATTCGTAGCCGTTATTTTTCACTAATTGCCCATTTCAGGATAGGCGAAACGATGTCCAAATCGGATTCTTTGCATGAGCGCGGGTCAGCTCTCGAAAACCAGTTTTTTGCGGATCTCGACGTTAAACTATTAGCAGAACTGAAAACTCGCCAAGACCACGATAAAGCAACCGTCGAGTTTGCTCGAATCAGTGGAATCAAGGACACCAAGATACTCGAAGCGGTTCACCAACTGGGAGTAACCCCTCAAGCCTTCGCTGCCCTACGAGTTTTTCCATTGGTAGCCGTGGCTTGGGGGGACGGGACACTGGAGGATGCTGAGCGAACAACGATTAACATGCTGGCAGGGACCCATTTTCCGAAAGAAAGCCCGGCGGCCCAATTGCTAGAAAAGTGGCTTGAAACCAAGCCATCCTCGGACATGTTTCATGCTTGGGAGATCTATGCAAAAGCCTTGATTACGGCTTTGCCGGAACACGATGCCGGCGAGCTCAAAAAAGCCCTCGTGAAAGAGATTCACACGGTCGCATCCTCTAGCGGTGGACTGCTTGGTTGGGCAGCGGTGTCTCAAGGAGAACACAAAGTCATGCAACGCATCGAAGCGGCGCTGAGCAGAACCTAGTGTCGCGTCTTGCAAAATGTTTAACCGGCGCAGCCGCGTCTATGTTTGATCGGCACAGCCGCGTTCATCCGATACTCTATCATCCATCCCTCGTCCCGCCGCTTCGCGGGCAAAACTTTTTTCACCTCTATCAGAAAACAATTTAACGGAGCCTACAATGAAATATGGCATGAATCTATTGCTTTGGACAGGAGAACTCAACGATGGATTGTTGCCCACCTTGGAAAAACTTAAAGCGATGGGCTTCGATGGGGTGGAAATCCCTATATTTAATCTTGGACTTGACTACGCTGCGTGGGGAAAGCGATTCGATGCTCTTGGACTAGAAAGAACGGGGGTAACCGTTCGGACGCCTGACGATAATCCGATAAGTCCGGACGCAACCGTTCGAAGGAAGGGAGTCGAGCTGAATCGGCAAACGCTTGATTGCTGTGCAGCCGCTGGAGTGCAAACCTTAGTCGGACCATTCCATTCGGCGCTTGGGTATTTTACCGGCGCAGGCCGAACAAATGATGAGTGGAAGTGGGGAATCGAAAGCATGCGAGCCACCGCCGAATACGCCGGCAAAGTAGGTGTGATGCTAGGTCTGGAGCCACTCAATCGATTTGAAGTTTACTTCCTTAATGCCCATGCGGATGCAGCCGAACTTTGTCGCCAAGTGGACCATCCAATGTGCCGAATGATGTACGACACTTTCCATAGCAATATCGAAGAAAAAAATGTGGCCAAAGCCATCCACGAAATCAAAGATATGTTGTGCCACGTCCATATCAGTGAAAACGATCGCAGCACTCCCGGACAAGGCAATATTCGCTGGAAGGAGAACTTCGATGCTCTACGGTCGATTGGATACGATGGCTGGCTAGTGATCGAAGCGTTTGGAATGGCACTGCCGGAATTAGCCGCAGCAACGAAAATATGGCGAAGAATGTTTGATACGGAATTGCTACTTGCCGAACAAGGGCTCAAGTTCATGAAGGAGCAAGTAGCCCTGAGGGCATAGTTGCTAACGCGTAGCCTATCATCACGTAGCTCAGCCACACGTAGCTCAGCCCGTCCTCAGGTTGAGATGCTTCCCTTCGTGTGAGTGTCCGGCTGAGAGCAGCCGGACCTACGTGTGTCCGGCTGAGGAAAGCCGGACCTACATGTGTGAGTGTCCGACTAATGAAAGCCGTTCAGTTCAAGACCATGCTGCCGGATGAATTCTTGCGCTGCCGTGGTCCACTTCTCGATTGGCCGCCCCGAGAAGTGCTGCGGGGACGACTTGTTCCCCGTCCAGTTGCACTGCGACCAGAGGACTGCGATCGGCCACCGCCAGATGAGCGTCCGACGCCACCCGAAACACGTTGATTCTGTAGAGAAGCAGCGAGTGTCAACTCGTTTAGAGAATCATTCACTTCGATGGAGTTGTTTAGCAGTCTCTCGATGTCTTGCAAACTACCTCGTTCGTCGGGTGCACAAAACGAAACCGCCGTTCCCGCTGCACCGGCTCGCGCAGTACGGCCAATTCGATGCACATAGATCTCTGGCACCTCTGGCAACTGGTAGTTGATCACATGCGAAACACCATGGACATCGATGCCTCTAGCTGCGATATCGGTCGCGACCAGAATCGGCGGACTCTCTGATTTGAATGCGTCTAGGTTTCGAGTTCTAGCGTTTTGGCTCTTGTTGCCATGGATCGCTACAGCGTCGATTCCACTATTCAACAAAATCTTTACCAGCTGATCGGCACCATGTTTTGTACGCGTGAAAACAATCGAGCGAGTGACCGCCGATGACTTAATGTAACTGACCAGCAACTTGGGTTTGTTTTGTGCGGACACATGAAAAACCGACTGTTCTACCGCCGTAGCTGCGCTAGAAACCTTGGCGACCTCTACATGCTTTGGCTCAAACAACCATTGCTTGGCCAACTGACGGATTTCATCTGGCATCGTTGCCGAAAACATCAGTGTTTGGCGATCCAATGGTACTTTTGCCACAATACGTTTGAGATCTCTCAAAAACCCCATGTCGAACATTTGGTCCGCTTCATCAATGACCAAAACCTCGACATTCGATATGTCGGCGATGCGTTGGTTCATCAAATCAAGCAACCTGCCAGGTGTTGCGACCAATACGTCGACCCCTCGTTGCAATGCCCGCGTTTGTGGCATTTGGCTAACGCCACCATGAACAACGGCTACACGCAAATTAAGAAACTTGCCGTAGGTCGTAAAACTTTTTTCAATTTGAGCTGCTAACTCGCGAGTCGGAGCAAGTACTAGGCAGCGAATGGCTCGAGGGCCTCGGCGATCCGGACCAGCGCTTGAACGCCCTTCTTCCTTCAATGCATCTGCGCCTCCCGGTCCAGTGCTAGCCAGCCTTTGTAGCGTTGGCAAAGCAAAAGCAGCCGTCTTCCCAGTACCTGTTTGGGCACAGCCCATGAGGTCATATCCGCTAAGCAACAGCGGGATAGCTTGCAACTGTATGGGGGTAGCAACTTCGTAATTTGCGGCCGCTAAAGCTCGCATAAGGGGCGGAATTAGCCCCAATCCTTCAAAATTATTCAAAACAAATCTCTCATTTGAGCCCTATGAAATCGGGCCGGTAAAGCCTGCGTCGGAAGCTATCAACATGAGATAGCTAATTTACCGTCGGTGCAGACATGTCTCCATGGACGTCTTTATGACATGGTCGTTAACGACCTGGGCACAGATGGTTTGTTTTGTCAAACACGCCCAAGAACTCCGCCGACTACCAAGGCCGACGCATGAATATCCCGTGTAATGGCATCGATTCACCTGTTAAACGAATGCCTAATGCCCCTACACTCTATCACATGTTCCGGTGCCAGTCAAATGAGGAAATGGAGAGTAACACCTGTACACCTGTAGCATGGCCCCCTGGGCCGTGTGGTAGCATGGCCCCCTGGGCTGTGTGCTCCAAGTCACGGGCCTTTAAACAAGGGTGGGTCCATCAAGGGTGGGTCCATCCATTTAATAAGGTGTAGAATTTTGGATAGCTGGCAGGCCTTGGGCACAAGCTTGGACACATGACTTCTGCCGCGCAAATAATGAAAACTGAGCGTCAATCAATTCAAGAAAACGAAGCTATGGACACCGATCTACACCTTAGCCAACGTCTCGCTGAGTCTAACGTCTCCAAAATCATTTACGCCTTGGTCATGCCAGAAACCGAACAGGTAATCGACGCCGTACTCGATGGAAGTGAAGTAGATAGATTAGGTGGCAGGACAAAGTTTCACCATTTGTTTCGCGAGGCTTGGACCCAAAAACAAGATGCGATCCATGAAGGGTTCTTTATCAAATGGAGGTCATGGGTCGCCCCGATTGTTCATTTTGACCCCAAAGGATTCCCGTTTTGTTATCCCACTGCGGGCGCTAGCGAAGCCCTGCGCGAGGCGATTCATGCTTATGCTGCTAATTCGCGAAAGGAGCGATTCGTTCCCAAGATTCATGTATTTGAGGGAGAGTACGAAGGGTTCGCTGCTTACGCTGCGGCAGCTGGAATTGAGGTGCAGTCGCATGGCCGTCAAGACTGGCAAAAGGCCGTCGATACCATCGGCGCAAAAGACCAGTTCTATATCAGTCAACCATCTGGCATCGACGGCTTTGTTTGGGACGAGTTCGACAGCTTCGCCTGCGAACTGCAGCGAAGGACACCGACTGCGGAGATTATGCTCGATCTTACTTATGTGGGATGTGTCGCTAGAGAATTCCGTGTCAATGCCGATCATCCGAACATTGGCTCGATCTTCCTTTCGTTAAGCAAACCCGCTGGTGTATACTATCACCGTATCGGGGGCATGTACTCACGGAAGGAGTATCCAGGACTATTCGGTAACAAATGGTTCAAGAATTTATGCTCGCTGAGCATCGGAATAGAATTCATGTCTCGTTTCGGAGTTCAAGAATTACCTTGCAAGTACCGTCCTGTTCAGCAGCAGGTTATCCATCAAGTCAATCAGAGACTGGGACTGGAGTTGATTGCGGCAGACATATTTTTGCTGGGAGTTGGGGGGCCTTCTCATTCACCTTCCGACCTAGAACGATACTTGCTGCGAGGTTCTAAAGGGGAACAAAAAGTACGAGTGTGTTTAACTCCTTTGATGGCGCATGCAATCAATCCAGACCTGAATCCCAGCGTCGCCGCCCGTTACTACGAACGCATTGTGGATTAAACTGTTTGCCAACGTTCGGCGGCTCAGGTTTTTCGGAGAATTGTGAATGAAGGAAATCATTAAGCTGGTTGCCGCTCAGGAATGCTGCCGCTTTATTCGCCACGAATTGCTCCAAACGGAGGCCTTTCGTAGCTCATACGATGAGGGAGGATTCATTCGGGAGGTTTTGAATCGATTTGCGCGTCGTCCGCGATTCTTCTACAAGCCTTCAGACGAATTTTTGAAGGTGGCGGACAATTCTGGGAAAGAGCTAATCGAATTTGTGGAAGCGCCCCATTTTTCACCGTGGTGGGGTGGCATACAACTTCGAACCTATGACAACAAGCTGGTCCAGGATCTGTATTACCTCCACGAGATCACTCACACGGCAACGATGCCCTACAGTCCAGGCGCAGTCAATGGGCTGGCGGATCCAGTAACTTTCAAGAATAAAATTCGCGACAACGAGCACGCGGCGAGCACTTTGTCCGAGATGACCATCTATTGCGAGTTCCCGCAGCTTCGCAAAAACTCTTTCCAACACGAAATTTTTGTGGATAGGTTTCTCTTTCATGACGGCGATCATTCCAGGGTCGATGTACGCATGATTCAGCGTTGGCGCGAAGAACCTGACTTGGTCGAGAAAGAGTTGATGTACGCAAGGGCAGCCGTTTTGACTTCGCCCACCGTGGATGAATCCGATATCGCTGCCTACTGGCTGAAACGATTCTATACGCAAGGGAAAGCCTGGACGACGATTTGGACTAATCCCAAAGGCGAGTATCACGATTTGCCACTAGGCGGTCGATTTCGGTTGGTTGAGGCCGCGATGGTTCGATTCCGTGAGGAATGTGAGTCGCATGGGCGCAATGCCGCACTCGACAATCACATCCAATGGCTTCACTCACAAGAGATATCCGATGGAACCACCATTCCATTCTTTCGTGAAGCGAAAGCTTTTTGTCACAGCTATCTCCAGCACAAACTCTTGTATTTCGATAGCCTGAAAAAGATTGGAAAGGAAACGGAAATGCATCACAAACAAGCTGATTCGATTTAGCTAGATCGACCTCTCCTCGGCGAGAGCGAAAATGGTTGGATCGCTATTTCCCTAAGTTTGCTGGCAGCATAAGCGACAAACCCAACATCGTAACGTTCATGGCATTGAACAGAACGTGGACCATGATGACAGGGATAATACTTTGACGCAATTGATAAAGTCTCCCAAGCACCACGCCAAAGACAATGAGCGCCACCCAACTTACGCCGTAGTTAAAGTGAGCAAGTCCGAATAGAGCCCCACTCAACAAGACCGGCCACCATGGTGGACGATAGACCAACGCAACGTCGGATACTGTAGGCGCTTGGTACGGACTGGCAATTGATTGGAGTGTCACCGCAGAAGATTGGACTTCTGCCGGGCCATTCAACTCTTTGTGAATTTCTGGATTCGTGCCAAATACGAAAGCCATCATCTTGTCCGTGCCAAAATGAATGGATTCAAACCATCCAATCAGCAACACGCGAAAGCCAAATTCTTCCGAGATAGGTGCAACAATGGCTGCCTGCCAAAATGCTATTCCGAGCAGCCAAGGATACTGCTTGATCATTTCTTGTACGGGGTGCTCGTAAGGTGTTTTTGTAAGTCCTTGTAATAACGCGTTTATAACCAAGATGATCGGCGTCATCATTAGGAAACACTGCCAACCCGCTCGGAGGTCCCCCTCGATTTGATCTGCTCTCCAGCCAAGTCTGTTGACGGCGCAACCGGTTCTGCGACAAACAAATATCGTCATCAAGAACACGCATACGAGCTGCGCGGAAATCGCAAATCCGCTAAACAAAAACTGATTCTGAGTAATAGTCTTCGGCTTAGGAAGAACTTTTTCTTTGGATTGGTTCGATTCGGGAACGCTGTCGGGGGACTGGCTTACGTCGCCTTCATCAATCGATGCAACCTGTTCTCGCATCGATTGCTGCACACTCGTAGAGATTGGCATTCCCGTCGCTTTCCAGGCTACCACCGCGGAGAAAAACAGCGAGATCAACACGAATAGAGTTACGGCGATATCGACGAAACCAACGGTTGCCTGCGGGCCCAAGATAACTCGTTTCAGCGTTACGCCACCCAAACGCTGTCGAAACCATTTTGTCCACTCAAAAATAGCGCCTCCACACACCGCGAAGATGAGCGCCCAAAGTGCTGCTAAAGCCAACGACTGAACGGGTGTAAGTATCATGTAGGTTTCTTCAGCACCAGCATTACGTATTCCATTCCTGACAATACCGTCAGCAGGATCGCTGACCAAACAAATGCGATGCTGGTCCAATGGAGCCAAACGGGAGCTGTTGCGTATAGCAGCTCAATTAACACGGAAACAATCGCTCCACACTGTGCGACCATTTTCCATTTTCCCATTTGCTTCGCCGAAAAATCGCCCCCTTGACCCTCGACCATTCCTCTCAAACTGGTCACTAGTAGCTCGCGGCCCACGACTAGAGTCGCCATCCATGGTGCGATCGCGGAATTCGGAACGGCGCATAGGGCGATCATCGCTCCACAAATAATAATCTTGTCTACAAATGGATCGAGTATTCGACCCAGTTTCGTGACTTGTTGAAATCGGCGAGCCCACCATCCATCGATCCAATCGGTGCACGCAGCTACCAAGAAACAAATCACGGCCGGCAAAAGAAGTCGCCATTCGATCAACATGCAAACAACGATCGCCAATAATAGCCTTACCGACGACAAAGCATTCGGGACATTCCAGTTCGATGAACTTGCGCTCGTCAACCCCATTATCGAATTTGCCCTACAGCTGCAGCCACTAAGTCGTAATGCTGGGACGATACGATCTCGCAGTCAACGATGTTGCCCGGCTGAATTGGCTTGTCCTTTTCACCCGTAACAAACACCGTCGCATCCACATCGGGTGCGTCTGCGTAAGATCGACCGAGCCAAACGTTGTTGGCCTCATCGACAGCCTTGTCGATCAAGACATCCATACGCGTTCCAACTCGCTCTGCGCACCAAGCAAAGGCGTTTTGCTGCTGGACTGCCATCAGTCTATTGCGGCGTTCTTTCTTGATGCGTTCGGGCAAGTGGTCCGTTAGTTTGGCGGCAGGGGTGTCCGGTTCAATTGAATAGGTGAAGACACCGACTCGTTCGAAACGCATTTCCGCGACGAACGCTTCTAGTTCGTCGAACTGTTCGTCGGTTTCGCCTGGGAAGCCAGTGATCATCGTCGTTCGCATGACCAAGTCGGGGATGCCTTCCCGCAACTTCGTCACGAGCTCATGCGTTTTGTCTCTCGTTACGCGACGCGCCATTCGCTTGAGCATCGTGTCGTTGATGTGTTGCAATGGCATGTCAATGTATGGGAGAATCTTCTTTGCACCAGCAATGGTTTGCACCAGCTGGTCGTCGATGTACATCGGATAGAAGTACATCAAGCGAATCCAATCGACCCCATTGATTGCATCTAGCCTTTCCAGAAGCTCGGAAAGCCTCGGCTTGCCGTAGAGATCAATTCCATAAAAGGTTGTATCCTGGGCGACCAAGATCAACTCTCGAACTCCACTGTCAGCTAGTCTTTGAGCTTCATCGATGATCCCTTCCATGGGCTTGCTGGCGTGTTTGCCCCGCATTTTTGGAATCGCGCAAAAAGTGCAAAGTCTGTCGCAGCCCTCCGAGACCTTCATGTAGGCGAAGTGCTTAGGTGTCAGTTGCAATCGAAAATCGTCCGCCAAGGCACGAATGGGAGCAGGTTTGAAGATTGTTCTCTGCTCATCCAAACCGTCCATGAATCGATTGACGATCGTCGTAATGTCGTCACGCCCGAAGACACCAACGAGGCCATCTATCTCTGGCCTTGCTTCCAACAATTGCTCTTGCTGTCGTTCGGCCAGACAACCTGTAACGATTACGCCGCGTATTTTGCCTTGGCGTTTCAGATCGAGCATCTGATCGATTGCTTCAAAGGACTCCTTTCGGGCATTGTCGATAAAGCCGCACGTATTGATGACCACGAAGTCGCTATTCTCAGGGTTTTGAACCAGGCTATATCCGTCCCTGTGTAAAAGCCCGAGCATTTGCTCACTATCGACTAAGTTTTTGGGACAGCCAAGACTGATAAACGCGTAGGATCCCTTTGCATTCTCTGCCCCGGCTTGCAACCGAATACGGCTGTTTGTGGAGGTATCATGATCGGCTAAAATTGGTAACGAGCGCATACTTGAGAAATTGGCTTGAGGCTTGGTGGCGGGACAAGCGTTGTCTTGCTTGCCCACGCAGCTGGACTCGATCATAACAATCGGATCCAAAGCGACTAGCTTAATTCGCGTGCTGAATATGCCGATTGTGCCTTTCCTCTCGTATTTCCTAAAAAAACGGGGGACTTCCAGGCCGCTCACTCGCCGGTTGGACGACTTATTCCGATTGTGTTTTCCGACGCCAAGAATTTTCGCTGGCTAAAGCTTGAAAGGTAGTTTGACAGGCCAATTGTACGCCGATCAATGTCCAGTGCAGTAGAACTACCCAGGATGGGAAGTCATCTCAGCACGGAGCTTTCTATTTGGAGAGCTCCTATGTGTGGTAATGGATGCCACGTCTAGGACGGACGTTTTAAGCAAGGAGCTTTCCGGTGAAAAAAACTTGGTTTCATGGTCTCGCGATGACTTTAGGGGTGACCGCAATCCCCGGCATCGCCTCAGCACAGTATGTTGCGGGTAACTCAGGTGGGCTTGCAGCAAGCTCATTCAGCGCGAAAGCGTTACCTTCTCCACCTGCGGTGAATTCTGGCACAAGCCTAGCGGCCTATGCTCAGAACGGCGTCGTTGGGAGCGGGGTTGCGGGCGGGCATGTACATGTTCCTGCCACTGACAATTCGGTACTGAACACTCAGTACCAATTGGCCCCACCGTATTCTGCACCCGCAACGCAGCAATACGAACAAATGCAGGTAATGCAAGGTTCTCAGTATGCTCAGCCGACTTACTCGTCTCCGCAAGCACCACAGACACAGGCCGGAACAAGCTCATGCGCGGCCTGCAATTCTGGCAACTGTGCAATCCACGGAGTCAACATTGGCAGTTCACCAATGGTCTCGACAACGCCCGCCTACGGCTTTACCGCAGCCGAAAGTTGCTACAGTCAACCCGCAGTGAGTTACGCCCCTTCGATCGTTTCTCCAAGCCCTTGGATCTTCGGCGCAAGTGGATTGCTATTCAATCGATTGGATAATCAAAACGTTAGATTGACAACGAATACACAGGACGGTGCAAACCCATCGCCAGCACCCAATCCCTATGTCCAAAGCTTCCTGAGCACCTCCGATGCAAGAATGCAGACGACTGGTGGTGTGCAGTTCAATGCGGGGCGATACTTCTGCGACGGTCGATATGCGATCATGGGAAGCTACTGGGGGATTTTCTCGAATCCGCAGTCCGCAACGATACTTGCATCGGACCAAATCAACGGTAATCTTCGTTCGAATCTACCGTTGAGTTTGCGAGGGCCAACCGGGACTTGGCAATACGGCATTCAAATGCCTGTTGGGACATACCCTGCACTTGCCGGGCCCGCCGTGTACGACTGGTATGACGGCGCGTTTGCCCATCGAATTCTGCGAGACCAAGAGTTTCAAAGCGCTGAACTAAACTTCTTTTCGTTTGCGTTAGGTGGAGGAGCTCGCCAAGCGTACCCGGCAGCTGGTGGCTGCGGCAATGGACAACGCGTCGGTTTCGGCAGCGGCGCCGTTCGTTCACTGGGTGGTAGCATGGGAGGTGGCGCCGGCGGTTGCAGTACAGGAAATTGCAGTACAGGAAGTTGCGGCGATTCGTGCCAGGCTGCGCCCGTAGCCTGCGCCGGTCCAACTGGTCCATGTGCTCCTTGGTACGGTGCGCAATGCAGTAAACTCCGTCTCAATATGTACGGGGGAGTTCGTTGGTTTCGATTCAAAGACTCTCTCGAGTACGCTGCAAGTGCGAACGACGCAGTCTTTAACAATGGTGCGGATGACTTCTACTATCGGAACAACGTTACGAACAACCTAGTTGGTTTCCAGTTGGGCTCGTTAGCTACATGGTGCACGGGAACACGTGTGAATCTGTTCGGCGGAACCAACTTTGGTGTTTACGGCAACCATATCAATGCCACCACATTTGCAGGCACTGCAACGCAAACGGCAACGATTTTGTCACCAAACACTGCATTCGATGGCCGCCCATACGATTATAGCTCTACGCTCAGCAGCGTCGCGCTGCTGGGTGAGGGTACATTGGGAACCGGCATCCGCATCAGCCGCGGCTGGACGGCCAATGCCTCCTATCGACTAGTTGGCGTCAGTGGTGTTGCGACAGCAGTTGGACAGATTCCTCGTGACTTCGCTCGAGGCGATGAGATCACTCGCATCAACAACCACAACAGTTTGTTGCTGCATGGTGTCTCTTTGGGCGCCAACTACAACTTCTAGTTTACTGGCTGTCTCGTCCTAGACATCCATAAGCCAACAAAGCCTTCCGGGAAACCGGGAGGCTTTTTCATTGGCTGTTCACCTAGGTCCGGCTATCCTCAGCCGGACGCGTTTTGAGTTGTTTAATGTCTGTCTGAGGACAGGCAGACCTACATGTGAATTGTGTTCTAATGATCGGACGAAATGATCTCGCCACCCCCTCTGGTTGTCAGAGCAAGATAAACTTGCAAATCCACTTGATCCGTTATCAGTCGTACTGAGCCATCACAGAAAAGAAAGTTGGCGTAACCCACGTGCGGCGCCGACACATCCCGATCATCTGAATACGCGCAGTTAGGTGTATGCCCGGCTTGAAAGAGCACCATATGGCCGTGGTCATCCGTCGAGTCGGCGACTTCACGTATTGCACCAGCCCATGTGGTCTCATAAGAGAAATGGAGCCCGTGGACACCCCCTTTACGAAAAGGTCCATTTTGCCTTTCACCGCAGGCGATGGTATTGGACAGACCATCTATGATTTCAGCCAAACGCGTCTTGCTGTTGCGACTAAAAATCCCGTCTCGCTTCTCTTGTGTTTCATCCAAGTCCGGTGGCCCAAATGAGCCAACGTAGCTTGCCATAGCATACCTCTCAGTTCCCATTGCGACAAAGCCCAGAGCCGAAACCGTGTCCTCTGGGCATAAAAACACAGCAAGATGCTGCTCACGAACGGATGCATTGCGAGGATCAAAAAGTGGAATGTTGAAATCGAGTTGTCCATAGACGGAGTTCTGCTCCAAATATGGCAAAATCGTTGCCCCCCATCCAAACCCAGAGTGATTCCCTTCCAAACCTTTCTTGAAGACATAACCAGAAGGTAGCCTTCGCATTGCAGATTCATAATTTTGCAGCCCTAATCCCATTTGCTTGAAATTGTTGTCGCAACTAATCCTTCGTGCTGCCGCTCTTGCTTGTTGCACTGCGGGTAACAGCAAAGTTATTAGGGTTCCGACTATCGCAATAACGACTAGCAATTCCACCAACGAAAACGCCCAACGGCAATTGCACAAGACGCGTCGATTACCAAAGGAAGTCAACACGAATGCACTCGCTCTTAAAAGGGCCAAAGAAATACATGACCTACTCCAACCTTACGGGAGCGTTGGAATCAGTAGCTGATTTTGTTCGCTTTCGCATGCGGCAGCCAACCCCCAGCCCTGCAATCGACAAGCCAATCAGAGCAGCCGAAGTTGGTTCAGGAACAGCTGTAACCGTCCCTGTATACGAACCGGACGATCCGAAATTGGCAGATATCGACGCTGGAGATCCAACACGGATCAATGCATTCAAGTTGACTTCATTGACTAGACTATCTGATATCGCATTTCCGAAAAAGCTCACGCTAACGGACCCTGTCGGTCCCGTTGTATTGAAGAGAATGGTCGCTTGATCCGTCGCCCCGAAATCGCTAACAATGATGTTCCCACCTGAAATGTCTAAAGTGAGCTGCGAAAACGTCAGCGTCCCTGAATTGATATTTCCAAGACCAGGAACGACTGTATCAAAGTTGAGTTGAGCCGCAAAATTACTCTGGGGAGGCAAATTGCCAAGCAACGTTCCTGCCCCAGATGTAAATTGGCCGCCGAAACGGATTATGGCACCACGAGCTGGCGTGCAATACGTAACCGTGAAAATTGACGCGATGCAAAAGAAAAGAATACGATTCATTGGCGGAAACTCCTTAGCAAGACCACATAGGTAACAGGTTGAAAATGGACACTTTCTAAACAATTAGAAATGACTCGTCTCCGGTGCGGTTGACTAAGTAATTAGCTAATACACTGAGCAGGCTCTCCTCCATTTGGGTATCGAGCCAAAATTCACGGTCGTCGTCTTTAAAATCATCCAGCCACATCGTAATTTGACTCATCAGCATTACGTGAGCTGCGGAATCGGCCTCAGAAATGGCAGGTTCAGAACGAGAATCCGATTGCTCACCACGATTCAAAACATTGATTACCAGAAGAACATCCAGCGGTGAAACAACCCCGTCCGCATCGACATCCAAGTCCCCATCCGATGGAGATTGCTCTTTGGTGCTGTTGAGGCTGTTGAGGTTGTTCACAAGGATGAGCACGTCCAGCGGAGTAACAAATCCATCGCGGTCCGTATCCGCCATTTGTCTAAGTGCCTGTGATCCAGCACTTGGACCTCTTTCATATGCGCCTATATCTATACCTGCACCCTGGGGACGAACTATACCGCGTTGGTCGACGACGGGTGATATCGCGTTCGCTGCATCGATTGCAGGACTACCGATCAAAAGTGCGTGCGTTTGAGTTAATCCCCCATTATTCTGAAGTGAACCCAGTCGAGCGTTGACACCTGTTATGTTTCCATTTAGCACCCCCGTAATCGTAGCGCCAGTTCCGTTCCCAATAAGGTTGTTACCCTTGCTGACGACGACTCCTGAAATATCCACTCCCGTTAAGGCAAAGTTGGTCGCAATGATAGTGTTCAATAGGTTTAGTACCCCACCTACAACATGGATGCCACCCCCTTGATTCGAGGTGTTCGCGGCGATGGTGACACTCGCGAAATCAGCGTTCCCTCCAAGCAACTGGATGCCCCCACCAACTCTTGAGAAGTTGGAAGAAATGGTGGAATTGGTCGCTTGAACTCCTCCTCCCTTGATGAGAACTCCACCGCCAGACTCGTTGGCAATGTTTCTGGATATCGTCGATGAATTTATGACGATCGAACCTCCGACTCCCTCTCCAAAGACGCCGCCACCAAACGACGAAATGTTCCCGTCCACCGTCGAACTTTGGAGAGAGAGGGATCCTGTGCCGGAATTCCATAAACCACCACCTTCTACGGCCGCAAAGTTTTGGGTAATGGAACTCCCAACGAACGCGATATTGCTTGCACCAGTGACATGCAAACCACCTCCATTACCCAGCAATCCGATCGCTCGATTGGCAGTCAATGTAACATTATCGAAGTGAATCGTTCCCCCGTTGTCTTCAACTCCGCCGCCCGCCCGGTTCGCTACGTTGGAACCAATGAAAGAATTGCCAATCACGATCGAACCGCCAAAGTTGAATAGGCCACCCCCAGAACCACTCGTCCCATCTGATACATTCCCGAACAAAAAGACGCCGCTGAGCGAGACTATTCCCCCATTGTTGAAAATCGCTCCTCCGCCATCGTCCGACGCGTTACCATGTGCGCGGTTGTTTGCAAACACAACATTGCTGATTGCCGTCAATGAACTTCCTAGCTGTATCCAAATCGCACCGCCTTCTGTCGCCGCTTGATTGCTCACAAATGACCCACCAGAAACAATAACACTCGACGCACCACTGGTATGAATAGCTCCGCCGTTCCCTGGATTCGACGCTCCAGCTCCGCCATTCACATCGTTCGCGAAGAATACACTTGAGGCAACATTTAAAGTACCAGCAACAATTTCGATACCACCACCAGCTCGATTGGCGCTGTTGAACGCGAGTGTGCTACCAGCGAGCGTGACCGCCCCAGCCAAACTAAATAACCCGCCGCCGCTACCGCTTGTGCCATTGGCTACGTTGTTGCTGATCGTCGCGCCAGTGACGTTCAGCGTACCTGCGTTGTTGAATACACCACCACCGCCATCGTCGGCCGCATTGCCTCTGGCAACATTGCGAATGATGAGTGTACCGTTGACGGCCATCGTGCCCGAACCGTT
>JANLRK010000356.1:0-18165 GCA_031361585.1 Pirellula sp. | reverse complement strand
TATACCAATGGCAATGGATGCGACCGCGACACCAGCCATAGCGGTGTAATGAATCGGAACGGCAAAAATCGATCTAGCCAAAGCCAAGACCAGCATGCTGCCTGGAATCATCCAAACCATCCACTGCCATTGATAGGACGCTCGCCAACTGGACCATTCGGCAGGCTTCAGAACAAGGTCGCGTTGCCATAAATCTGAGCCAATCATCCCGATCGAGCACAGGAATGCTCCCAAAATCGTCAGAAAGGCGATTCCCCTAACGGGTTCGTCGTCGTAAAAATCTTCATCCTGGTCAGTTCTAGACAACAGGTAACAGCCGATCAGGGAACATACGGCTGGCAGCAAGAGTCGCTGCAAAACGATCTGGAGTTCAAAGCTCATTTGGATTCCGGCTCAATGAACGCTTGGGTCAGACGTCGATACGCGGCCTCGTCGAATGCAACATCCGTTTCGGCTAGGAAAAGAGAGCCAGCTTCCGGTGAATCTTTTTTTCTCTCCATTGGCATGTTCTCAACGGCGGTCGTAATCACTAGCCAAACACGACTATCCCAGGCAACCCATTGAGGACAAGTCGCTTGAGGACTTCCAGTCGTTTGCCATTCTTGTTCGACCTTACCAGTTGCAATCGCGTATTGAACGGTTCGTCCGAATGGAGTCGCATTTGGATTGTACAATGAAACAATGACGCTTTTACCGTCCAATGTCATGGTCATACCATCAGGTACACCCGGATCATTTGCTAGGTCAACTACCGTACGTTCGGACTCTATAGAACCAAGATCCGTGTTGATTTTATAGACGACTACCTTTCTTGTTGGCGAGTCGATATCAAGCAATTCAATGCGAGATTTTTCGATCGAGAGGACACACTTTCCATTGCTACAAATCTGGTCTGAGCGCAAGCGAAAAAGTTTCGCGTCACTCGCACGCCAGAAATACAGTCCTGCTTTCCTAGTGCGAAATTCAAGATCTTTCGTACCGAAGATCAAGTTCCCGTCCCAGGTGACTCCATCGTTGACAATGGTTCCAACACAATCGCTATCGAGGTCTTTGATAAAAGGCTCGTAGTGTTTGGACGTGGGAGAAAAGATGCCAACGGTTCGTTCGCAACCGACGACGAAGTTGCCTTTGTCGGTGGGAAACGCAAATCCTGGCCTACCCGGCAGCGGGTACGAAACATTGGATCGATTCGCCAAGTCAAAAACATTGACGGAACCAAACTTGGCATCTGGACCATGCTGAATCGCAACCCATGAAAATTTCCCATCACCAATGGGGTAAGGCCCTTCGGGTAGAAAACGAAGAGCGCTCGATGGCGGTGAGAACAAGACTGTCGTCGGTTTCAATGCAGTTAGGCTTTCTCAAACGCAGAGTCGAATGCGCGTCCGCTCGGTGCAAAGTCGATATTCTTGACAAAGCTAGCAGCTTCTCTGGCACCAAATTCGCGATCCATTCCACTATCTTCCCATTCCACACTTAACGGACCAGCGTAGCCAATATCGTTCAATGCTCGAATGATCTCTTCAAAATTCACGCTGCCACGACCTGGACTGCGAAAATCCCAACCGCGTCGAGGGTCGCCGAAGTTGAGATGACTCGCCAGAATACCAGACCGACCATTCAACTTTGTTGTCGCATCTTTGATATGCACGTGATAGATGCGATCTGGGAATGCGCGAAGGAACTCCACCGGATCAACCCCTTGCCATATCAAGTGGCTAGGGTCAAAGTTGAATCCAAACTCAGGGCGATTATCGAGGGCGTCGAGCGCCATTTGAGCAGTATAAATATCAAACGCAATTTCGGTTGGATGCACCTCCAAGGCAAAGCGAACGCCATTCTTTGCAAACTCATCAAGAATTGGATTCCAACGTTTCGCCAGCAACGCAAATCCGTCGTCGATCATCGATTGGGGGACGGGCGGAAATGAGTAATTAAGGTGCCAGATGCTTGAACCGGTAAACCCATTCACAACTCCTACGCCAAATTTTTTAGCGGCTCGGGCAGTTGCCTTCATTTCTTCGATGGCACGTTCGTTGACACCGGCAGGATTGCCGTCTCCCCAAACGTACGATGGCAAAATGGACTTATGACGTTGATCGATCGTGTCCAGTACCGCTTGCCCAACGAGGTGTCCGCTGATGGCATGGCATTGCAAACCCAAGTCGTTCAAGGTCGCTCGTTTGGTTTCACAATACTTGGGCTCGGCATTCGCCTTTTGAACTTCAAAATGGTCGCCCCAGCAAGCCAATTCAATGCCATCGTAGCCAAATTCTTTGGTAAGCTGTGCCATCTTCGAAAAAGGCAAATCGGCCCATTGGCCGGTGAACAACGTGACAGGTCTGGCCATGCTGCAATTGTCTCCAAAGTTTGAGAGTCGAAGGAAGGAATGTGTATTCTAAGAATAACATGATCCGCCATAGAGTTACAGTCAGGGGAACAGAATGAGCCAACCCTTTGTGATCCAACAATCCTTGGGTGACCACGAAATCGCACGTATTAGGGACTTGCGATATGAAATCCTACGCAAACCGCTGGGGATGCCCATCGCTGGGACTAACTTTCCAGGCGACGAGAATCCATCGACCATTCACTTGATCGTATTTTCAGATACAGAGCTCATCGCTTGCGCAACCTTGTTAATCGACGATTCAGACGCGATTCAGCTCCGAGGAATGGCAGTTGCCCGTCAGTGGCAGCGATGTGGAATTGGGCATAGTATTGTTGAATCTGCAAAGGATATCGCGACTTCGAAAAACAAATCCTTGTGGTGCAATGCGAGATCTCCCGCAATTGGATTCTACGAACGACAAGGCTGGATCCAGTCGGGAATTTTTTTTGATGTTCCAATCATTGGGCCACATATCGTAATGAAATGGCCAGGAAATTGAAAAAACACGGTTTAAGTAGTTATTTAGGTGATAAAATCTTGGTTGAGAAGTATGTCCCCCCGGTAGCATGGCCCCCTGGGCCGTGTGACTATACGACTTCCCCAGCAACCTTAACGCACCAACCAAGAGACCGCCATGAACGAACAAATCCAAAAAGATGTCGTTCTCTATGACGGGCAATGCAATTTCTGTCGGTCTCAGATCAATATTCTACGCCGGCTGGATGGACGCAATCGCCTGGAATTCGTTTCGCTTCACAATCCCGAAGTAGCAATAAATTATCCCAATTTGACGTTCGAACAATTGATGGCGCAGATCTGGATTATTACTCCGGATGGAGCCCAATACGGCGGAGCCTCCGCGCTGAAATACCTTTCCGTGCGGCTTCCAATGCTTTGGCCGATAGCGCCGGTGATGCATATCCCTTTCTCGATGCCACTATGGAGTTTCCTGTACCGGCAGGTAGCCAAGTACCGATACAAGATTGCTGGCAGAGATTGTGATGAGGGTGGTACTTGCTCACTGCATCGTTGATTTCATGATTGCGGCCGTCCTCGCCAAAGACCAGCTTCGGAACAGGGCATTCGAACTTGGCTTTTCCCTGTTCGGGATAGCTCGCGCGCAGACAGCGCCTGGATTCGATCACTTGAACGAATGGCTTCAACGTGGGTACGCAGGCGAGATGTCTTACATTCCCAAACGAATCGCTGCGTATCGGCACCCTGATTCCGTGCTCGAGGGTTGCAACAGTGTTGTCATGCTAGGGATGCCCTATGCGTCGAATCCATTGACATCCAAACGTAAGGATTCCGTCAACGCCGAATCCGCGATTCCACACATTGCAACTTCTCACTGCAAGATCGGAAACTATGCAACCGGCGAGGTTGACTACCACGACTTGATTCGACATCGCCTGAACCAACTGACTAGCGAGCTCGAAAGGATGTATCCTGAATCGCGGAATCGAGGTGTTGTGGATACGGCGCCATTGCTTGAACGGGACTTTGCTCAACTGGCCGGATTAGGTTGGATCGGCAAGAACACTCTATTGCTCAATCGTACGGAAGGAAGTTACTTTTTCTTGTCGGCATTGCTAACCAGTGTCGAGCTATCTGCGGACAATCCATTCGAAGCAGATCATTGTGGATCATGCACTGCGTGCCTGGATGCTTGTCCGACTTCCGCATTCGTTGGACCTCGCTTACTCGACGCTTCGAAATGCATAAGCTACTTGACCATCGAATATCGCGGGGTGATCCCCGACGAGCTAAGCGAAAAAATGGACGATTGGGTCTTTGGCTGCGATGTCTGCCAAATGGTTTGTCCGTGGAACCGAAAACGAAACGTGGTCGTGCCAATGGAATTGCAACCGTCGCATTTGGATGACAAGACGTCTCTAGAGCATTGGTTGACAATGAACGAGGCCGCGTTTCGAAGCCGTTACCGAAGCACACCCTTCTGGCGAACAAAGCTTCACGGGATGCAACGCAACGCCATGATCGCTGCGGCCAACACAAATCGCACCGATTTGAAGCAACTTATCGATGCGTTTACAACCAGCAACGACGCGGTGTTGCAATCAACTAGTCATTGGTGCTTGTCAAAACTAAAGTAGCCGAGCAACAGCCTGGTGCCCAGCCTCTCCTCCGGGCGATGCATTTGTGCTTGCCCCTGGATTCCTGCCATCGATGCTGACCATCCGTTCTAGAGTGATGGTAAATAGCCACAGAGTCCGACTTGGAGGTCGCTAAATGCCATCGGAATTGCAAAATGGCCTTCGGTCTACTATCATCACATATATGGATTGGCTATTGCCGTCAGGGTAAAAGGCTTCCCTATTGCCCCAAGGCAATCCCTCCCACCGGATCTTCAATGATTTCTCGCCAGGCTAGTTCGATTCAAAGTGCCGTCTGCCTTACGGGGTTGGTTGCACTACATGCATTGACATGCCTAGGTTCTGAACCAGTCGTCACCGAAAACGCTTCTACGGCAAGTACGCTGAAATTCGAACTCGATATCCAGCCTATACTCACCGCTCGGGGCTGCAATTCTGGCCCCTGCCATGGAAAAGCTCGAGGACAAAATGGTTTTGCTCTTTCGCTCCTCGGCTTCGATGCCAACATGGACTTCGAAGCCATTGTCAAAAACTCACGGGGCCGCAGACTTTCCTTCGCATCCCCAAACGAGAGTTTGATCCTTAACAAAGCGACTGGCAAACAACCGCATGGCGGCGGTATTCGCTTTACGGAATCCGACGAAGAGTATCGATTGCTAATGAACTGGATTCAGGGTGGAGTTGCACGTACCACCGACGCGGATCCAAAGCTGCTTCGAATTAGTGTCTCTCCCGATCCACATTCCATGATTGCGCTCGAACAGGAGTCGTTGACTGTAACAGCCACCTACAACGATGGTTCGTCTCGCAACGTAACCCAAATGTGCGCCTTCCAGTCGAATGAGCCCACCATCGTCTCGATCGCGCCTAACGGAAAATTGCAAGCGGGAGCCTTGCCTGGCGAAGCGACCATCATGGCAAGATACATGGGCAAAATCGCAACCTGGAGCACAGCGGTCCCACGACCGTATCCAGTTCCTAACGCTGAGTACGAGGCCTTGCCTCGCAACAATTTCATAGATGATTTGGTTTATAACAAACTATCGACCCTCAACGTCCTTCCGAGTCGAACCTGTAGCGACAGCCAGTATGTGCGTCGACTCTTTCTCGATGCAATTGGCAGATTGCCCAAGCCTGAAGAACTGGCAGCGTATGAACTTGATACGGAACCCAACAAACGCTCGCGATGGGTCAAGTCCGTCCTTGATCGCCCAGAATATGCAGACTTTTGGGCGAACAAATGGGCAGATCTATTGAGACCCAATCCCTATCGCGTTGGTATCAAAGCCACCTACAGCCTGGACGCTTGGTTGCGAGATGCATTTCGCAAGAATCTACCTTATGATGATTTCGTGCGTCAAATCGTCACCGCCCAGGGAAGCACATGGCGCAACGGCGCAGTCACCATCTTTCGAGATCGACGTGAACCCGAAGAAATCACCACCATGGTCAGCCAACTTTTTCTGGGTGTTCGGTTGGAATGTGCCAAATGCCATCAGCATCCTTTTGAAGTCTACAGCCAAGCGGATTTTTATGGCATGGCCGCTTACTTTGCGAAAGTGGGTTACAAGGGTACGGGCCTTTCGCCTCCGATTTCGGGTGGCGAAGAAATCGTTTTTGCAAAAGAAAATGGCGACGTCAAACATCCACTTACCAATCAAGTGCTACCGCCCAAGGCGCTCTCGGGGATGGTCCAGCCAATACAACCCAAACAAGATCCGCGAGTCAGCTTAGCGGATTGGATGCTCTCTGCCGACAATCCGTACGTTGCTCGCGCGGCAGTCAATCGCATTTGGGCGGAAGTGATCGGAGTCGGAATTGTAGAACCGGTTGACGATCTTCGCGCGACCAATCCGCCCAGCAATGATGCCTTGCTTTCGGCGCTAGCATCCCATTTTCGTGAAGTGGGGTTTGACCCAAAAAAACTCTTGCACACCATCTTCACAAGCCAAGTGTATGCACTCTCATCACAACCCAATGAATCGAATGCCGCCGACGCTCGCAATTTCTCAAGGCACTATCGTAGACGACTGAAAGCCGAAGTGCTCTCGGATGCAATCTCGGATGTTACACTTCAAAACGAAGAATTCGATGGGATGCCCAAAGAAACTCGAGCCATGCAGCTATGGACACATCGAACGAATTCAGAACTCTTGGATGCCTTTGCGCGGCCCGATCCAAACCAGGACCCGCCGTGCGAACGCGTCGTAGGCACGTCCATGACCCAAACGCTACATCTCATGAATGCAAACCACATTCAAAAGCGAATTGCCGCCGATGGCGGACGTTGTGATCAGCTTGCAAAGTCCGAGAAGGATGCCGCGACCATCGTTTCCGAACTATACTTGACGATCTTCAATCGAAAACCCGATGAATCGGAACGGAGCCTTCTCGAGGCGGAGTTTGCGAAGCCCAATACGGATCGTCGTAGAATGGTAGAAGACATTATGTGGTCCATGCTAAATTCACCCGAGTTCCTTTATCTGGACTAGTAGAAAGGTATCTATGCTTCGAAGATCGTATTTGCAGCTCGGACTGGCCGGACTCGCAGGTGGCAATTTCCTTGATTTGCTAGCAATGCGAAAAGCGTCAGCGAGCGACAAGGCGGGTGGAGCCAAACCGAAGAGCAATTGCATCCTGATTTGGATGGACGGTGGCCCGACCCATTTTGAGACCTTTGATCCGAAACCAGAAGCTCCCGTTGAGATCCGCGGTGAGTTTCGCCCCATCGAAACGAACGTATCTGGAATTCGGATTTGCGAGCACATGCCAAAGCTTGCCAAAGTCGCTGATAAGTATGCGATCATTCGTTCGGTATGTCACAACCAAGCGAATCACGGCGCAGGCAACCATTACATGATGACTGGTGCTCCGCCTCGTATCCCGGTCGGCTGTGGTGCCTTCGTTAGCTTTCATCCGAGTCTTGGCTCCGTGGCCGCGATGGAACGTCCAGCGCCTCACGGAATGCCAGGCTACTTCACGATGCCCAGCATGTCGCGGTCAGGAGGCCCGAATTTTCTCGGCGCCAAGTATGCGCCGTTCGTCGTTGCCAACGATCCGAACAATGAACAGTTTCGCGTCCGCGATGTCGAGGTACCAAAGGACTTGCTGAGCGAACGATTTGGAAAACGGCAGGACCTGCGCAGGCTCGTGGATCGGTTGCCAAGATACAGCGATCCTCAAGTCAGCGATCCGGTAAGCGCCTACGACGAAAATTTTCAACAGGGGTACGATTTGGTGATGACCCCTGAGGCTCAAAAGGCCTTCGACATCCATAGCGAACCTGCAGCGATACGCGAGGCCTATGGCCGAAACAGTTTCGGGCAACGGGCGCTGCTTGCACGAAGACTCGTCGATGCTGGGGTTCCCTTTGTGACCATATACGATGGTGGTTGGGATCACCATTCCGACCTGTTTGGAGCCCTAAAGAAACGATTACCCACCTGGGACCAAACGGTCGCGACTCTAATCAACGATTTGGACCAACGCGGGATGTTGGAAACAACAATGGTCATTGCACTCGGTGAGTTTGGTAGAACACCTAAGATTAGCACTCTGGCCGGGCAGACTAAGCCTGGTCGTGACCACTGGGCAAACGCCATGTCGATTCTATTTGCCGGCGGTGGGACACGCGGCGGACAGGTAGTTGGAGCAACCGACAGGCAAGGTCATTCGGCATCGGAACGCGTACTCTCACCGGAAAACTATGTCTCGACAGTATATCGAAAGCTCGGAATCGATCCGTCCAAAATATACTACACTCCCTCCGGCAGGCCAACCCACTTGGTGAGCGACCACACCCCCATTCAGGAGTTGATGTAATCGTGAATCCAAAGCCTGAAGGCCGTGGGTGGATACGGATCTTCGCATGGAATTGTTTTGCTGTCGCCGCTGGTTCAACGAATCTGGTTCGTGGTGCTGAACGACCTGAACTCACGCGATTGATGCCTTCGGGCGGCCAAGCCGGAACGGCGGTCGAAGTCGAAGCCACTGGCAAGTTTCCTGTATGGCCGATGCAAGCTTGGTCCGACACTGATTCAATTCATTGGTCGTTTGAAGGAGGATCCGGCAAGTTGAAAGCAACCATCGATGCAAGTGCTCAACCAGGTCTGCATTGGCTTCGTTTGTTTCATCCCAATGGAGCAACGTCGGTTCGACCGTTTGTTGTCAGCAATGCACCGGGACAAATCGAAGTCGAGCCAAACAATCGACTTGCCGAAGCGAACGCCATCGGTGCACTCCCGCGATGTGTACACGGCGTTTTGAGCAAGCGCGGCGATGTGGACATGTATTCCCTAGTGCTCGTTGAGGGACAAAGACTGATAGCCACTGTAGATGCGGAACAGATGTTGCATTCCCCAGTGGACGCTAATCTGCAACTATTGGACTCAGACGGATTTTTGCTCGAGGAGAGTCTCGATCATTTCGGGCTCGATCCAAGCATCGAGTGGATTGCCCCACGCGACGGCAAGTACTTGATTCGGGTGTTTGGCTTTCCAGCAACTCCGGATCAGACGATTGCATTTGGTGGTGGCGACGCATGGATCTATCGGCTTCGTCTTCAGAAGGAGTCCGACCCTCTGCCTGAGTCGTCGCCCTCGCTCCAAAACAAAACGCAAACGATGGAAACCGGCCAAGCAATAGCTCGAGATACAGCGTTGCCTATCGAATTACCGGCAAGAATTGTCGGCAATATCGAACGATATGGCCAACACCGGTTCCTTCGCTTTCATGCAATCGCTGGGCAACAATTTCAATTGCAAATGCAAGCCCGCAATCGGGGTTCTAATTTAGACACGACTATTGCAATCCTAGATGCGCAAGGAAAGCAGCTATCGCAGCAGGATGATGTTGGAAACAATCGCGATCCGGATTTGAAATGGAAAGCCCCAGCGGACGGTGAGTACACCATCGACATCCAAGACTTCCACAATGCAGGCGGGCAAAATTTTAATTTCGAATTGGCAGTGAGTCAGTTACTGCCCGACTTTAGGCTTTCAATATCCAACGACCTGATTCAATCCACCGTTGGCAAGGAGACTGAGATCGAGGTCAGGGTAGAACGCGAGTGCGATTTCGCTGGCGAAATAACTGTATCGCTCGAGGGGGCCACCGAGGGAATTGAATGTTCCGAAATAAAATCCATACATGGCAGTGATTCAGCGAAGAAGGTAACGCTTCGGGTCAAGAGTACCGTTCCGTTTCAAGGGCCTGTGAGAGTATCCGCTAAGGCTGCGGACTTGCCCGATACTATTCGCCTTGCCACAACAGAAAATGAAAAGCCAATCTGGCTGAGCAGCGTTGCAGAATAGTGTGGCACGGTGGTCTCCACCGTGAGTAGTTAGGAGAGGCTTCCAGTCTGTCGATATAGTTATAACCGGCCAGCTTGAAGCCGAACTAACTATTTTCGCTACTAGTTGCAAAGCGGGTTGAGCAACACCAGCAGTTGAAAACGCGTGACACCCTTAGGCTCGAACGGCTTCTCGGAAGGAAATGAAATGGCCGCGGTCCGGGTCCCAAAGCTTGAGTCGAAAGCAAGCCAAAATATCGCGGGGATGCAAAGAGGTTGTTCCTGGTGTTTGCAGTTCTTCCATCGCGGCCATCGCTTCGGGCAACCGGTAAAACGGGATTTTCGCATTCAAATGATGGACATGATGGTACCCGATATTTCCCGTGAACCAATGCATTAGCCCATTCATACGAATGTAACTGGAGGACCTGAGGGCTGCTAAAACGTAGTGCCAATCCTCGCGTCGATGCAATTGGCAGCTTGGGAAATTGTGCTGAGCATAAAATAGATATGCCCCAAGTCCACAGGCCATCGTGAGAGGAACCAACATTCCCAACAGGAGAATGTCCCATCCTTGCATCCAGCAAAAGGTGAGCAGTGCCACGTGTAGGACAACAGCCACACCGGCGTCGAAATGCTTTTTGGGGTGTAGAAAAAACGATCGGATTGTCATGCCGTACAAGAAGACGGTAAGGTAACCACATAAAACCGTGATAGGATGCCTTGAAACCGCATAACCAAACCGTTTCCAGCGATCTGCCTTGAGGTACTCCTCGCGAGTCATCAATGGATAAGAACCTGTATTGTTGCCGGAGGATCGCGAATTGTGTTTGTGATGGTGGTCATGCGAATGGGTCCAAACACTGGATGGACTGAGTACCAATAAACCGTAGACCCTGAGTATGGAAGCCGCGAGCCAAGATTTTCGAAGGATTGCTCCGTGATTGTAATCATGGTAGATGATGAACAATCGAACGATGACTAACCCACTCAAGCAACTGCTAATGATCCGAAGGAACATCGGGAAAAAGTCAGTGCAGGCAATCACTAAACTAACGGAATAGCAAGCAATTGCGGAAAGCAAATGCCACCAGCTGATCCATTTCGTCTCGGACGTGAATGCTTTTGAAGCAACCAACAGTTCTTTAGGATTACGCATGCAGGGCTCTAGGGGACCAACGAAAGATCACAGTGAATTCCAAAAATGGCTCGGCGTTCACCCGACTCAATCACCAAAAACTGGAAGTCAACAGTTAGACCCAATCGAATTGGCCATGGAGAGGCAGCTAATTGCGCGAAAGTATTCTGAGAACCAAGGTAGATTAGGCAAATGACCTGATTCCTCCAATCCCAACTTGCTCGAAAGCAGGGGAAATAGAGTCAATTAACTCCTTTATCATCCAAAATCGATGCGAATGGCACATGCTATGGCCACGAATAACCCAATGGCACCCGCTTTCTCGAAATAATTGCTATCGGAATGGCCTGTGCTATTCGCTACTAAATGGGTTCCATTTGTTCGTCCAGGGTCTTCAAAATACTGCAGGCTCGTCCTGCTAGATTATTCTGCTTCCAGGCTAGACAAAGCAAACGGCGTCACGGCCACGCGCTAAGCAGCTCGAGAAGGGGACAGGGGATGGGGACAAACCATTTCGACCTGTACGGTTGGAATCAGGCTGCATTGTTAAAAGTCATGGAGAATTGGCACTCAGTGAGCCATTCTTTTACGCGATTGCTTTCCTTTCATCGCCATACTCAAAAGCTCCTTGAACTTCTTCACGAGATGAAACCAGTCCAAAATCAATGAAACGGATCGATGCCAGCTAAAAAACGCAAGTATCCCATCATGGAGCGTTTGCTGGCCATCGACGTAGAATTGCAATCGATGTTTGGAGAGACCATTTTGCAATAAAAACGCAAAAACGAAACGAAGAATCGTGAACAGGTTTGGTCCGATAAAAGTGGACTGCCCCAAACTGTCCCATTCTGTCTCGCCCATTCTGTCTCGAATCGAAGTGGAGTGTCCCTATGTGGGTCTCACATACAAACTCTAGCGAATGGATCAAAGTTTTCAATTTTTGTATTGCGAACTACAACAACATACGATACAAAAGACACGACACGTATGTCGTGCTTTAAATGTCTCATTATGGATTCTGATTCATGTTTCCCAATTTTCCATCAAGACAACAACCTACCCAATTGGGTGAGCGACGAGGGCTTGAACGGGGTGCTGTCTCTTCGAAGTTCGAAAACAATCATACGAATCGCCGAAGGATACTAACGGCGGGCCTGGCACTTTCGGCAAATGGATGGCTCGCTGGCAATTCCGGTGCCGGCGATGCGCAGGGGCTAGCAAATGATGCCTCGCCAGCAGAGGTATTGAAGTATCTCTATGCAGGGAACGATCGCTTTGCCAAGGGCGAACCCCTAGCCAAGCATCGCAATATTGAACGAGTGCGCGAAGTAGCAAGAGAGCAAAAACCCTTTGCGGCTTTCCTCGGCTGCGCCGACTCTCGCGTACCAATCGAGATTGTGTTTGATCAGGGTTTTGGCGATCTCTTCGTTACCCGCATCGCCGGCAATATCGCTTCTAGTGAGAACGTTGGCAGTCTGGAATTCGGCACGCTGGTGCTTGGAGCAAAGGTACTTTTCGTGCTGGGGCATTCCAATTGCGGGGCGGTTGCGGCGACCATCAAAGCCGATGAAGTTCCAGGTCAGATCAGCGGACTTTTTCAGCATATTCGACCGGCGGCAAAAGAAGCCAAAGGCGATCTTGACAAAGCGGTTGAGATCAATGTGCGAAATCAAGCGACGACTCTGGCCGAATCGTCCCCTGTGATCGCCAAACTCGTCCGTGAGAAAAAGCTGGTCATTGCGGGCGGTGTTTATGATCTCAGCACGGGCAAGGTCGCTCGCGTCGAACTTCCACAACTTGAAAGCTGAATGAAAGCATGTCACTCTTCCAAATGTTTCAGTCGAACATCTGTTCTCCGATGGTGTTGGCATTTGCTTTCGGGATAGTCTGTCGCTTGATCAAGAGCGAGATGGCCATTCCCCGCGATCTATACACGTCTCTTTCCATCTATCTTTTGTTTGCCCTGGGGCTTAAAGGCGGGGTAGAGCTTTCTCATAGCCAGTGGCAACAGATATTGTTACCGGCAGTGGTTACGATCGTCTTGGGTTGCATTACACCGATCAGCTCATTCCTGACTCTGCGCTATTTGGGACGATTCTCAATTGCAGATGCGGCAGGCATCGCCGCTCATTATGGCTCTGTTTCTGCCGTCACCTTTATCGCAGCCGAGAAATTCGTGCTAGCGAATTTAGGCGAAGGATCCGTCGCCCCATTTATGCCGACACTGCTCACTCTGTTGGAAATTCCAGGGATTCAAATCGCGTTGGCAATTGGCGTCGTTGGATTAGCAAATGCGAAGCGAAATAAAGAAAATGCTCCGGGCGGTCATGCAGGGGATGCCTCAAGTCCTTCACTCGGTGCCGTTTGGCATGAACTGTTGACGGCTCGTTCCATGGTTTTGCTTGTCGGTGGCATGGTCATCGGCTTCATTATCGGGTACGAAGGCTACGCTTCAGTGAAACCGTTTTTTGACAAAGGAGAATGGATGTTCAAAGGGGTTTTAACGCTGTTCCTGCTTGAGATGGGATTGGTTGCTGGTTCGCGATTAGCCGACCTGAAACATGCCGGCGCTTTCTTGATCGCTTTCGGAATTGCTGCGCCCATCGTTCATGGTGCACTGGGTGTCTATCTAGGCGCGTTGGCGGGACTTGACGCAGGGAGTTGCACCGTCTTGGGAACCATGGCAGCCAGTGCTAGTTATATCGCCGCGCCACCGGCCGTGAGAATGACATTGCCTGAAGCAAACCCGACATTCTACTTAACAGCCGCTCTAGCCATAACCTTCCCCTTCAATCTACTTGTTGGAATTCCCCTGTACTTTCGAATGGCATTGGCCATTATTGGACACGACTCGCCATGAATACCTATACGCTGACTTTATTGACGATAGTGGCTGAGGCGCTTCTAAAGGACCGGCTATTACACGAGATTCGCCACGCTGGGGCCAAAGGGTTCACCCTGACTGAGGTTTCTGGCGAAGGCTCTCGCCAGCGGCGTGTAAGTGAGATACTCGGTGACAATATTAAGATTGAAGTCATCGCCAAACGGGAAACCGCAGATAAAATTCTAACCGTTCTTCACAAAGACTTTTTTCCTCGCTTTGCGGTGGTTGCATTCCTGAGCGAAGTTCAGGTCGTGCGGGAGGATAAATATACCTGATACGCGATGGGGGCTCAACGGTTGGTAACAATCAGTGCGATCAAATCGCCGATGGATCGATGCGATTCAATTGGGTGCCGCAAAGGATGCTTTGTTAGGATGCGGTATTGGTTTCTTCGTCCGACTTTCTGACGCTCGATAAAGCCATCTTGTTCAAGGTCCGCGATGATTCTTTGTACCGCTCGCTCCGTAATGCCGATCTTCAAAGCGACTTCCCTCAAGACCAAGGATGAGTCTTGAGACAAGAGGATCAAGACATGTGCGTGATTCGTCAGAAAAGTCCAGCGGATTTTTTCTGTTTGCAACGTCAGCTTGTCCAAGGTTTTCGCTTTAGGGGCACGACCGGGTGGAATGGCTAATTTCGACTTTCCGGATTGGGATTTGGATAAGGCCATTTCGATTACACCATCCGACTCGAGAGAGCCCCGTTAAGCATGCTGGGATACAAGCCACAACAGGTCTACTACCGCTGAGAAAAATCTAGACAACATTAGTATATCGACTATCGTACGACTTGGCAATCGCGACAAGTTTGTACTAAGATGGACCTTGTTCTATCAACGATTTCTTACCATCTGCCTGCTGATGTCCACTTGCTACCGTACGTCGCTCCCAGCGTGATGGGTTGTGATCAATTTCTTTATGGCCTAAGTCGGTACTGGAAATACTCGAGCAACACTTTCTCCGCTTTCTCTGCCTCTGTACCTTTAAAACCGTGGCCAGCGCCTTCCATTGTTAGCAACTCTGCCTCGACGCCAGCCGCCTTTAGCCTGTCGACGAGCCATACTGCTTGTTCGTATGCAACATATTTATCTTCGGTGCCATGAATGCACAGAGTCGGCGCTGCGTCGGGTGTGATCCAATAGAAAGGACTGCCGACGATATGACGCTCCGCATCTCATCAGATATCTACATGGATAGTCCTAAAAAATAACTTGCACTCTCCACTTCATGAGCTACTTTTTAGATGGTGGATCGCCAGGTTACCGAACGGGAACTCGAACGATGCATTTTCGTAAAGTTTGAGGCAAGAAATGGAGAAGCATACTGTGATCACGTTTGGTGCTCAGGTTAGTTCGCGATTGGCAACCCGGTGCAAGTTAGATCCCATGCCGCTCCTTTCGCGGTGCTATTGCGACGAGTGCAGGAATCCACTTACTGACTCCAGCATACTGGATGATAAGTTCGGCTGGTGTCCAAGGTGCAAGGGAGTCGTGACAACTTCTTTGTTTCAGGTACCAAGTTGGGCGATGGGTGGACTTGTGTTCTTATTTGCGGCTATGTTGCTTTAAGTCGGCCTTTTCATTTGGCACTCCAATCAAATAGGTAATGGGTATCGGGCCCGCCGTGCCTTTTACCGTGCCAATGTCCCAGTCGTAGTCATTCGCATCCAGCCTTGAAACCAGGTCTCGTAACTCTTCGACGTTGTAAGTCCGCAAACACGAGACAAGTCCATCGAACATCCCAACGAGAGGTATCAGCGGGATCAAGTAGGTCCAAAGCAACCGAGACCAGCGAAATGGACGAATGAACGGGGTCATGAGGAGCACCATGAGCGGCACGAGCAGCATCAGCAGCAGCGCCAGGAGGCTGCGCTGTGTGCCCTCAAAAACGGCGATGCCTTGTCGCTTGTGAATTGCATCGGCCAACACTGAACATGCTTGCTCAGGGCGGAAATGGTGGAAGGCCGAGAATATCGTTCGGAATCCCTTCAATTCCTCGGGAACCCGCGTGGCGTCTACAGACTGAGGTTGGTAGACAATCGACGGATGTGTCAGGCCATTCAACTGCCGAAATGCCTCCATGTTTGGATACTTGTCCGTCAGGCAAACCGACACGCTCACTCCTCGCTCGGCAAAAACAGGCTGTAGCCAGAGCCACGGCCCGGCGGCGCCTGAACACAAGTCAACAACTTGCTGTGTGCCGGTGCGCTGGAGTGCAGCGGCCAGAATTGGAACCATCGCCGCGTAGAGCTTCGTTGTGGCGATTACGAATTGCAGGTAATCGGTTTCACCGTCGCGAACCATGCGTGGGCACCAAGCCTGATCGTGGATTTCAATTAGATGAAGTCGTTTCATGAACATGTGAAGTAATTGGATCAAGTCGTCTAATTTGAAGCAGCTAATATCCGTTGTTGTATTCGGGGGTAAGTCCTTCAGTCTATCCGATCCTGCTGACGTAGTCTAATCGGTGAGTTCCTATGCAAGAGAGGTTGCGGACAATGAGTGGCCTTTGCTCGCAATCGGAAATTCCAGTCCCTGAACCGAAGGAGTTGCTGAGCCATTGCTTGACTGCCCAAAACTAGTAAGGCTTGGATGCGACGAAAAAGCTACCGAGGCATTGATGGCAAGCCAAGAGAAACGCCGACTGATTGTTTCTTCGCGATTGATTGAGCTAAGGATTTGCATGCATTTCATGATTGTTCACTTTGATCGTCCTTCTATTTGTTTAATAGTTGGTCTTCCCCACCTACTTACGATGAAAGGCCCGAACGAAGTATCGTGACCTCCTCCATGCAATCCATACCATCAATGCGAAACTGAAGTGTTTTAATGACTTGCGACATGGAGTTCTTCCTCGGATTTGCCTTCGATAGTTCTTTGTGCCGACTTCAAACCGAAAAGCCAAAACAAAGCAGGGTGAACGAAAAAGTCGAGAAGGGTCGAACTTATGACGCCTCCAAGGATAACCGTTGCAACGGGATACAGAATCTCTTTACCCGGTTGACCAGCAGCCAGAACCAATGGAACGAGTCCAATACCGGCAGTTAGTGCGGTCATCAAGACTGGGGCCAAACGTTCTAAACCTGCTCGCACAATCATCTCATGTGTCCACTCTTCGCCTTCGTACTTAACCAAGTGCAAGTAGTGTTGCAAAAGTAGGATTCCATTGCGAGATGCGATGCCACCTAGAGAGATGAAACCGACCATGCTTGCGATGGTTAAGTTCTGACCGGTGATCACAATCGCCGCGACGGAACCAATAAAAGCCATTGGGATTGCTGCCATGACCTGGAGCGACAGATTGACACTTCGGAACATGGTGAATAGCGTAAGAAAGACACCTACCAATGCGACTCCAAAAAGCCAAAAGATCATTCGAGAAGCCTTCTGTTGGCTCTCAAACTGACCGCTAAACTGGAAATAGTAACCCTGTGGCAATTGTACCGTTCGGAGTTTGGCCTGTATTTCTTCGACAACCTCGACTAAACCACGATCAGCCGTATTGCATTGGATAACGATTCGACGGCGAATCCTCTCTCGCTGAATCGTGTTGGGGCCAAACGAGTCATAAATTTTGGCAAGTGATTCGAGCGGAACTATTCCTCCACCCGGAATTTCAACTGGCAAGCGACGCAATGCTCCAATGTTTTCACGAGCATCCTCTTTAAATCGAACCACAAGATCGAAAGTACGCTGCCCCTGCATCACCTCCGAAACAATCTGGCCATTCATAGCTGTTTCAATGAATTGATTCAGAGTCTCGACGTTAAGGCCAGCAAGAAGCAATTTGTCTCGATCGTATTCGATCTTGAGCTGAGGAATGAGGACTTGCTGTTCGACCATCAAATCGCGAACACCTCGTACCGACTGCATTTGGCTTTTCACTTCATTTGCCTTTGCCCGAAGCACATCCAAATCATCGCCGTATAGCTTGACCCCAATCTGGGCTTTTACGCCTGATAGCATGTGTGAGATCAAGTGTGAGATCGGTTGCTCAACTGCGAATACGATGCCAGGTATCTCCGACAAATCCGCTCGAATATTGCTAAGTTGTTGCTCACGATTGTGAGTTGACTTCGGGTCGAGATCGATAATGTATTCGCTGGCACTTACCGGTTCCGCGTGTTCATCCAGCTCAGCTCTACCTGTCCGCCGAACAAAATTCGTGACGTCGGCGTTCTTTACCAAGGCACTTTCCACACTCTGGTTCATTTGAATGGTAGTGGCCAATGACGTACCGGGTGGCAATAGCACATTGAGTTGTATGGCACCTTCGTTGAATGGCGGTAAGAAATCGCGGTCGAGGCGAACGACAAAAGCGCAGGCGACTCCAACCATCACCACGACTG
>JANLRK010000344.1:0-16268 GCA_031361585.1 Pirellula sp. | reverse complement strand
CCAATTTACAACCTTTCGATCTCTCTGAAGTTGGCATAGCCAGCTGCTATTGTCGGAACGCATCATCAATCTAGTTTCCGGCTCTTCGTAAGTTGAACCGTTAGCGCCGGTCCACTAAACGAACTACCGGATGCAAAAGTTTCCGGTTCCATACGGATTGGCTGCATCGGTTCGACCGCAGTAAAATCAGCCCTATTATCCCACCAAAATGGCCCTAAATGTGCATCGTTCAATTTCTCGTTTGGTTCAAATAAAATCGACAGGGCCAGTTCTACAATAGGCGGGTTTTTGGGGGGTGTTTGCAAATCCATTACTGCTGGCATTGATTAGTCGTTCTATTCCGGAGTTATTCGTCCGAATACAGTATACGTTATGAAGGGTTGCTGTGTTCATTGCCGATCGAGTACTTCCCTCAATGGTAATCGACGCGAGAGTAGTTTCGGAGCCAAAAAACGCGCACGATCCAAATGCAATTCAGGTTTTGATTAGCGATCTTAAGGTCGGTTACTTAGATCGAAACACGGCTTCGCGATTAACCGATCAGACTAAGCGGAAAGGTTTCGACCAAATCGACTCGTCATGCATGTCGCTAGTTAGTGGCCTATATGGCAGATCAAATGTCGACTTACTCCTGAAAGTGAAACTGCGGCAATAGCAGAAAAGAACCTGCAAGAACGAAGAGAACGATTAGAACCGTCCCTCGCCAAACCGTATCGGCCAGTGGCTCCCATTACCTTTCGATTCGAAACGGCAAAGGACAATCTAAAGAAAGGCGACCGAATTGAGGTGATGGCACTACCAAGCATTGAGTTGATTGTAAATGAGCATGGACGGTTGCCGATTAGTTTCCGCTGCGTTCGTACTGGTAAACTTTTTCAAACTACCTGCGACCACGAGGTGGTGGAAAAGCTTTTTCGACTTTCGATCGAGACTAAGCAAATCATCGCAAAGGTCACGTTGAGGTTACCGAACAAATACGAAACGACATGAGTGCGTTGGGGTCTATGACTGAGCAACCGTGAATGGCCCGTCGTAACCGTGGTACGATTTTCCATCCAAAACCGTCATGCCTTGGTCGATCTCAAAATCTAGTTTCAGATTCCTTTCCGACAGGAACCCATCGTTCCAACGAGTCGCCCAAACCTGCGCGGCCGCATCGCTCGAAAATTGGATGGTGCCAAATAACTGTCGGTCGATAGGTCCGAGAGTATGAATCGAACCAACGATTTCGCGTACCGATTCACCAGCGCGTCTGGTCATCTTCGCAATCATGGCACTAGCTTTTGCATTTGGAGTTTGGCTAGCTCGACGTCGATCGGTTTCAGCTCCGAATCGATCTCTGCGATCGCATTGCTAAGCTGGTGAATGATCGACTCTTGGTACTCAATGTTTTGCGATTCGACTTTGATGTCGTCTTTTTTCTCGTAATGCTCGACATAATCTAACCCGCCACGATAGGTCGAGAGAACAGCCTGTGCATGCCTTAGGTCGTCTACAAGTGGCGAGCGTTTCTGCATCAACTCCATTCGCAACGATTGCAATTCCGATTCACGCTCAAGGATCTGAGGGTCCATACAACCGCCGATCAATCGGGATTCGATGTCATGGAGTGTAAGCAACTCAGCTTGCGAAGCTTGGAGTCTCTGGTACGCATCGGCAACCAATGGAGCTAGCTTGGCGATAGCTTGGTCATAGTTGCGTTTGGCGGTCTCATGCTCGGCGATCTCGTGGCTAGTTTGGGTTATCTGTGTTCGAATGGTACTAGTAATGCACACGACTTGGTTTGTGAACTCCGCCTCACATATCTGGGGCTACAAGAACTACGAAACGCGTGACGACAGTCGCAACCTTTGGTGGGTCGCGGTCATCGCTTACGGTGAAGGCTGGCACAATAACCACCATGCTCATCCACGCTTGGCGCAACACGGCCATAAGTGGTGGGAGTTCGACATGACATTCCTCGTCATACGCTTGCTCCGAGCGGTTGGTCTGGCCAAGAACGTCATCGACCTTGAAAGCATGGACGAAAAGAAGCGTCGCCATATCGAACGCGCCGCTGCATAGTCAGTTGTTTGAAATCATTACGAATGAAGCAAAAAAGCTCGGCATTTTTTGGAAGCCGAGCTTTTTTCGTTTTACATCGGGCCGTAGGTTGCAAGGTAGATCACCAAGCCGGATGCTCCTATATCTCCGCTGCGGCAAGATGTGGCGAAACCGCTTTATCTAAAACCAAAAAGCGGGTGAACGGATTCGAACCGTCGACATACAGCTTGGGAAGCTATCACTCTACCAACTGAGTTACACCCGCATTCACGCTGATCATGATACCGACCACAAATCGCCAAAGGTAGCCAGAGTACTAGAATATTTTATTCATTCAGGTTCAGAGACTTACTGCTCCTGGAAACGCAACTGCTACCTTCGTCCTAAGGCGAGCGGCATAGTTGGTTTACCGTAGCTTGGGCCCCCCAAGGCCCGAGTTTCGCACGGCCCAGGGGGCCATGCTACCGGTAGATTTCAGCCCGCTCGCCTAAAATTCATAGACGCTTGGTTCCGATGAAATTCCAATATTGCCGTCTGTATCCACAAGCGTTCCGTGGCCATCAGCACGGACGGTCATATAGGCACCTTCAATTCGCCACCCTGTTTGGCCGACGCGATCGACGTCTTGAGCATGGACGGCACTACGAACCGATGCACGTACGCTTCGAGCCATTGCTGCGAGAAATTGGTATCCTCGACCGCTCCGAATCCGCAACGACATGTCCCCTCCCGAAATGGCCCAACCGGTGGGTTCCGTCGCGCCGCGACCCGGAGTTGGCAAGCACACGGTTCGGCCGACAGGACGGCCTGGGTTCGAATTGTCCATGCAACCATCATCGACTACAACGCTGCTTGCCACGGCACAGCCGTGAATAAAAACGGATGCCGAAAACGCGCCCGCAGCCACTAGGTGACCCGCCAGAATAGACATACCGTTGACATTCCCGATGTTAATGCCGCTCGCCATGAACAGCTCACCCGAATTTCCATGAGACGCCAGATGCAGTTGTCTTATTCGTGTTTGTGTGCCGCGCTCCGCGACTTTTGCGAGAATCGCACCAGCGATGTCCAATGGTCGCCAACCCGGATCGCGAACTTGCACCAACAAGGCATCTGGACGATTTGGAACATAGGTTATTCCCGTTGGGTACCCCCCCGGAGAAACGTCCACGACGAATACATCTACGATCGACATTATTCTTGACTCCCGGGTAATTGAATGGACTACCGGTGAGTTATCGTCAAATTGGGAAATTGGTTGCCGAGAAAACTGCGAGTTTCCAAGGAGAATATCGACTACTTCTTTCGCTTGAACTGCCGATCCAAATCGACGAAAAAATCATCGACTAGCTGAACTCGACTTACCCTGTTTTCACTTTCTTCGCTGAGGTCTACGACCTCCGATGGTTTCGATACAGCCGTTGTAACGTTTATCGAATCTCCAATGCAACCCAACACACTGCTACTTCCTGTCGCGACAAATCCAATTTCCGTTTCTTTCGTCGCCCGAATCGACCTTCGTGACGAAGACATAATCATTGAAGTCTGATCAAACGGCTGCACCGGAGGTGCCCCAATTCCAAATGAGGAGATTCGTGGCAGCGCGGCGCCCGAGCCATTCACAGGAATCGTGATGTTCCTTAAAACCAAACCACCCACAATGCCCTGACGAATCGCAATGAAGTCGCTGTTCAAGACAAAGCCGTTCTTGTCAACGTCACGAATACTCGACACCGCCCCAGGCGAGCCCGCTCCGCCGACAGGCAACGCGGCGGACAAGTCCGTGTTTTGAACAAAATAAACTCCTCCAAGCAAAGCGCCGTTGATCTCACCTCGTAGGTGGCCAAAGTAGAGCTCTTGCGTGGTGAGGACCCCGTTCACGGCGTTGGCCAAAACCCGTATCTGCAACCAGCGATTCTCAATCGCATTGTTGACCCATTCGATTCGAACGCGGGCCGGAGTGGTCGCGGTTCCAGCTGTAACCACGATTGCTGTTGGCGCCGGTGCTGCTTCCCAACCACTTGGTGGATTCGTCGCCTCATCAAACGCCCCTTGAGGACTCATCCTGAATCCAAAGTCGGATACCGTCAGACTGGTCGCCGTTAGTCCAGCCACATCGATCACCAAACCATTGATCCCGCGTGTGTAGTTGCTTACGTTTTCGAAGCTCAATGCCTGCGCTGCAGCACCGGCCCTGGCGACCAATTTCGACGGATCTAAGCCTGCGTCAATATTGGTTCCGCCCGATGTGTAAAACGATTCTTTGTAGTAAGCCGTATTGCTTACCGCTGGACCACGTCCTGGAGAACCAATGTCCCCTACGTTGTATGTAGCACCGGCTGGATTGGTCGGATTGATCGCATTGTTCGTACCTACAACCGAACTCTTCCATTTAGTCCCATCATCATTATTGTCATAAACTCGAGCAACATAAATGCTCGGACCGTTGGCAGCAGCTGGCCAAATCGTTCCGTCATCGTCGTAGTTGACTTGATCGAATGTGATATTGCCGGCATCCCTAAATACGATGTTCTCATCAACCGAACCCGCAATTGCTGATGGAGAATTGTTTAGATCGCCCCAGAACACACCAACTACGACGGCTTCGGAAGGAACGTTCCACTCGGCACGGAAAGTCGTTTCGGATATCGAACCGAAAAAGCTGTTGTAGACGACGGCGAAATTGCCCGGAGCCAAAAGTGTGCCTGCAGGAAGGGCTCCCCAGTTGGTTGTGTCCTCATCGTCGAACGACCAACTTCCCAAATCCAAAGTGAATGTACCACGATTGAAGAGTTCGATCCATTCCGTCTTCGGTTCCGCTCCAGCCGGATTGAACATGATCTCCGTAATGGCTACGTTTCCAATTTCATTGTCCGCAATCGGTACAATTCCATTGCCGCTTACGAAACCAATTGTGCTTGCGGTGATGAATACATTCTTGAGTCCATCCGCAAAAAGATCATCGACGGCAGTAACCGCAAAGGTGATGGACGCTTGACCTGCTGGAATCGTTACCGTTGCCGGCACCGTCGCCAACATACTATCGCTGCTGGTGAGAGTTACGATCAAATCGCCGGTCGTTCCCAAATTGCGAGAAACCGTAACTGTTGAAATGCCCCCTTTTTCAGAGATCGGGGTTGCCGGCACGGTCAAACTCAGAGTGAGTGCTTCCGCAGTGTTGAAATTCCATGTCGTTGCATCGGTATTGGCAATGCCCTGGAAAGGAAGGCCGGTCGTATTAGAGGTTACCTTGATGTTGTCTATCGACCACCAGCCATCATTCGTGCCGGTCAAACCGTATCGGAACTTCATGCTCCCAGTCGCTGACGGAACCGGATTCGGAACAGATACAACCTTGTGTTCGTTGATATTCGCCGCCGTTGCGGCGCTTCCTGTATTGTTGAAATCGTAAGTAAACAAATTGATCCAATTTGTGCCACCATTGTAGCTGACCTCGAGCACACCAATCTGATTGTTTGCAGCCAAGCTTCCTTCGGGTCGAAAACTAGAATCGAATTCCAATACGACTGTATTGGCAACTACATTGGCGAGACTGATCGAACTGGTAGTAAACAAACTATTGAAACTGTTATTTAGTTGTGGCAGATCATCCCATTCTTGCGTATCGCCAACAGCAACGGTCCCTTGTCCTTTGATAAAGTTGGGACGGGCTTGGCCCCCTTCCGTTTGCCAAAAACCTTTGTCGGCGAAGGTCCAACCACTCCATTCAGGAACACCTCCAAGCGGCATCTGAGACCTGTCGACTGCGTAACCAGTTGGCGGCGTGGCGGTGAAGTCTCTTCCGTTTGGAGTAAGGCCCACGGTCTCCGTAACGGCCGGCACAAGCGTCATTAATTCGAAGTCTTGACTGAGAAGGGTTGCGCCAACTTTAACGAGCAAAGTATCGTCAAGAATCGCTCCATTCTCAAACGCAACATAGTAGTTCGAAAGACCCACAAGATCGGCAAGCGGATTAATGGTTACCACGGCTCCTGAGATCGTTACAGCAGATGATTGGATGTCGATGCTTTGAGCTGCCTTTCCGTCGGACGCCCGAACGATGTGAACAAATCCGTTCCCCTTTTTGACGGGCAGATTGAAGGTAACAACCAAATCGGCGCCGACGGGAATAGCTGTCGCGTTGTCTGCCGGCGAAAGACTAATCACTGTGGGCGCATTTACGACCAAATACGTTTCATCCGTCGCAGGCTCGGTATTTGGCAAGGCGTTGCCGAACAAATCCAGGATTGTTGGCGAGTTGAAGTTTAAGCCGACAGTGCCGTTCAAGTTCGCGAGATTACCTCCAGTAACCGTTATGTCGTAAGTGCTCGGCGTAACCTGGGTCACGCTGAAGGTTCCGGTCGTTCCCGTGATGGCGAAATCGGTCGCTGAGACATCTGTCACGGCTTCGCTGAATGTCGCCAAAAACACGAGTGTGTCGGCGTTGGTGGGCGACGTCGATGGCGTCTTTCGCGTGAATGAAGTAGCGATCGGAGGTATGGTGTCTACAAACCGTCGCACTATGTATTCACCTGAGCCCGATTCGGCTGATACCTCGATCGTGTAAACTCCGGTCGTCGTAACTCGGAATACGAGTCGGGCGTCGCGACCGTCGAGCGAATTCTGATCCGAAGCAACTACGGTCGTACCATCGGGATGAATCAATCGCAATTGCGGGTTCAAAGAATTGACGGGCGTGGTGGCTAGGTTAGCGAACATGGTCCGCGTTTCTAAACCAACTATTTCTCCAGCCGTCAACGTAATTTTGTATTGGTCAATATCACCAGCTTTTCCTCCGAATGCTACGTTATCAACCAAATCTCCAGCAGTGGAATTAAGTGCAATGCGAGTAATGATTTGCTCACTCGCCACGCCCCAAAAACTGCCAGTCGTGGTCGCATTGACTGTGCTAGTACCTAAAATGACGCCGCCTAGTCCAAAGATGGTAATGCCAACGGCCCCCGAGGAGTTGATGAGGACGTCCATGCCAACCGTGAACACGTTATTGTTCGGAAATCGTAGGTCGGTGCTTTCAGCGAACGAAGTTGCTCCTGTGACAATGGATGTATTACCGATGACTCCGGCACCAAGAATTACCAAGCCTCCTGAACTTGGTCCGGGATTATCCTGAATTTCAATTCCTGGCAAGATCTTTCCCGGTGTGAAACAGTTATCGTTTGACGCGCTATTGAGCGGCGCGTTGCAGGTGACTACGCCTGCGGGCCCGACACGGCCATCCTCGAAATCTTCGACTGGTAGTCCGGGCGCTGCGTCATCAAATACCGAACGAGTCGAAAAGAATGCTAATCCCGGACCTTTGAAACTCACAGCACCAAGCGCAGCGGAAGCGGCATCCAGGCTACGTAGTGGGTTAGTCGCCAAATCGTTGTTGGGTTCGCTGTCAAACACTAACGTATCCGTGACAACGATGTCGTACTTACCGCGAGTACTTGTGGAGGTGACACGGATCGTATATGGACCGCCAACCGGAACACTGAATCCGAGGATCCCCAAATCGAAATTGGTTACGTTGACGCCCGATTGCACTGGATCGATCACTGCTGTGGCCAGAACGCTGCCCGTCGGTGATAGCAGTTCGAGCAACTCGCCAGAAAAACTTGTACCGTCCAGACCCTTCAGCACCACATCGATTGGCTTGCCCGCCCGGCCAGTTAGGTCGATTGTGTACTCGTCAATATCCGGTGCTGGAGCATTTGGTCGAAGTTCCAACACGTCTCCGTTGGCTAGTCTCGGCGAGTTAAAGCTGAATTGAGTCGCCGTTGTCGCATTCCGCTGGTAACCAATCGTCGCACTGGCACCGAAGTCGTACAAGGGACTACCAATTGTAACGTCTGGATAAACGTATCTCGCGACTATCGGACCGGATTGAAACAACTGCAATTGGAATGTAACCGCTCCGCCGCCGTCAAAATGTGGCCGGTTGTCCCACTGGACGATCAACGCGTTAATGCCATTGATCTGGCGTTCCTCCCAGTACACATCTCCTGGACCGCCATCGATGTCGTCCCAAAATGGCAAAAGCGCATTGCTAAAGCCTGAGTTAGGAAGCGATTGATTAGTCGGCGAAAGATTAGAGTTACCAACGATGATGCCGCCATTGTTCGCGATCGAAACTAAGCCGGCGGGGAAAAACGTGTTTCCGACGGAAGTATTAATCGTGGCCTGCGAGTCGTCACCAAGCCCAAGCGGGAAGCCCGTTCCGGAAATATCAACGAACAGACTAGGGTTATTCGACTGCGTGATTCCCAGGCCAGGCAGTATTGGCTCGGCATTTCCCAAGACAGCAAACCGGCGGATACTTGCGTCGATCATGCTGCTATCAATAGCCAGTTCGCTCCCATCGGCTGTGTCAACGATTTCTCGGCTGAAATTTCGGCCGATCTCGAATTGATATGCGGTGGCGATATTCGATGCAATGATAATCGCCTGCACACCGCTGGTCCCAATTGCCGTCGGCGGAAGCACAGCGGCTTTTCCGGCGGCTGGGGCCGAAAAAATCCCTGGCGTCCCAACCAGTTGAATGGTCATGATGGCGGCAGGGTTGCTGGGCGTTACGATCGTGCTGATGTTCTGTCCGCTCTCTATAAAGAACAAGAATCCATTTTGACCACCTGCAACATTAATAGCACCCGTGTTGTTCGGACTGACAAACTGCAGTCCTCCTTGAGGTCCTACTTTTACGAACAAATTGGCCCGCTTGCCAATCTCTGCCGTATCGCTGTTGACCACGTTGACTCCGCCCGCTCCATCATTGGCGTCGACGTATGTTACGCCAATTTGACCACTCAAAACCACCTGCAATTTGCCGTCGGCTGAAGGAGTACCGGCCGAGGTTAAGATGCTTCCCCGCAACACGCCTGGCTGGATCACGTTTCGAGTTAGTACGACCGTTTCTGAGTCACCACCGCTGGAGGTTACCGTCACGTTGATTGGTCCGCTGGCGCTTAGATCAATATCGCGCACAATCACTGTCACTGTGTCGCCGATTTGATAACTCGCGGCATCAAAATCCACGCTGCCGTCCTTAGTGGCAGGAATGTCAAATGCCTCAACCACCGCGACGGAATTGTGATTGCCGCCATCGAAAGCACTGAATCCCATACCGCGGCCGGCAAAAGCCTTCCAAATCTGGCCCAGGTTCGCGCCACCGGTCATCGCCAAGTCGGCGGCCAAGATGCCGTCGCGAGCTTGGAGCATCGTGGGACTGGCAGGAGTTAGTTTCAGTCCCTCGGTCACCAGTTTCAGCGCGAGGTTGTTGCCGCCAGTTCCCGTGTAGAGATTCGCGTCAAACCCGTCTCGATTCACCAAAATCCAATAGAGATCCCACAAGGCTGAGGTCCAGATTTCACCGGCGTTGTGAGATTCTGAGCAGCCGTTAGGGCATGGCACATCCGCTTGCCCAGCATCAATGTCATCGTACGTCAACGGATTCACGGCTTGGTTCGTTGAGTATGGGAATCTTCGGATGCCGCTACCGGTTGAAGGCTGTCCAAGAACATAGGTTCCTGCGGGATTAGAATCCGCGGAGGCATCGGTCGATTTGGCTGTAAACACGAGTGAGTACCAATCGCTCCAGCCTTCCCCCATCCCTGCGCTTTGAATACCCTGCAATGCAGACACGTTTGCCGGACCACCCACGAGCCGATTCGAGATTCCATGTCCGTACTCGTGGACCATAATTCCAGCGTCATTGTCGCTGTCGCGTCGAGGCGTCGTGAAATTAAACTCAAACATCTGCATTCGAGGCGATGAGCCATCGGGCGGCGTACCGAAATTTGCATTGCTCACCGCGCCGTTAAGGGCTGCATCCTGGGCATCGGCTTGTACTGGGTCTCCGCCCAACCCACTACTGCCATAATTATTAAATTGAAAATTCCCTGCAGCCGCGTTGAAGCCGTTTAAGGCCATGACATCGTGAACGATATTGTTCCAATAGAACAGATTGACCGTGGCCTCATTGACGTTCACCAACGGTGTTTGAGTCGGAGCGAAGGCGAAGTCGTAGTCGTTGGTCGCGCTAGCCGGCCGTGCACCTCCAGTATTATTGCCGTCTCGATCCTCCTGAGCGAAGACGTTGTTGCCGCGAGTGTCGAAAAACTCCGCACCCGGAGCGCCGTTGGTGTCATGCCAAGAAAACGGCGAGGCTATTGCATTGGCAGGATTAATGACTACCGAATGACTCCCTGGCAATCCCACGCCGTCCTGCGGACTCTCCAATGGCTGTGGAAAGACCCTGTAACTATCGAAGGCAGTCCAGTTGTATCGTCCGAGCACTTCACCCGTGACTGCGTCGACATTCATTTCAAACCAATCCGGTCCGCTTCGCATGTTGATCACGGTATTCCACGCCAGACGCGACTCACCGCGTTTGATCGGCACGATCACCAGCTTGGCAGGAATAGGATCACGCGAAATGCCGCCATCGTTAAAAACCGTCAACTGCGCGGCGGTGCCAGCCCGCTGAAGTGCGCTGAGGGGCTCGCTGACTTCTAAGTTGAGGCTCCGCGCTGCAGACACGACGGCCTGTTCGGAAGTAATCTTCGGCCTGAACACATTCAGCGAACCGGCCACGTTTGGCGCAAATCTGTTTCCAACTAAGAGGACTTGCCCTGACGCGTTCAGGCTGATGTTCGCGACACCACTGTATACATCGATTCCCTCAAACGTTTGTTGCAGATAGACGTGATTAAGATTCGATAGTGAACTGTTGCTTTGAGCGCTCAAATGGATTTCGCTGATGTCCGACGAATCGAGTCCAAAGAACGCTTGATTGTCTCGCAAGAATGACTTGGCGATCACCTCAGGCGGATTCACCGACTCAGACGTTAAGAAACCTGACCCATTCATTACTGTCGACGGCACGCCAAGAAGCGAGTCGACGCGGAAAGAAATGCCAGGCATCGCCAATTGCAATTCGTGAGCCGCAGCCCACTGGTGAGCGCTGAAATCGTTGGTCATGTTCTGTACATCAAAGCCGCCATAGGAGCCAAGGATTGCACTTTGTGAAATGGAACTCGAAGAATCACGCTCGATATCCCAGCTCTGTTCATGTGAGAGCGCCGAATACGAATGTAGAATGTCGGTGTCCACTGCCAAAAGCGTTCTCGCTTCGAGCAATTCGATGCGCAAATTCCGACGCAACTTGCTGCGGAACAATTGTTGCGATTCGCTAGAGTTCGAAATTCTGCGACTCTTACGAAGTTTATTTTTTGATGAATAGAAATTGTGACCAATGATCATTATTGCTCATCCCGTGCTAGAGTAGAGCCACATTGTATCGAGATGAACGGTCGAAGTTTTGGTTTTTCCGAAGAATTATCAGGAGCCGACGAAGAAAATCGAACAAGAATAAAACGAAGGCCGAAACGTTCCTCGGAAACGACACGTTCCAACGGTTTCGAACCCGTGAAGACCGCCGACCTACATGTTTACTTCAACGCTTCAAACAGGTTGCTCTTGTCATCTGTCCAAAGCACAGGCCTGCCTCTTGGGACGACTGGAAGAACGGCTCCTGAAGCATTGCGAAGAATTTCCTTTTTTGCCGACATCAGCACCCAGCACGATTTCAACGCTCCAGGACAACCCGCTTCTTCGTCGGACACAATTGTTGCCTCAAATGACGCATTGAGAGCCAACCCGGTTACGATGGATTTCAAATCAAAATACAGATTCGAAATATGGATTGCTAAGACCCCGTCCTCGCTCAGATGCCTGCAGTAAATTTTCATGGCTTCACGGGTCAATAAGTGCACAGGGATGGCATCCCCACTGAATGCATCTAGGACTAGCACGTCAAACCTTTGAGAAGGCTCTCGCTCCAAGGTTAAGCGTGCATCACCCAAAACGGTTTCAACGGATGCTGCCGTATCTTTGAGAAAAGTAAAATAGTGGTTCGCCAGCTCGATCACATTCTCGTTGATCTCATAGAATCGAAACCGATCGCCCGATTTGCCATAAGTTGCAAGCGTGCCAGCTCCTAGTCCTACCACACCGATGTGACGTGGACGATCCGCTTGATGGTTTAGCAAGGCTAGTCCAACTCCAGATCCCTCTGTGTAGTAAGTCGTCGGACGTTGGGTGGCTGCTGCCATTTGAAACTGCGAGCCGTGAACAATCCTACCGTGCACGAGATCGCGAGTTGGCTCGCCTGATTTAACATCATGACTGTCGGCAACACTCAACACACCATAGAAGTTCCTTTTCGCCACTAATTGTTTGTTCGAAAACTTGTTCCAAACGCTGAGCCAAACCACCGCAAGAATGGGTAGTGCAATGGCTATCGCAATCTTGCTCCAAGCTGGAACACGGCTCTTCCAAAAAGGGTTGCTCTGCAGGTATGTTTCCAAAAAAACCAGCACGCAACCAAAGAGCCCAAGTTGCCATTCAAAGTATCCGTTGAAGAGCCAGGGCGAAAGCAAACCAACAAAGACGCCCCCGCATGCACCTCCAGCGGACAGCGTCATGTAGAACGAAGTAAGCTTGCTTGGATGCGGCTTGAGACGAACAAGTTCTCCGTGACAAACCATGCACGAAAAGAACAGCCCTCCAAAATACAGTAAGAGCTCTACAGACAACGGAGTTGGATAGCCAACCAATTTGAGCAGAAAAAGAGCCAGGAACGAAATCGCGGCAAGCATGATCGATGGTCGTCGGCTATACCAACGGTCACTATCGAAGGTCAAAATGAAACTCAATAGATAGATCGCCAACGGGATGACCCAGAGAAAGGGAATGACACCCGTGTCTAAGCAAACTTGGTTCGTTGTCGCCAACAGCATGACCGAAGGGAGCATGGAAAGCGCGAACCAAGCACCCGCAACGGGCCAAGAGATCGTAGGGCATTCGACTCGGAATGATGCCTTTGCTTCGCAGGGTGTTGCCTTGCGAGAACGAAATAGAGCGCATCCTGACAGACTGCATGCAATTGCAAAAATCCCAAACGCGATGGACCAAATACTGGACTGCATCGACGACGAAAATGCCGGCTCGATCAAGAACGGAAAGGAGAGCAGTGCGAGCATTGATCCGACGTTGGACAATGAATAGAGCCTGTACGGATGCTCTATGATTTTGGACTGGCCGAGCCAAGACTGTAGAAGTGGTCCGGTTGAGGACAATAGGAAATAGGGGGCACCAACTTTGCAACATAGCAGAAGCATGATCATCCATGTTGGGGACTCAGCTCCTGCGGGTTTCCAATCGCTCGATGGAGTAATTGGTAACGTCAACATTGCCAATAGTAGCAACCCGCAATGCAATGCAATTTGCGAACGCAGAACCAAAACGCGATTCAAGACGTGCGCATAAGCATATCCGCCAAACAGAAGCACCTGGAATACAAGCATGCATGTGGTCCATACGCCTGGACTACCACCGTACCAAGGCAAAATGTACTTGCCCATGATCGGTTGAACTTGGAATAGTAGAAACGCGGACACGAAGATGGTCGATGCAAACAACAAAACGGTAAGGCGATGAGCGAGCGTATTGTTCATGAACAGACTCGTTGGTGGCAAAGACCCGTTGGTGGCAATGACCCGTTGGTGGCAAAGACTAGCCGTACAATGTTTTTCTAAAATGCTTTAGAAAAATACTGCATAAAACGCGAAATGCAGGTACGAGAGTTCCAATTGAGAAAACATTGCCGACCCTGACGGTCGACAAATCGGATTGTATCGGTTTCGCGATCTTGCCGATGCCAAAGTTAACGATCGGTAGAACCTTTTCAAAAAGGAGAGCTCATGGCACTTTATGTTGCCAAAGAAGTGGCGGCGTTGGTCCGCGTATTGGGAAACGATTTGTGCAAACGCTACCGCGAAACGGTTCGGCGAAGAAACGAACGCTCGCAACAAACGGTGGCTTGTCAAACGCATCGCTTTGAAACTGCAAGCCAACGCAGAAGGAGCCATCTCGGAACGTGCCAGACGCATGGCCACCGAGATTGCGTTATCGACGGACACCCGTTCGTCCATCCCGAAGATTCGTCGACGTCCAACTGTGGAAGCCAGGAAAAGGGGTCAGAGCCGTCCATGCAACATGGCTTCTGGATTGTTAGCCTGCATCAAGCTAGGATCCATCTGGATCTGATGGGCCAATCGCATGCCGCCATCGGTGTCTACAAGCCAAACCGCGCCATCCGATGCTGCCAGTGCATAAATGATCCGCTGCAACACTGCCGGATAATATTCTGCAGCTTTCGCATCTGACTTCGAAAGTTCCGTGATCTCATTGAGAGGCTTGAGGGCCTCGATCGGTTAAACATGGGTTGGCGACACTTGCGACTTGTTTAACCCGCGGCAGCGGCGGGCCGGCTTCGAATCAAACCGTTTTCGGAACTTCATGAACGACGAGCAAATTGTGGGTGTTGTTGATCAGCCCCGTTCCGGTAACGTAGACGACCCGGTCTCCCGCTTCGAGCATTCCGCTTCCAACCGCCCACTTCGTCACTTCGTCGAAGAGTGCCTCGGGATTGTCGAGATTCCTAACTTTGTGCGGCATGATGCCCCAAAACAGGCACATACGACGAAGCGTATGGTCTGAATCGCTGACACCGAGGGTCGGAATGTAGTTTCTTTGTTTGGATTTGACCCATGCAGTCCCACCCGTTCGGCTTGCCACAACGACGAGCCTGGCATCGATGGCTTCTGCGATATTCGCAGCGTTGTGAGTGACGGCAGCGGTGACAGGGTGTACGCGCGAGAAAAAGCGGGTCTTTGAGTCTTGTGGTTGGGTTTTCAGCATCTTTTCCGTGCTGAGCATGATGCGATTCATGGTGTCGACGGTAACGATTGGAAAATCACCGATGGCAGTTTCGCCGCTGAGCATGCAAGCATCAGCCCCATCCAATATCGCATTCGCCACGTCGCTGGCTTCAGCGCGGGTAGGCCGACGATTGTGATGCATGCTTTCTAACATTTGAGTGGCAACGATGACCGGCTTGAGTCGTTCGCGGCAGACCTGAATAATTCTCTTTTGTGCAACGGGGGTATCCGCTACATCAATTTCCACCCCCAGATCGCCTCGCGCCACCATGACTCCGTCGGCAGCATCCACGATATCTTCCAGGCATTCCAAGGCTTCGCGTTTTTCGATTTTTGCGATCACCAGGGCTTGAGCATCCATGGAGGCGAGCAGATTCTTAAGCGACGAAACATCTTGAGCGGAGCGGACAAAGGAGAGGCTGATGAAGTCGACTTCGTTCTTAGCTGCCCACAAAGCGTTGTCCACGTCCTCGGGTCGCATGGAGGAAACGGAGAGTGAAGTACCTGGCAAATTGATCCCTTGCTTGGACCGAATGGTTCCTCGGACCGAGACCAAACATCGAACGCGGTCACGTTGTTTGTCGACTACGTGCATGGAAATCATACCGTCCGCCAACATGACCGGATCACCGATTCGCAACTCGTCCACTAATTTTGGGTAGTTGCTCGTCAGCTCGGTCGGTGAACCTGGTACATCGCCGCGAATAAAGGTCAATTCGGCTCCAACGTCCACTTCCAATGGATCTTGCAACAATTTTCCTAGTCGGATCTTCGGGCCTGCTAAATCGAGCAATACGCCGACGGGAAAGCCGGTTACCTCGCGCACGCGTTGGATTTTGCCCATGACTCGAGCAAAGTCCGTTTGAGTTCCATGGGCCGCGTTGATTCGAAATACGTCGACACCATGAACCACAAGCTCGGCCAGTATGGCTTCGTCCTCGCAAGCCGGGCCAACCGTGGCAATAATCTTGGTTCGGGCTTCGGTTAGCGTGTTTCTTGACATTGTATCGATGCTTTGAAAAGTAGATTCGGTATGCGATCCTTTCGCAGACGTTCGGGGTATTGTCTAGATTTTGGGATCCTTTGGCTATGGCAGTAAGGCGATTTGCTTTTTGTCGGAGAATGGTAAACTGTGTGCGATCTTAGAATCTACGGCCTAAATACGAGCCCGACGCGCAAGCGAGGGATGGACCCGACCCCTCGATTGTGGAACTTATTGAATGGAAAATGTCGGACCGTGGACCGGACGAAGCATCGTTGTCTGCGGCGGCACGTCCGGGCGGGGATTGCAGTTGGTCATTGCGGCCGCTCAGCAAAATGCCGATCTCGTCATCATTGGTCGCGATCTGGTTAGGCTGGAATGCGCGAAAGCAGTGGCGATCGAACATGGTGCAAAATCTGCTTTCAGCTATTCCGTCGACCTAAGCTTGACGAATTCAAATG